>NZ_JBKFBA010000013.1:15352-126294 GCF_053345925.1 Rhodococcus sp. C26F
CGGCCGATTCGGACAGACTGTGTCACGGTCACTGTCAGAGGAACGAGTCCTGACCACGGAGGCCGTAGCGCGGATGTTCGCCGATGACCATCGACTCGAAGATTCCGAATCCTGTCGCGTCACCTTCACGGGTGGTGATCACGCAGTCTCGCAGCTGGTGAGCTTCGAGAAGCGTTTGACGGTCGGTCATATCCTTGTACCGCTCGCCGTCGGCGTGGTCGATGCCCTTCCACCCGCCGTGCCGTTCGCCCTTGTACCCGAAGTAGAGCGCGGTGCCGAGGTGAAATCCGATGTCGGACACGGGCGCAATCTCCACCGTGCGCGTTTTACCCCAGCCGGAGTCGAAGGTCATCGTGCCGCCGAGCAGGCGGCGTGTGGCAGGGTCGTATTTCAGATCGTCCACCATGCCGTGCAACGGCTCCTGACGGCCATCCGCGTAGTTGACGAACCCGGAGAAGTAGTGGACTTCGCCATCGACCCACTGGAGGTAATGGTGAATCTCGTACGGGGCACTGCCATCTGCCGGCTGGAAGTACATCGGGCTCCAGGTAAGCAGGAAATTCTGGTTCATGCGGTTCGGCGCGTGGACGTCCGGCGCCGGTTCACCTACGTCCATACGGACCCCCCACGAGCGGTCCCGGTATCCGAGCCAGGTCTCGTCGGTGATTTCCGTTCTCTCGCCGTCGATCTCGACCCACCCGGAGACAGTGCACAGCTGATGGAATCGACGCAGGTCCGAGGAGATCCGCAGGCCGTCCATCCCGCGCTGCGCATCCTTGCGCTCGAGGAAGGGTGGCAGGACCGCAGTGAGGGTGACGTCGAAGGACAGGGGTTGGACGTCGTTTTCACGCAGGATGCACCGGACCTTGCGCATCGGCTCGATGATCTCGTAGTCGATCGGTCCGACACCTGTCCGCTCGGGGTGTTGGTCGAGCTCGGTGCTCGCTCGTACGGTGATCTGCTCTACGCCTCGGGAAATACCACCGAATCCTTCGATGACATTGCGGTTGTGGTACTTACCCAGGCCGAAATCGATCTGGAGCGAGCCGTCGCGAGCGAACAGTGAGCACCAGACTCGTTCCGTCCACGACACATCCGAATCGGACACGATCGAGAACGTATCCGGCGTCTGATGGATCAGGTATTCGTCTGCAGGTGTCACGAGCTGCATTGACTGACGCATGATCTCTACCTTTCGGGCCACCTGCCGGCGGCCACTTCGTGTGATGCGTTGTGCGGTCGTTCGGGCGCGGTGGTCTAGTTGAAACCCGTGAAAGCACTGGGACGGTCGTGGGCGACGAGCGCTCCGCCGAAGATCGCTGCTGCTTGATCGTCGTCTGCGAGCGGCTCAGGGAAAAGAGCCATCGTATGGTCCGAGAACGACCAGTCGACGGCGTCTTCGACCCCGGCAAGACGCGCAAACGGCCGCAGTCCCCAGCTGTACATTCTCGTGGCTGCCAGGATGCGGCTCTCCCGGTCCATGTCGCTGAAGGTCCGATACAGCCCGAGGTGTTCGGCGCCCAGACGTGTGGCGAGCTCCGGCCACTCTTCCGGCGAGAGTACGGCGGTGGTTCCGTCGGCATATCGGGCCACGACCGACGCACTGACGACCGCAGAAAGGAAGTGGTCGGGTTCGGTGAAAGTGGTACCCCAATCGTTGATCTCGAAGTCGCGGAACGCCGATGGTGAGTACTCGAGCGTCAACGTCACGCCACTGACTCCGGGATTGCACTGCTCAGCCCAGGGGTAAGCGAAGGGGCCACTGTCCAAGCTCAGGAAGTCCCGTACCAGGACCGCAGTGCCCCGGCTCTCGTCCGGATAGGGCCCGTTGTCGCAGATGCCGACCCGCGAGTCGGTGAAGTACATAAAGCAATACCCCGATAGCGCAGCGTTGAGCTGCTTCAACTCTTTGCTCGTCGCGGCGTCCAAGGGTCGAAGCGTCCGGCACAAGGAGTCCACTTCCTGCGGCGGCAGGTACTTGTTGGTGAACCCGGCGTCCTTGTAGTCGAGCGTGCCGTCGCCTCGATGGGCGAGCGTGAGTCGTCTCCAGAAGTCGACGACGGTCCGCACGTCATCGAGGGCATCATTCGGACCGAGCTTTCCGAGACTGATGAGAAGCTCGCGTCCACAAAGGTAGTGATACCCGACCATCCAGATCCACAGGGGACTGATCTGCCCCGACTGCATACGCAGTCGAGCACCGATCTCTTCGGCCGGCATGGCGGCATCGATCACGCGGATCCGTTCGGGATAGCTGTAGAAGTCTTCGATCACCGACATGGACATGTACGGCATCATCGGAAAGATCTCGGAAGTGAAGCCGGACCGTCGTGTCATCTCCGGCTTGAAGGACCGACCCATGTGCAAGATGAGTTGTTCCAATTGGTTGTCGCTCATCTCCTCACGACACAGCTGCTTCACTGTGTCGACCGTGACCGATGACGGAAAGGGCTTGCGCCCGATCTCGTCTCCGACGGTAGCGATGTAGTTCCACCAGTCGGTGGCAGGACAGCCGGTCGTGTCGGAGGTGTACTGGCGGGTCGGGCCCGCGTGTGAGATGTCGTCGGATACGGGGGCAGGGGTAGCAAGGATGCCGGCGGTGCTGTCGCCCGGCACGTCTGCCTTGGTGGCCGGCATCAGCCAACCTTCGTTGTCGGACGACGACTCCATACGCACCGCGTCACCGTCGGCAGGCATCCAGTCGGCGAGGTCGACGGCCAGCAGGCACGGAACTTCGTATTCTCGCGACACGATAGCCAGGTGCGACCGGGAGGTGCCGGACGTGCAGACGATTCCACCCAATCGGCCGAGGATCGGCGAGAGGAAGGTAGTGCCGCCGGACTCCACTAGCGCGATGACACTACCGAGGTCGTCACCGAAGACGTCGATGACGTCCTGCGGTGTGTGGAAGGCGCGGATTGTGCCGAACGCAGATCCGAAGTTGTACGAGCTCACTCCTTTGTAGCGCGCTGGTGTCGCGGCAGTAGTCATGCGGGGTCCTTTTCCAGTAGGGCAAATCAGCAGTTCTTCGGCCCAGCCGGCACGAAGGGTGCTCGGGGGCGATCCCTACCCCGATGTCGGGGGCCGATGCGCGCCCTCCACCGAGAGCGTGATGCTCAGTTGCGGAGTCGGCTCGGTCGTGAGCGGGACGGCAGCTATAGGGATCAGCGCCACGCGAGACTCGGCCGTTCAACCTCCCAGCGGGCGGAAGCAGCTATCACGATCACCCGGCACGAACACGCCGCCGATCATGTTCAACGCCAGATCCGGGTCGCTGAACTTCTGAAAGGACTCAGCGATGCGGGGTGTGACGCTCCAGTCGATGTCGTCGTAGCACTCGGCGAGTCGGGCCCACGCTTTGAGCTTCCACGCGTACATCTGGGTTGCATACAGGTTGCGCTGTTGCGGATCAGTGTTCGCCAGCCGCTCATACAAAGCGCGGTGGGCCTTACGAACAGCCTTCGTTGCAGCCTCGATTTCGTCCAGGTCCAGAGGCCGGAGAGTGCCATCGTCCGTCGTGAACACACGGGTTTCGAGAATGTCGCCCTGATAGTCACTCGGTGTGAACCAGGCTGTACCCCAGACGTTGTTGTCCATCTGCACCGTGCTCGGCAGCCGATAGGCGATGACGAAGTGATGGTAGGGCAGCGATTCCCTGATTCCGTCGAGCCACGGGAAGTCGCCTTCACCATCAGCGCAGGTTTCGCGTAGGGCGAGGAACGTTCCGTCCTCGAGGACGTACGGTCCTGTGTCGCACACGGCCATTCGTGCATCACAGTTCTCGAGGAATGCATACGCGGTCAGGCGTGCTCCGAACTTGCGGATCGCCGTCTTGGTGGCATCGTCGGCAGGGACCAACGCCGCGCGAATCTCGGAGAGCAGTCGGTCGTCGACGACGTGAGAGCTGTTCGCAGGCTCGGCATCCATGTTGAACAGTGCACCGTCCGTGCGCATCGCGATAGTCGCCTCGCGCCAGAAACGGAGAACCTCCAGCTGGTCCTCGAGTCCGTCGGCGAGCGTGTTCTCGCCGAGGTCCACGAACAGCTCGCGGCCGGTCAGATAGTGCAACGGAGTGGCCGTCAGATTGATGAAGCTTCGCTTGGAGCCGATTGGCAGAGCTTTCCGGACCAGTTCGGTCGGCGTCGCGTGTTTGCGGATCGTCCGGATGCGCTCGGGTACACGCAGATAGTCCTCCATCATCGACATGATGATGTAGGTGTTCATTCCGAACAGTTCCGATTCGAACACCGTGCGAGCGGAAAGCTCGGACTTGTATGCAACACCAGCTTTGTGCACCAGCCAATTCCACTCGTCGAGTGTCGGCTCGTAGGCGGGGTCCGTGTAGAGGAGATCCAGATTCGCGGGAGTGGTCAACTGCGCGGTCATGCCGACACCTCGGCGGCCAGAGCGATACGCGCCGTCTCCGAATCGGACAGATCAAGCACGATGACATCGCCGTCGGAGACGGACTCCACGAGGTCTGCCGCCAGCACACACGGCACGTCGGATTCGCGGCACAAGATCGCCAGGTGCGATTCGCGGCTGCCCGCGGTACAGACGATGCCCCTCAGATCCGGCAGAATCGGCGAGAGGAAGGTCATGCCGCCCTTGTTGACGAACGCGATGGTGTCTTCGAGGTCGTCATCATCGATCGACAGCACGTCCGACGTGTCGTTGAACCACCGGGCCACGCCTCGGACTGACCCGGCGGTGAAGAGATTGGTTCCTGTTCCGACTTCAGCGAGATTTTCGTTCATTGCTGCTCCGTTTCCGCCCTCGGAGGGCGCGGGTGAATCGGGGTACGCAGATGTACGCGCTGACGAAACCATATGAACCCATCCCAGTGTGATCCAGTCCACTTAGGGGGACATTGTGGCTCCACATCACATTTCGAGGCGGATAACAGGGGTCAGGATGTGTCACCCGTTAACACAGATACGCAGCCGCAGTGACTCTTTCGGTACACGAGCGGGTGAGCTGGACCTTTCATCCCGAAACCGAAGCATGGTCCCGATCCGTAGTGACCACGTAGTTGGACGGTTTCGGCTCCCGCGCCTGCACAGGCACAGTTCACCCACGAGTCGCGCCGCGAGACGGAGACCACAACCGACTCCGACGCACACCTGAACAAAGAGGGCCACATATGCAGTTCGACAGCACCTACTCCCCCGTCGTGTCGCAGGCACGCACACAATCCATCGGCGACCTTCCGCGCCGATCCGCAGCACGCTTCCCGGACAAACTCGCGATCGTGCACCGTGAGGTTCGGTTGACGTTCGCGCAGCTCGATGCGGTGATCGACCGTGTCGCAGCCGCGCTACACGATGCCGGCCTACGCCGCGGCGATCGCCTGGCCGTGCTGTCGCACAATTGCTGGCAGCTCCCGGTCCTCAACTTCGCGACAGCGCGCCTCGGGATCGTCTTCGTCCCGGTCAACTTCATGCTCACCGGACCGGAGATCGCCTACATTCTCAACGACTGTCGAGCCGACGCCTTCGTGGTCGAAGATTCCCTCACTCCCGCTGCCGGTCAGGCCCTCGCCGAGTCCGCGGGAAGTGTCCGGATCAAAGTAGGTATCGAACTGGCCGATTTCCCACTGCCGGAAGGGTGGACACCGCTATCGGAATGGACGGACTTCCGCGGCGAGGCAGCACCGCACGTGTCGGTCAGTGACGATGACGTCATCCGGATCATGTACACCTCGGGCACGGAGTCCCGTCCGAAAGGTGCACTGCTCACCAGCCGCTCGTTGATGTGGCAGTACATCAGCTGCATCGTCACCGGCGGAATGGAAACTCAGGACAAGGAAATTCACGCCCTTCCGCTCTATCATTGCGCCCAGTTGGACAACTTCCTCAGCACCGACATCTACCTCGGGGCCACCAGCGTCATCCTCGACAGACCAGACCCGGAGTTATTGCTACACACCATTCAAGCAGAACAGATCACCAACCTGTTCTGCCCTCCGACCGTATGGATCGCGCTGTTACATTCGCCGAACTTCGACACCACCGACCTTCGGTCACTGCGCAAGGGTTACTACGGCGCCTCCGCCCTCCCCGTCGAGATCCTGCACGAGATGAAGCGTCGACTACGCGGAATCCGACTGTGGAACTTCTACGGCCAAACCGAGATGGCCTCCTTGGCAACCGCATTAGGCCCGGAAGACCAGATCCGCAAAGCCGGATCCGCCGGGCGACCGGCGTTGAACGTAGAAACCCGCATCGTCGATGACCAGGACCGCCCCCTGCCCACAGGAGAAATCGGGGAGATCGTACACCGTAGCCCGCACGCCACGGTCGGCTACCTCGGCCAACCCGACAAGACTGCAGAAGCGTTCTCCGGGGGATGGTTCCACTCCGGTGACCTCGGCTACCTCGACGACGAAGGCTATCTCTGGGTCGTGGACCGCAAGAAAGATATGATCAAGACCGGCGGTGAGAATGTCGCCACCCGAGAAGTCGAAGAGGTCATCTACACCCTCGACGGCGTGGAGGAAGTAGCAGTCTTCGCCGTTCCCCATCCTCACTGGATCGAAGCGGTCGCCGCAGCCGTAGTCGTCACAGACTCCGAAATCGATGAGGCCACCATCGTCGAGCACTGCCGGAAAACTCTGGCCGGCTACAAGGTCCCGAAACACGTCGTGATCGTCGACAGCCTTCCGAAGAACCCCAGCGGCAAAATTCTCAAGCGCCGACTGCGCGAGCAATTCTCCGGCGAGCTGTCCATCACCCGCACCTAGCGCCGGCAAACCCCGCTGCATTACCGCTTCGCACCCCGAGCTCGAACCCCACACAACTGTGCGTAAACCGTTGCACTCAGGAGAATTTCATGGCAATTCGCTCATCTGACGTGTACCGGAAGGCCCTGTCGGACGACCGACGCGTCTTCTACCGCGGCACCCAGGTCCCCGACGTTACGGCACACCCGGAACTGGCCTTGGCGGTCGACCACTCGGCGATCTGCTTCGACATCGCCGCCGACCGTCCCGACCTGGCGGTCACCGAGGTGGACGGCGAGGCGGTCAGTACCTTCTACGTCGCCCCCGCCACCGCAGACGATCTCGTGCGACGCGGCACCCTGATCGAAGAAGTTTCCCGCCGCGGTGGCGGCACCATCGTGCTCAAGGAGGTCGGCAGCGACGCACTGTTCGCGCTACTGCGCGCCACCGAAGGCGAAGGACTCGACAACGCCCGCGCCTTCTACCAACGCGTGTGCCGCGACGACCTGGCCCTCGCGGTCGCGCAGACCGACGTCAAAGGCAACCGCACCCTGGGGCCGAGCGAGCAGGCCGATCCGGACCTGTACCTGCACATCGTCGACGAAGACGACGAGTCCATCACCGTCCGCGGCGCCAAGACCCACACCTCGTTCTCGGCCAACGCCGACGAGCTGATCGTGCTGCCCACTCGCGCCATGGGCTCAGGCGACGCCGACTACGCCGTGTCCTTCGCCGTCCCCGTCGACACCCCAGGCTTGGAACTGTATGTCTCACCCTATGCGGCCGGGCAGCGCAACAGCTTCGAGTTCCCCCTCTCGACCCAGCACAAGCTGCTCGAATCGTTGACCGTGTTCGACAACGTGCGCGTTCCCAAGGACCGGGTGTTCCTCAACCGCCGGCCGGAGCGGGCCGGGCCGTTGGCGTTGGCGTTCGTCGACTACCACCGCTTCACCGCCATCAACTACAAGCTTCCCCTGCTCGACATCATCATCGGAGCAGCGACACTGATCGCCGAAGCCAACGGCATCAGCAAGGCCGGGCACGTCAAGAGCAAACTCACCGAACTGATCACCTGGAGCGAAACCGTGCGCGGGCTCGCCGAACTGGCGGCGATCCGATCTCGTCCCGGTGAGCACGGCGTGCAGCAACCCGACCCGCTCGCGGTGAACATGGCCAAGTACCACTTCGCGCACGGCTTCCACAACGCCACCGCGATCCTCACCGACCTATCCGGCGGCCTGCTCGCCACCGGCCCCGGCGGTGAAGACTGGGACAACCCGCAGATCCGCGCCGTGCTCGAAAAGTACTACGCCGCGGCGGTACCGGCCGAGCAACGTCTGCGGATTCTGCATTTCATCGCCGATCTGACCGCGCGTGACTACGGCGGCTATCAGTCCGTCCTCGCCACTCACGCGGAAGGTTCCCTCGAAGCGGAAAAGCTCCAGATCGCCCGGTCCTTCGACGCCACCCACGCCGTCGATTACGTCCGCACACTCGCCGGCATTGCCCATCTCTGACAAGAGCACCCATGCGTCGGGCCTGCCCGGTTGATCCGTTCGGCCACACGATCCACCGCGTCCGTCAGACACTCCATCAGGAAGGATCCCCATGACTTCTCCTCCGCAGCGCCCTCGCTCCCACGCCCGTCGACCCCGATTCGCTCGTCCTTCGCCCCTCCGACGAGGCGCTCGAACGTAGATGGACATGCTGGGCCAAGCACCGAATACGGCACCGCACGGCCGCAGGATGTGTGGCGACTCAGTGAGTAGGTAAATCAGTGAACTGATGGATCGAGTCCGTAGATACGGATTGCGCGGTACAAGGTAGTGCGGCTGATCCCGAGCTGGCGGGCAGCGGCCTTCTTGTTGCCGCCTGTGTCATGAAGCGCCTTGGCGACCGCATTACGTTCGGCCTGTTCGAGGGGCGTGAGGGGACGCACGACGCGGGTGCGCATCATCTCCGGAAGATCGGTGACGGTGATATCGCCGCTGCTCCGCTTCGCCGCCACGGCCGCGATTACGGTGCGCAACTCGCGTAGATTGCCGGGCCATTGTTGCCCGGTCAGTGCCTCGAGCGCGGCGGAGGTGAATCGGGCCTGCGAGGACGGTGTGAGCTCGTCGAGCATCGCAGATGCCAGGGCCGGAATCTCGGTACGTCGTTGCCGCAACGGCGCCAGGTCGATCCGTTCACTGCAGTGGGCCACGAGCGCTGTGTGTTCGGCGGGGAGCTCCTCGGGGGGAGCACTGGTGAGCACGATGTTGGCTCGTCCGGCGCGTATGGCCGCCGCGGTGCTGCGGGCCAGCGGCGCCGACAACAGTTCGATCGACTCGATCACCACCCATCCGGGTTCGGCGAGATGACGGCGGAGCGTCTCGAGCCAGGTGCGGGAGCCGGCTTCGGCGGCGTGGGACGCATCGAGCCAGACGGTTCCTTCTTCGCTGAGACTGCGTGCCGCGGTGGTGCGACCGGTGCCGGGTTCTCCGGTGATGACGATGGCATGGGGGGTGGATCGCGCAGCGGGGCGAGAGGGATGGATGGACCGTGGTGCGGCATCGCCGCCGAAGACGAACAGTGCTGCGCTGCTGCCGGGGATGCGGGTGACGGTCGCCGTCAGCAGACGACCGGATACCAAGGGCACTTCGCGGTGCACGTCTTTGCCGGCGGGCGTTTCCACAGCCAGCGTGCGTAGCAGAACGTGGTCGGCCGGTTCGAATGTCTGCACCGCTGGGGTGTTGGCGAGCAGGATGTCGTCACCGATCGCGACGACCGGACGGGTGCGAGCATGAATGGTCGCGTCCTGAAAAGCGCGGAAGATGTGTTGTTCGGCCTGGCGCGCCTGCTCGAGCAGGCCTTCGCCGATTTGGCGAGCCGCACGAATGACGAACGGTGCCAGCAGGGGGCTGTCGTCCTCGGTCAGGCAGGTGATGTCCAGGACTCCCTCGATGCGGCGGGTGACCGGATTCAGGATCGGCTCGCCGTAGCAACTGAAGTCCTTCAGGGCTTCGATGTAGTGCTCTTCGCCGCGCACGGCCAATCCGCGACGCAACTCGAAAGCGGTGGCGATCGAGTTGGTGCCGGTCGTTTCTTCCAGGAAACGTCGCCCTTCGACGGTGCCGATGTTCTCGAGCTTCGGCTGGAGTTGGCGTTGCCCGAAGCGCAGATCGACCAGGCGGGCGGTGCGGTCGGCGAGGATCACGGCGAAGCCGGTGCCGGTGAGCTCTTCGGCCATCTGGTCGAGGACCGGGGTGGCGGCGACCATGAGGCGGCTGCGGCGGTCGACGTCGTCGATCTCGGCGTTGTCCATCGATGCCTGCGGATACAGCCCGCTCATGGCTACTCGTTGCCAGGACTGGGCGATCAGGGGGCGTAGCGATGTGTCGAGTTCATCCATGATCTCGACGTCCCTTCATATCGATCGCCCTCTCCGAGTCTAGGTCCGATGGTGACTCCCCGCGGGACCGGCGAGGAGAGCGGCGGCCCCGCGGGGAGTTCGCCTCGCGGATCAAGGGGGATAGCGTCCGCGAGGGATGGGTCAGCTCAAGTAGACGGACTTGAACTGCTGGTAGTTGGCCAAGGCTTCAGGGCCGAGTTCACGGCCGATGCCGCTGGCTTTGACACCGCCGAACGGCGCGGTCGGGTCGGGCAGGTAGGTGTTGATCCCGATGGTGCCGGTGTGCACGCGTTTGGCCAGCGCCACGCCTCGATCGTGGTCGGTGGTCCACACCGTGCCGCCGAGACCGTAGTCGGAGTCGTTGGCCAGGCGCACGGCCTCGTCGTCGTCGGCATAGGGAATCACCGACAGCACCGGCCCGAAGATCTCCTCCTGGGCGATGGTGTGGTTGTTGTCGACATCGGCGAAGATCGTCGGTTCGACGAACCAGCCTCGGTCGCGGTGTGCGGGCCGGTTTCCGCCGGTGGTGATGCGAGCACCGTCGCCGAGGCCCTTGGCGATGTACCGCTCGACGCGGTCGCGCTGTGCGGCGGTGGCCATGGGACCGATCTGGGTCGCCTCCTCGAGGGCGTCACCGACGGTCAATGCCCCGGCGAAATCGGTGAACAGATCGACGATTTCGCGATAGCGCGCACGGGGGGCGAGGACCCGGGTGCCGAGGAAACAGGTCTGGCCGTTGTTGAGCAGGGTGGAGGTGAACAGTTTCTGGGCGAGCTGTTGCAGGTCCAGATCGGCATCGTCGAGGACGATGGCGGCGGACTTGCCCCCCAGTTCGAGGGTCACCGGACGCAACAGCCGGCCGCAGACCTCACCGATCGACCGGCCGGCGGTGGTGGAGCCGGTAAAACTGATCTTGTCGACCCCAGGATGGGCCACGAGATGAGCACCGACCTCCCGGCCGCCGGGGACGATGTTGACCACTCCGGCGGGCAAACCGGCCTCGACAACGGCCTCGGCGAACAGGTAGCTGTCGAGCACCGTTTCCGGGGAGGGCTTGAGCACCAGGGTGCAGCCGGCGGCCATCGCGGGGGCGTACTTGAAGGCAGCCAGGGTCTGCGGGAAGTTCCACGGCACGATCGCGCCGACGACGCCGAGGGGTTCATGGCGGACCAGGGTGGCACCGCCGAACAGCCCTGCCCGGGTCTCTTCGAAGGCCACATCGCGGGCCAGCCCCGCGTAGTAACGCAACAGCACCACCGGGAAGGCACCTTCGAGTTGCCGGGCCACGGCCACCGGCATGCCGTTCTGTGCGCTGACCCGTTCGACCATTTCCGCGGAACGGCGTTCGAGGATGTCGGCGAGACGTTCCATCACGACGGCGCGGTCTTCCGGCGTCCAGTGCGCCCAGCCGGACGGATCGTCGAAGGCGTGGCGTGCGGCGGCCACCGCGGCGTCGACATCGGCCTCGCGGGCTTCGGGGACCGACCCGATGGCCTCCTCGGTGCTGGCCGAGACGACCACGATGCGGCCGGTCGATGTCGGGGGTACCCATTCGCCGCCGATGAACAACGAGTCGTAGTACAGATTCATGTCTGCTTCCTGGTTCGGTGGCGCACGGTCAGAAGGTGAGGACGCCGCGCAGATTGCGGCCGTCGCGCATGTCCTGATAGCCGGTGTTGACCTCGTCGAGTTTGTATGTGCGGGTGACGAGTTCGTCGAGCTTGAGATGTCCGCTGCGGTAGAGCCGGAGCAGTGTGGGAATGTGCAGACGGGGGTTGGCGGTGCCGAACAGCGAACCGACGACCTTCTTTTCCATGAGCACCAGATCGAGCGCGCTCATGGACACGGTGGTCTCGGTCGCGCGGTGCAGATTGGTGACGACGACGGTGCCACGTTTGGCGGTCATCGCCAGGCTCTTCGCGATCTGGTCGCCGTCACCGACCCCGGTGGTGTTGACCACGACGTTGGCGCCGCGCCCCCAAGTCAGCTCGGTGACCAACGCAAGGGCTTCCTCGCTGGTGGCCACGGCGTGGGTGGCGCCGAGTTCGAGTGCTTTGGTGCGCTTGAACTCGACAGGGTCGACAGCGACGACGTACTGCGATCCGGACAGGGAAGCACCTTGGACGGCGTTGATGCCGATACCGCCGACCCCGACGACGACGGCGGTGTCCCCGGGGCGTACCCCTCCGGCGAACACCGCCGAACCCCATCCGGTGACGACGCCGCAGCCGAGCAGGCACGCCTTGTCCAGTGGGATGTCGTCGTCGATCTTGATGCAGTTCGCCTCGCTGACCACCGTGTGCTGGGCGAAAGTTCCGAGGAGGCACATCAGGCCCAGGTCCTGTCCGCGGGCGTGATGGCGGGCGGTGTGATCGGAGATCTGAGTTCCGTCGCCGAGGTACTGACCGAGTTCGCACAGGTTCTGCATGCCGGCCGAGCACGCCGCACACCGTCCGCAGGCAGGGATGAAGCCGAAGATCACCCGGTCACCCGGGGACAGGCCGTCGACACCCGGGCCAACCTCGACCACGGTGCCGGCCCCTTCGTGACCTCCGATCATCGGCAACGGCCACGGCAGGTCACCGGTGAGAACGTGCTCGTCCGAGTGGCACAGGCCGCTTCCGGCCATCTCGACGAGAACCTCGCCGCGCTTGGGAGGATCGAGGTCGATCTCCTCGACGCTCCACGGTCCGCTCCGCTCCCACAAGATCGCTGCCTGTGTCTTCATCGTGCGCTCCTTACGGTGATACACACCACTTCCGTGGGGTTGGTGCATCAAGACTCACAAGGCGTCGACCGATGTGGGTGTCCAACTTGTGGACACATCGGGAACGGACCAGAGAACGGGCCGGAAGAGAGAAATGGCTGGTAAGGGCTGAATTATGCGGCGGAACCGGAGCCGTGGTCGACAAATGCGCGGGATCGGAAGGAGATCACCTAGCGCCGGAGCCGGTACTCAGTGCCGCGCGTACCGACTACCGGAACCATGCGAAGCCGGGATCCGGCAGGACACCCCTTGCAGGTGTAGAACTAGATCTCCACGTCCGCAACGACGAAGGGTCTGCAACGGATCGCCTGATCCAGCCGATCTCGCAGGCGTTGGACCAGATCTGCCACCAAATCTGCTTCGGGAAGGTTCGGGGAACGCCCCCAGATGGGCCCACCGCAACATCTGGGCTGCGGTGGGCCGCCTCGGCCCAGGTTCCGTCCGCCACGGGTGTTCGACAGTTCGACGGTGCCGCGCCCGCGGCGGACACCCCCGCACGGTCGAGGGGTCAACATCACTTCGACCCGGGATGATCCCGATGACCGAACTTCTTTCCCAGCGGCTACGCGCCACCCGCTCCAGAGTCTCCCTGGTCACACTGCTCTACACACGCGAGCACCCGTCGCGCTTGCCGAGCGACCGCTTCATCGATCAAGAAGCCGGCCGCATCCACGGCAACACCGGACTCCGCCGCCTCCAGTCCGGCCAGCACGGCACGTGCCGCACGCACCTCGTCCTGAGAAGGTGTGAACACCCGACGGACAGGTTCGAGCTGCGCAGGGTGAATACACGCCCGACCGACGAACCCGAGCCGCGCCAGAGCTCGGGTGTCCGCCTCCAAAGCGTCGCCGTCGCGGAAGTTGCGCGACACCGCGGCCGGGGGCGGGTCGATGCCCACCGCCACACTCGCCGCGACGACTTGGCTACGTGCGAACAGCAGCGCTGTGCCATCGTCATCGACTTCGACGCCGAGATCCGCGGCCAGATCAACTTCCCCGAGTTGCAGAAACCGCACTCGGGGCGCACGCGCGATAGCCAGGGCGTCGAAAACGCCGGCAGCGGTCTCGATCAGCGCGGATACCGCAGCATCGGGACAGAGATCGGTCAGGAGGCTATCGACCTGTTCGACGTCGCGTGCGGATCCAACCTTCGGCAGCCACACTCCCGTCAGCCGCGGGTGGGTGACAGCACGCAGGTCTGCTTCTTGCAGGGCACCCGGGTTCACGCGCACCCACACCTCCACGGAACCGGGTGCGAGTGCAGCGATCCACCGAGCTACCGTCTCGCGCGCGAGCACCTTTCGATCAGCGGCGACCGCGTCCTCGAGGTCCAACACAATTGCGTCGGCACCCGAGGCGAGTGCTTTGGCGAAACGCTCCGGGCGGTCCCCCGGGACGTACAGGTAGGTCAGCGCCACGCTCACCCGATGACCCCGGAACCGGATACCAGCGCCTTGGCGATGACGGTCCGCATGATGTCGTTGGTGCCTTCACCGATCGACATGAGAGGCGCGTCGCGGTACAACCGCTCGACGACGAATTCCGTCGAGTATCCGTAGCCACCGTGGATACGCATTGCTTCGAGGCTCGCGGTGATGGCCGTCTCGGAGGCGAAGTACTTCGCCATGCCGGCCTCCATGTCCACCCGCTTGCCCGAATCCGCCTGCGAAGCAGCCCAATACGTCATCAACCTGGCGGCCTGCAGATGGGTGGCGATGTCCGCCAGCTTGAGCTGGATCGCCTGGAAGTCCGCGATCGGCTGCCCGAACGCGGTGCGCTCGCGCGCGTAGGACAGTGCTGCATCGTAGGCCGCTTGGGCGATACCGACACTACGGCCTGCGATGTTGAGCCTGCCGATCTCCAGACCGGACAAGGCCTGTTGCAGACCACGCCCTTCGGTTCCGCCGAGTAATGCGTCGACGGGCACCCGAATGTTGTCGAGGAGGATTTCGCAGGACTCGGTGCCCTTGTATCCCAGTTTGCCGAGATCACGTTGCACCTCGAACCCGGGAAGTGTGGTGTCGATCAGCAGGATGCTCATGCCCTTGTGTGCCGGCTCCGCGGACGGGTCGGTCTTAACCAGGACCGGGAGGACATTGGCGTGCCGGGCATTGGTGATCCACGTCTTGGCGCCGTTGACGACATAGTGGTCACCGTCGCGGCGCGCGGTCGTCCGGATTCCTTGCAGGTCCGTGCCCGCGCCGGGCTCGGTGAGTCCGATTCCGGTCCGCCACTCCCCCGTGGCCAGCTTCGGCAGCAGGGTCTGTTTCTGTTCCTCGGTGCCGTGGCGGTTGATCATCCAGCAGGACAGGTTGTGGCTACCGAGAATTCCGGCGATGCCCATCCAGCCGCGGGCCAGTTCCTCGTACACGAGTGTGAACGACACCTTGTCGAGGTCGATGCCGCCGTACTCCTCAGGGGTGGTGATGCCGAACAGTCCCATGGCCTTCATGTGTTCGACGATCTCGGTGGGATACCGTCCCGACTTCTCCCACTCGTTGGCGACGGGCACGATCTCTTTGTCCACGAAGTGACGCAACGCCTTTCGGAACGCCAGCTGCTGCTCGTCGAAGGTGAAATCCATGATGGCTCCTGGGATGTTCGGTGCAGAGGTAGTCAGTGCAGGGGTGCAGGCGCGATGAGGGACGCGAGATCGAGGACGGCGGTCAGATCCGGCTCGTCGCCAAGCGCGAAGATCCGGTCGGCGAGCTCCGGGGCACGGGGATGATCGCCGCAGTTGGCGGTGAACTTGGCGAGCAACTGCTGATCGTCGAGAGGGAACGCGGCGGTGCCACGGCTACCTTCGACGCGTCCCTCGAGTACACGCCCGTCGTCGAGAGTGATGGTCGCATGTCCCGGTGCCGACGCTGCCGGCCCCTCGGTCGGGGCTTCGACGACACGGACTGTGCGAGCGGTCGCGAGCACCGAGTCCCGGGCGATCGACGCATCGGTGTAGGTCGCGACGTCGATACGTCCGTCGTGCACGAGCGCAGCGACGCTCCACGGCAGGTCGAACTTGCCGTCGTAGGTGCTGCGTGGTGCGGCCACACCGGCGTTCGGACCACACACGATCGGCACGGAATCCGGATGAACGTGCACCTCGATGTCGGTCACCTGCGCGGGATCCACAGCCGTATCGGTCAGAGCCGCTGCGACCGCGTCGAGGGTGACGTGCATGAGTTGGCAACTCGGGTAGGGCTTGATGCCGATGCGGGTCGTTTCCCAGTCGGTGCCCAATCCGTCCGTCAGCACCGTGAGGTCTGCGGGTCGCTCCGACATCGACGCGTACACACCTCGACGCCCTTCGAGCACCGAGGCCGGCCCGCTGGCGCCTGCGGCAGCCAGCCGGGCTGCGAGGATCCCGCCCAGTGTGGCCGAGCCGGGATGGAGCGCCTTGGTGTCGGCGTCGGTATCGAGGAACTCGAGCAGCCCTCCACTCGACGAGCCCGCGACACCGAGAGCGTGCACCAACACCGGCACCGGCAGCCCGGTCAACTTGCCTGCGACAAGCGCAGCCGCGAACGGGCCGACCACGGCCGTCGCGTGCAGGCCGCGTCCGTGGAAACCATGGGGGCTGACGGCCCCGAGCCGGCACGCCGTCTCCAGTCCGATCGCAGCGGCGGTGAGAACTTCTGCTCCGGTGGCTCGAACGTGTTGTCCGACAGCGAATGCTGCAGGCAGCGACACCGCTGTGGCATGAACGAGGGCACCGGCATGGGTGTCGTCGAAGTCCAATGCGTGCACCAGCACCGCGGTCGCCATACCTGCAGCCGGAGCGGAGATCGCCTGCGTCCCGGTCAGCGGCCTGGCTTCGGCCGGACCGCCGAGCGCATCGGCAACCGTCCACGCGGCGCGTCCGTATCCGAGGCGTTGCGCGGCGACGGCATTACCGACCCCATCGAGAAGATGCCGGACGACAGCGTGCCGGACATCGTCGGACAGGTCCGCAATGGTCAGGCCGTGAGCCCATCGCGCGAGGACCGACGACGTCACGCCCGAGCCCCGCTCGCCTGCTTGCCGAAGGCACCTTGACCGGTCAGCTCTGCAACGCGCTCGGTGCTGTAGCCGAGGTCGCGGACGATCTCGTCGAAATGTTCGTTGCGCAGCGGAGCACGCCGGTACTGCGTCGGCTCGGAACCGAACCGGACCGGGGAGGCGACTTGGCGCACCGTGCCGAAAGTGGGGTGTTCGGTTTCGACGAGGAGGCCTCGTGCAAGGGTGTGCGGTTCGGTGAGAGCCTGGGCGACGTCGTTGATCGGGCCCGACGGCACACCGGCCGGCTGCAGGCGCGAGAGCCAGTAGTCCACCGACTGGGTAGCGAAGGTCTGCTCGAGAATGGGGAGGAGTTCGTCTTGGTGCTCACCGCGCAGTGCGAAGTTCGCGAAGCGTGGATCGGCGCCCAGATCGGGCCTGTCGATCGCGACGACGAGGCGCTCCCAGAATTTCTCCTTGGCGCAGCCGACGACGAGCCAGCCGTCGCCGGCCTCGAATGCCTGGAACGGTACGAGGGAGGGGTGTGCCGAGTTCTTGGTGCGCACCGGTTCGAAGCCGGCGTTCAGATGCCAGGTGGCCGGGTAGGTGAGCAGCGACATCGCGGTGTCGTAGAGCGAGACGTCGCAGTCTCCGCCGATGCCGTCTCGTTTGGCAGCGTGGAGCCCGGACAGCAGACTGATCGCGGCGACGAAGCCGCCCGAGTAGTCCACGAGCGAGAGCCCGGATTTGGTGGGAGGTCCGTCGGGGTCGCCGGTGACGCTCATCCATCCCGCGAGTCCTTGCAGGATGTAGTCGTATCCGGGTTCTTTGGCGCGCGGGCCGGTCATGCCGAAGCCGGTGAGGCTGCAGCAGACGATGGCCGGATTGAGGTGTTTGAGGTCGTCGTAGGTGATGCCGATTTTCGCGGGTACATCACCGCGGAGGTTGGAGTAGACGGCGTCGCTGGTGCGGACGAGGTCTTCGAACACTGCGCGTCCGGCCGGTGACGACAGGTCGAGCGAAAGACTGCGCTTGTTGCGGTTGAAGGTTTCGAAGAACAGTGAGTCCTCGCCGCCGTTGTAGGGCGGGACATAACGTCCGACGTCGCCCCCGACGTTCGGGTCTTCGATCTTGATCACGTCGGCACCGAGGTCGGCGAGGTGGACACTGCCGAACGGGCCTGCCCCGTACTGCTCGAGCGAGATGATGCGGACGTCTTCGAGTGGTTTCATGACAGCGCACCTTCCGGGTCCGCGGGTGCCGGCATTTGCAGCGGTCCGCCCTTGGCTTCGGGGAAGTAGTTCTGGCCGATCCCGCTCTCGCGGGTAGCGACCATGACCGATCGCTTCCACGAAATGACTTCGGTGCCATCTTGATTCAATCCGCGGGTGATCATGGATACGATTCCCGCATAGGGTCGGGATTCGGACCGACGTAGTCCTGTGCAGATGCTCTCCGCGTAGATGGTGTCCCCTACGTATACCGGGTGCGACATCTTGATATCGGTGAACGCCAGGTTCGAGATGGCGTTCTGGCTCATGTCGAGCACCGAAATGCCCAGTACCACAGCGACAGTCAGACCGGAATTGACGATGACCTTGCCGTCGGTGATGGGGTTCTGCGCTGCGAGATGAGCGTTGAAGTGGTTCTGGTTGGTGTTCATCGACAGCAACGTGATCCACGTGTTGTCGGCTTCGGAGATCGTGCGCCCGATGGGGTGCTGGTAGATGTCCCCTACAACATAGTCCTCGAAGAATCGGCCGAGAACAGCCTGATGCACTGCCACCGTGTCTCCTCACATCAGTTCGGCGAGTACGTTCCCCCGAACAATACATCAGACATTTGGAGGGTCAATAGGGCAGAGCGCGGCAATTATCGTCGAATCCGCAGCCTGCACCCGCGTAAAAAGCAGATGTTTTAGCCTGAGGCTGGCCCGCGCCGATCCATCCGGCGATACGAGTCGCCCAAGTTGTCCAGATGCCGACGCATCAGATCCATCGCCGCCATGGAGTCTCCGGCGGCGACGACATCGAGGATCGCGCGGTGATCGTGATCGACGCACTGCCAGAACCCCTCCGGGGCATGCTCACGACCGAATCTGCTCGACAGCACCCGGAACACCGGCGCGGTGATCAGCTCGAGCAACGGATTGTCGGTCGCCCGAAGAAGAACCAGGTGGAACTCCTGATTCTTCGCGAACGTCTCGGGCCCCTGCAGACTGTGCGGGTCGAAGATCGAGGCTTCGAGTTGCTCCAGGTGCTCATCGGTCCGGCGGAACGCGGCCATGCCGGCCGCCGGCACCTCCATGAGGTTACGCACTTCCATCAACTGTGCGACGGTGACCGTTTCCGCCGCCGCCATCAATGCCACACCCGTCTCGAGATGCGCACTGATGTGCCCGACACTCGGCGCGGCGACGAAACTACCCCCGGTGACACCGCGGGTCGTAGTGATCAAGTTCTGGCTCGCCAGCGAACGCAGGGCCTCACGGATCGTGCTGCGGCCGACACCGAATTCAGCGGTCAACTCGGCTTCTCCGGGCAATCGGGCACCGGGTTGCAACTCACCGGACAAGATTCGGTTGCGCAGATGCTCCGCGAGGACCGCATAGGCAGGTCCGTTCTTGACGGGCGCATCCCCGGTCGTCGATTCGGTCACGAGCGTCGACTCTTCTCTCTCGAAAGCGGCGGTGAACGGCCCGAGCCTAACCCGACATTGCGGCCGGGGTAGGGCACCGCGCACCCGTCCCATACCCACTAATCATCCGCTCTTTAGGCCAGTTTTCCAACGATCAGGCGCCAGCAAGTCGCGGTTTGGCGCAGATTTGTGCCGAAAACATCTGAGGTATTGATTTCTCGGGCGCCCTCAAGCACGATGACCTACATCACCCATCCCGGTGACCCCCCACCCCAGACTTCGGACCGCCGCACGACTCGGTCGTCCCCTCCGCTCCTCGTGGGCACCGAAAGATTGGAAGTATTGATGAAGAGAATCGGAGTCGACGTCGGCGGCACGTTCACCGACCTCGTGCTGTGGGACGACGACGGCACCGTAGTGGTCCACAAGACTCCGTCGACGAACCACGACCCGTCCATCGGAACCATGGACGGCATCGAGGTCCTCGCCGAACGCGCCGGCATCGACCCATCCGACATCGACATGTTCTTCCACGGCACCACCGTCGCCACCAACATCGTGCTCGAACACAACGGGTGCAACGTCGGCATGATCACGACCGAAGGCTTCCGCGACCTGCTGCACATCGCCCGCAAGAAGCGCCCCCTCAACTACTCGAACTACCAGGACCTGCCCTGGCAGAAGTGGCAATTGGTCCCGCGCCGCAACCGCCGGGTCGTGCCCGAGCGGATCGATGCCGCAGGCAACGTCCTCGTACCGCTGGACGAAGATGCAGTGCGCCGAGAAGTTCGCCTGCTCCGCGAACGCGGAGTCGACGCCATCGCCGTCGCCTTCCTGCACTCCTACCGCAACCCCACACACGAAAAGCGCGTCAAGGACATCATTCTCGAGGAGTACCCCGAGGTGTTCATCTCGCTCTCCAGCGAGGTCGCCCCTCAGTACCGCGAGTACGAACGCTTCTCCACCGCGGCACTCAACGCCTTCATCGGACCGAAGACCTCGAGCTACATCGCCAACCTGGCACAGAAGGCCGCCGCAGCGCAGGTCGGCGACGACGTGCACCTGATGACCTCCGCCGGCGGTCTCGTCACCTCGCGCAGCGCCAGCGAACAACCGGTCTCGCTGCTGACCAGCGGCGTGGTCGCCGGACTTCTGGGCGGATGCGCCATCGGTAAGGCCTCCGGATTCCCGAGCGTCATCACACTCGACGTGGGCGGAACCTCCGCCGACATCGGCGTGGCACCGAACGGCACCCTCCGAATGAAGCATCTCCTCGACACCCGCATCGGCGACTACCACGCCATGGTGCCGATGGCCGAGGTCGACACGATCGGCGCCGGCGGCGGCTCCATCGCCATGGTCGACGAAGGCGGCATGTTCCGGGTCGGACCCCGAAGCGCCGGCGCATTCCCCGGACCCGCCTGCTACGCCCGCGGCGGCACCGAACCGACCTCGACCGATGCCATGGTGATGATGGGTTGGCTGCGCGAGGACAGCTTCCTGTCCGGAACCATGAAAGTCGAACCCGAACTGGCCCGCACCGCGATCCAGACCCACATCGCCGACAAGCTCGGAACCGGCGTGGACGAAGCCGCGATGGGAATCTTCAAGATCCTCGCCCACTCGATGACCGAAGCGATCAGCCTCCACTCGGTCCGCAAAGGCTACGATCCGCGCGACTTCTCGCTCATCGCCGAGGGTGGCGCCGGCCCCCTCTTCGCATGGCAGATCGCAGACCAACTCGGCATTCCGCGTGTCATCGTGCCCGGACACCCCGGCATCACCTCCGCAGTCGGCCTGCTGACCACCGACATCCGGTACGAAATCCCCACCACCGTGTGGACGTCCTCCGCGGACGCAGATCTGAACCTGCTGCAGATACAGATGGACCGACTCGCCCGTGAGGCCATCGCACAGCTCGAAGCCGACGGCGTTCCCACCGAGAACATCTCGCTCGAACGAAGCGTGGATTGCCGCTATGTCGGACAGGGCTACGAACTGCGGGTCCCGGCACCCGACGGCGAGATCGACGACGTCTGGGTCAAGACCGTCGCCGAGGCCTTCCACGAGGCACACGGACGGACCTACTCCCAGCGTTTCGACGACAAGCCGGTGCAGCTGATCAACATCCGCGTCACGGGTGTCGGCGCCGTACCGCACGTCCGCATCACCGAGATCGACAAGGGCACCGCAGACTGCTCCGCGGCGATCAAGACCATGACCCGCGCGTTGTTCTGGCGCGACGAAACAGCCGCGCCCCAGTGGATCGACACCCCTGTCTACGACCGCTCGCTTCTTTTGGCCGGCAACACCATCGAAGGTCCCGCCATCGTCGAGCAGTTCGACTCCACGACCATCATCGGCATGAACCAGCACGCCACCGTCGACGCGGTCGGTCACATCATCATCGAGAGGAAGCCCGCATGAGCAAGACCCTGATGCCCAAAACCGGCGTATCGCTCGCGGGCGAATCCCACCGTACGTGGAACGACGTCGAGGTCGACCCGATCACCCTGCGCGTCATCGGCGGTGCACTGCAGTCGATGGCCAAGGAAATGGCGCAGGTCCTCTACCGCATGGCCTACTCGAGCCTGATCCGTGAATCCGAAGACCTCGGCGCCGGTATCTTCGACATCAACGGCCGCGAACTGTGCGAATCGGATTCCACACCGATGCACTGCGGTTCGATCCCCGCATACATCCGGGGCGTCAACCGTAGACTCGCCGGCACGTACCGACCGGGCGATGTCGTCCTGCACAACCACCCGTACCACGGCGCAGCCCACTCCCCCGACTACGGGGTAATCATCCCGATCTTCTGGGAGGGCGAGCACATCGGATTCGCCGGATGCACCGGACACGTCTCCGACGTCGGCGGCAACTTCCCCGGCCTGTGCATGGACGTCGTCGACGTCTGGGCCGAGGGCAAACTCATGGATTCGATGAAGATCTATGACGCCGGGGTCCGCAACGACTACCTCATCCAGCACATCCTCGACAACGTTCGCACACCCGAACAGAACCGAGGCGATCTCGAAGCACTCATCGCCTGCGCACGCATCGGTGAGAAGCGATTCATCGAACTGCTCGAGAAGTACGGCCTCGACACCGTCATGAGCGCCAGCGAACGCTGGATGGACTACTCGGAGAACATGCTTCGCAGCCGAATCCGCGAGATCCCGGACGGCAGCTACGAAGCACCCATCGGCTATCTGGACGACGACGGCAAGAACCGCGGTGTCCCCCTCAAGGTCGCCGTGCGCGTGCAGGTCGAGGGAGAAGACATCCTCATCGACCTCACCGGCTCCAACGACCAGGTCCCCACCGCCTTCAACGTGCCCTTCGAAGGATCCGTCCTACCCGTCGCAGTCGCCGCGATCCGCACCATCCTGCTCGACGAAGACCTGACCGAGGAATTCGTCCCCCAAAACGACGGTTGCTTCCGCCCGGTGAGGGCATACGCGCCCGAGGGAACGATCTTCAACCCGGATTTCCCGGCATCGTGCTTCGCCCGATTCTCCCAGGTGAACCGAATCTTCGACTCCATCAACCTCGCCCTGGCACCCGTACTCCCCGACCACGCGATCGCGGGATCATCGGCAGCACTGTGCGCCATTGCCTACTCCGGCGTCGCCGAAGACGGCGAATCATATTGGGTCTACATCGAAATCAACGAAGGCTCGTACGGTGGACGCAACGGCAAGGACGGTATGGACGCCGTCGACTCGCTCATGGCCAACACCCGCAACAACCCCATCGAAGAACTCGAACTCAACCACGCCATGCGTGCCCTCCGGTACGAACTCCGCGACGAAGCTCCCGCGCCGGGACAGTGGCGAGGCGGCATCGGCAGTGTCCGCAAGTGGCTCATGGAGACCGACACTTTCCTCGGATCCGAAGCCGACAACCGCTCCGACCCGCCCGCCGGAGCGCTCGGTGGCCACGACGGCGTCGCAGGTGCGTTCACCCGCAACGCCGGAACGGACCGCGAGGAGGTGCTCTTCTCCAAGGTCACCCAGGAAACCATCCGGGCGGGCGAAACACTGGAGATCAAGCTGCCCTCCGGCGGCGGATTCGGCAATCCGTTCCTCCGCGATCCTTTCCAGGTTCTCAGCGACGTCTGGGACGAATACCTCACCGCGGAGGACGCTCGACGCGACTACGGGGTCGTCGTCGACACCGACTCGTGGACCGTGGACGAGGAAGCCACTGCCGCGTTGCGGGTAGGGAGCGCATCCTGAGCGGCACCACAGGTCGGACCGCCGCTGCTATAGGCGGCGGCCCGACCGCTCGCGTTCTCGACGAGACGTTGGGCAGCATCGTCACTTGGATCGACTCCGCGAGCGGTGCCGCCACTGATGGTCCATTGGCGGGTATGAGAATCGGCGTCAAGGACAACATCGACGTCGCCGGCGTCCCCACCACCTGCGCATCCCGGTTCTTCTCCGACCGCATCGCATCCGCACACGCGGAGGTCGTCCGCAGATTGCTCACTGCGGGCGCGCAGATCACCGCCAAACTGAACATGGCCGAGTTCGCGGTCGGAGTCACCTCCCAGAACTCCGCCGCGGGTCCCGTCCGCAACCCCTGGGACCCCACGCGAGTTCCCGGCGGTTCGAGCGGAGGCTCTGGCGTCGCCGTCGCTGCAGGTCTGGTGGACGCAGCCCTCGGTACCGACACCGGAGGATCCGTCCGCTTACCTGCATCAGCATGCGGCATCACAGGACTGCGACCGACCTGGGGTTCGATCAGCAATACCGGGGTCTTCCCGGTCAGCGACGCCTTCGACACCGTCGGTCCGATGGCACGGTCGGTGACCGAGGTTGCCCGCCTCTTCGACGTACTGCGTGCCGCCCCGGCCTCGTCGCCTCGTCCCGCTCGGCGGATAGGGCTGCCGTCGGTGTTCATCACCGACGACGTCGACGCTGCCATCAGCGACGCAGTCGAAGCGGCGGCACGACAACTCGAAAAACTGGGGTATGAGATGGTACCGGTCAACATCCCCGGTGCTGCTCACGCACAGGACATCGTGTACACACTGCTGTACTCGGATCTTGCTGCGCTACAACGCGACCGAGTGCGATCCTCGCCCGAACTCTTCCATCCCGACACCCTCGCACGTGTGTCCCTGGGTTTGTCCATCTCGGACTTCGAGAGAAAAGCAGCGATAGCCGGCAAAGCGGAGTTCCGTCGCGGACTCAGTGCGCTGTTCACGAACGTCGACGCCGTACTGACCCCCACCATGCCGGTCGACGTGCCGCCCATCGCCGGTGGCGATGATGTCATTGCACGCTCACGCCGACTTGGCCAGTTCAGTTACCCCTGGTCCCTCCACGAGGGACCCACGCTCGCGCTCCCGGTCGGATTCCACCCTCACTCGGGTATGCCGATCGGTGCTCAACTCACGGCCGCGGCACATCACGAATCGCTGCTGTTCGGAATCGGTGAAGAGTTCCAGCGCACCACGAACTGGCACACCCGGATACCGCCATTACACGTCACACGTCCGCTTCCTCGGGTGAGCAACGCCCTCAACCGAGTGCTGCGGAGCACGAAATGGTCATAGGTACGCGCTTCTACGCGCTCCGATGACCATTTCCCGACCTCGTCGACCCGGGCGATTCGAGTGGAGACCTCGAGGTCGAGTATGCCCTGCTCGCCGTCGACGATGCGGCGGGCTCAGGCGAGCAGCACACCGAGTTCGGCATCGGTGTGCGCCGACCCGACGTGTTCGACGATCTCGACCCGGCCGTGGTGTTTGCAGGCGACCTGGACCGCGACCGCTCCGGACGCGGTCCGCACCTTCCGTACGTATGTCGACGCGATCCGCCCGTAGCCTCGCTCGATCATTCCGGGGCAACGGCGGCCACGGTGTGGAACACACCCGTCAGATTCGTGCCGATGACCTCGGACCACTGACTGTCGGGAAAGGTCCTGGACGGGCGCAGCCGCCGAGACCCCGGCGTTGGCCACGGCGATGTCGATCCTTCCGAGTTCCTCGTCGGCTCGCCGGACCAGCGCCTCGACGGCCGACCGGTCTGCGGTGTCGGCCTGAACCGCGATGCACCGCCGGCCGGTCGCTTCGACCAGATACGCGGTCTCCTCGAGATCGTCCTTGGTGCTCAAGGGGTATGTAACCGCGTCGCTGTCCTCGCAGCGGTCGCAGATGACGATGTCGGCACCGAGTTCGGGTCGGTCCACCGCCTCACATGCACTGACCCATACGTAGCTGAAGCTTCTTGTCGAACATCGTCATCATCGGCAGAGGATCCTTCATGCCGCCGTACACCCCCTGACCGAGTTTGTCGCGCCGCACGGCATCGAACGGGGCGGCAGGGACACCAGACGTCCGACCAGTGAGGTAAACGCTGGTGGATTGTCCCGGCTCGCGCCACCTCTCATCTCGGAGACTGCCGCGCCCATGGCAACGGCGTCCCTGACTGTGACAAGGAGAAACGTTCACCACAGAGGACTTCTCTCACTGTTTCGGCCGTTAGGTTCGCCATACCTTAGACTTCCTCAGTGTTCAGCTCCCCCATATTCGACGAGCGTCCCGGCGTGCGCTTCGTACGCCGGCTGCGAGACTTCGGCGACACCCCTGCTTTGATCACTCCGGAGCGGACGGTCACCTACAGCGAACTGGCCGTACATGTCCAGCACGCGACATCCCGGCTCGGCAAGACCCGCCGTCTGGTGCTGCTCGCGGGCGCCAACGAGATCGACGTGATCACCGTCTACCTCGCGGCTCTGCTCGCCGGACATCCGGTGTTGCTGGCGCCGGGCGACAACCCCATCGCTCTCGAAGGTCTGATCGACGCGTATCGACCCGACGTGGTGGTCCGCAGCATCGACGGGACCGTGACGATCGAGGAACGGGGTGACGGTTCTGCGCATGTGCTGCACCCCGACCTGGCGCTGCTGTTGAGCACCTCCGGTTCGACCGGTTCCCCGAAACTCGTCCGCTTGTCGCATCGCAACGTGCAGTCCAATGCCGAGTCGATCGCGGAGTACCTCGGCATCCGCGGAACCGACCGGGCGGTGACGACACTGCCGATGCACTACTGCTACGGGTTGTCGGTAATCCACAGTCATCTGCTGCGCGGCGCTGCAGTGGTGCTCACGACCCGCTCGGTGACCGACCCGGCGTTCTGGGAGCTGTTCCGGTCACACGGGGGTACCAGCTTCGCCGGCGTGCCCTATACCTTCGAGCTGCTCGACCGGATCGGATTCGACGAACTGGACCTGCCCGACCTGCGGTACATCACCCAGGCCGGTGGTCGACTGTCACCGGATCGTGTCCGCGCCTATGCGCAATCGGGTCGCACGCGAGGCTGGGACTTCTTCGTCATGTACGGACAGACGGAGGCAACCGCACGGATGGCGTACCTGCCTCCGGAACTCGCCACCGACCATCCCCAGTCGATCGGACGAGCTGTTCCCGGCGGGTCCTTCCGGCTCGAGTCGGTCCCGGACGCTCCGGACGGCACCGGGGAACTGATCTACACGGGGCCGAACGTGATGCTCGGCTACGCGCACACGCCCGAGGATCTGGGTCTCGGGGACGTCCTCGACGGTGAACTGCGAACCGGTGACCTTGCGCGACAGCTCGATGGCGGGTTGTACGAAGTGGTGGGCCGGCGCAGCCGATTCGTCAAGATCTTCGGGCTGCGAATCGACCTGCAGCAGGTCGAATCCACCCTCGCCCAGCAAGGACTGACGGCCTGCTGTGTCGGCGATACGGACGAGATGATCGTCGCGGTCGAAGGCCGGGGTGATATCGATGCGGTCCGGTCCGCGACCGTGAAGGCCTGCGGTCTTCCCCTCTCGGCCGTACGGGTGTGTCTCGTCGACGAGCTTCCGCGGACCGGCACGGGTAAACCCGACCTGCGGGCGGTGGCCGAGCTGGTACACGATGCAGCGCCCGTCCCGGCGGCGACAGCGAACACCGTCGCGGACACGAACGCCCTGCGGGCTCTGTATGCCGAGGTGCTGCACACCACCCAGGTCACCGACGACAGCTCGTTCGTGAGCTTGGGCGGAGACTCGCTGTCCTACGTGCAGATGTCCTTGCGACTCGAACGGATGCTCGGCTATCTACCCGAGAACTGGCACACCACCGAGATCAAGGATTTCGTGCCCACCTCCCGGCGGCGATGGTGGCGGACGGTCGAGACCAACGTGCTGCTCCGCGCCGTCGCGATCGTGCTGATCGTGGGATCACATATTCGACTGTTCGGTGCGCTCGGGGGCGCGCATGTGCTCCTCGGGGTCGCCGGCTACAACTTCGCCCGTTTCCAGCTCGCCACTCCCCGGACCGAGCGGGTGCGTCACGTCCTCGGCAGCGTCGCCCGAATCGCTGTGCCCAGCATGCTGTGGCTCGGTGCCGTGATCGCCCTGACCGGGGAGTATCTCGTGACCAGCGCATTCTTGCTCAATGGCATTCTCGGACCCGACGGGTGGACGCCGGAATGGCGATACTGGTTCATCGAAGCAATCGTCTACATCCTGCTCGTCGTCATCGCGGTACTGTCCATCCCGCTCGTCGATCGCATCGAGCGCAAGCACTCGTTCTGGTTCGCCATCGGCTTGGTGGGCGTGGGCCTGCTCCCCCGCTACGGCATCATCGAGCTCGGCGACGGGAACAATCTCATCCTGAGCGCCTCGATGGTCTTCTGGCTGTTCGCCCTGGGGTGGGCCGCCGCCACGGCGACGACCGTGTGGCACCGCGTGGGCGTCACCGCGGTGATCGCAGCGACGGTGCCCGGATACTTCTCCGGCGACCTCCAGCGAGAACTCCTCGTCATAGGTGGCCTGAGCCTGCTGGTGTGGCTCGACTCCGTTCCCTGCCCACCTGTCCTGAGCAGGATCGCCGGGGTGCTGGCAAGCGCATCGCTCTACATCTACCTGACGCACTTCCAGGTGTACCTACCGTTGCGAGAAGACCATCCTTGGCTGGCCTTCACTCTGTCGATCCTCGTCGGCATTCTCTTCTGGCAAGCAATAACAGCTGTCCTCACCCTGCGCCGACGGCTCGGCACCGCGCGATCGAGGGGCGACCGGGATCCGATCGTCTCCACCGATAGTTCGTATCGCACCGCCGCCACCGACGCTCACATAGCCGCCGGCAGCCAGTCGCAGTGAAGCTCGAACTACGGGAGCGCTACGAGCAAGAGCAGGTGCTGCCGAGTCGATCCGGATCGCGAGCCCACTTCCGAGATAATTAGGCTTGCCAATCCTTCGAGTAGCATCATTTTCCTGACGACGGGTGGAAGAGTTCCCGCCGCACAAGAGGACGGACACACCATGAGGATTCGGACCGGACTGATGTCGGGAGTGGCTCTGGCCACCGCCGCGGTGCTGACGCTGTCGGCGTGCTCGGAGTCCGGTTCGGACAGCGGAGCCGATTCGGACACCGCCAACCAGATCACCGTGTACAACGCCCAACACGAGTCACTGACCCAGGAATGGGTCGACGCCTTCACCGCCGAGACCGGCATCGAGGTAGAACTACGCAACGGCAACGACACCGAACTCGGCAACCTCCTCGTCGCCGAAGGTGACCAATCACCTGCCGACGTCTTCCTCACCGAGAACTCCCCGGCAATGACACTGGTGGAAAACGCCGGACTCTTCGCCGACGTCGACCAGGACGTCCTCGACCAAGTCCCGAGCCAGTACCGGCCGTCGAGCGGCAAATGGACCGGTATCGCGGCCCGCTCCACCGTCTTCGCCTACAACAAGGACACACTGCCCCAGGACCAGCTTCCCAAGTCGCTGCTCGACCTACAGGACCCCGCCTGGAAGGACCGATGGGCCGCGTCCCCGTCGGGCGCCGACTTCCAGGCCATCATCAGCGCATTGCTGGAACTGAAAGGTGAGGACGCCACCCGCCAGTGGCTGGCCGGGATGAAGGAAAATGTGCGCACCTACCAGGGCAACAACACGGTGATGAAGGCCGTCAACGCCGGGGAAATCCCGGGCGGCGTGATCTACCACTACTACTGGTTCGGAGATCAGGCCAAGACCGGGGAAAACAGCGACAACGTTGCGCTGCACTACTTCAAGAACGAGGACCCCGGCGCATTCGTCAGCGTCTCGGGCGGCGGCGTCCTGCAATCGAGCACCCAGCAGGACGCGGCGCAGCAGTTCCTGAAGTTCATCACCGGGAAACAGGGCCAGGAAGTGCTGCAGACCGGGACATCGTTCGAGTACACGGTCGGCAGCGACGTGCCGGCGAATCCGGAACTGGTTCCGCTCGCCGAACTGCAAGCCCCGCAGGTCGACCCCGCGAAGCTCAACAGCCCGCAGGTCACCGAACTCATGACCGAAGCCGGCCTGCTCTGAAACTCGCACCGATCGGCCGCACACGGTCGGACGACGCGGACACCCCCCGTCGCCCGACCGCCCGGCCGCGCCCGCCGCTCCCCCTGGCTGCTGCCGCACTGATCGTGGTAGCCGCCTCACTCATCCCACTCGGCTACATCGTCGTGCAGAGCATCGACACGGGCTGGAACACCGCATCGGCGCTGCTGTTCCGGCCCCGGGTCCGCGAACTGCTCACGAACACCGTGCAATTGGTCGTCGTCACGGTGCCTGTCTGCATCGTCGTCGGTGTCCTCGCCGCCTGGCTCGTCGAGCGCACCCGGGTACCGGGAGCGAAAGTGTGGGCGGTGCTCCTCGCCGCACCGCTCGCCGTGCCGGCATTCGTCAACAGCTATTCCTGGGTGACGCTGATTCCCTCCCTCGGCGGACTGCACGGCGGCGTTCTCATCGCCACCCTCTCCTACTTCCCGCTCGTCTACATTCCGACGGCCGCGACGCTCCGTCGGCTCGACCCCGCCGTCGAGGAATCCGCGCGAGCCCTCGGCGCCGGCCCGTGGGCTGTGTTCTTCCGTGTCGTGGTACCGCAACTGCGCCTGGCCATTGCCGGCGGGGCACTGTTGGTCGCATTGCACCTGCTCGCCGAATACGGCGCGTTCGTCTTCATCCGGTTCAACACGTTCACCACGGCGATCTTCGAGCAGTACCAATCGACCTTCAACGGAACCGCAGCGACCATGCTCGCCGGCGTTCTGGTCCTGCTCTGCCTGTCCCTGCTGATCATCGAAGCGGTCATCCGCGGCAGCGCCCGGTACGCCCGGCTCGGCCCAGGAGCTGCCCGCCGAGCAGTGCCTGCCGAGCTCGGCCCGTGGTACTCATCGATCGCGCTGCTGTTCCTCGGGATCTTGATCGCGTTGTCGGTCGGTGTCCCGGTCGGCAGTGTCCTGCGATGGCTCATCATCGGTGGCGGCGCCGTCTGGGAGTGGGACGCCCTGGCCGCAGCGCTGGCGCAGACCCTCGGGTTCGGTATCGCCGGCGCCCTGGTGACCTGTGTGCTCGCGTTCCCGATCGCCTGGATATCGATCCGCCACCACGGTCGGTTGAGCCGCATCCTCGAGGGCGGCACCTACATCTCCAGTTCGCTGCCCGGCATCGTCGTGGCACTGGCGTTCGTCACCGTCACCATCCGCTATCTCCATCCGCTCTATCAAAGCGTGACCGTGGTGATCGCTGCCTACGCACTGCTCTTCCTACCGCGTGCACTGGTGAATTTGCGGGCCGGGCTCGCCCAGGCCCCCGTCGGGCTCGAAGAGGCAGCCCAGTCCCTCGGTCTCTCCCCACTATCAGCGTTCTTCCGGGTGACGTTGCGGCTGGCGGCCCCGGCCATGGCCGCCGGTGGCGCGCTGGTGTTCCTGGGTATCGTCAACGAACTGACCGCCACGTTGCTGCTGGCTCCGACCGGTACCCGCACTCTCTCCATGCAGTTCTGGTCCCTGAGCAGCGAGATCGACTACGCCGGCGCCGCACCGTATGCACTGCTCATGATCGTGCTGTCGTTGCCCATGACCTACCTGCTTTTCTCTCAGTCGAAGAAGGTGGCGGGACTATGACCTACGCCCTCGAAGTGACCGCACTCGACAAGTCCTTCGGCGCCACGCCGGTCCTGCGGCAAGTCGGGTTCTCGGTAAAGGCGGGCTCGACCACGGCAATCGTGGGTCCGTCCGGCTGCGGCAAAACCACCCTGCTCCGCCTGATCGCGGGTTTCGAGAAACCGGATTCCGGCACCATTGCGCTGGCCGGCCGGATCGTCGCAGGCGCCGGCTGGACGCCCGCCCACCGGCGGTCGGTGGGCTACGTCGCCCAGGACGGCGCTCTGTTTCCGCACGCCACCGTGGGAGCGAACGTCGGGTTCGGCCTTGCCCGCCGGGCCCGCACCCCAGCGAAGATCACCGAACTACTCGAGATGGTCTCCCTCGACGCCTCATACGCGTCCCGACGACCCGATCAGCTGTCGGGCGGGCAGCAGCAACGGGTGGCCCTCGCGCGGGCACTGGCCCGCGAACCGGAACTGATGCTGCTCGACGAGCCATTCTCCGCGCTGGACGCCGGCCTGCGGGCGAGCACCCGCAGGATCGTCGCCGACGTCCTCGCCAAGGCCGGGATCACCACCATCCTGGTGACCCACGATCAAGCCGAGGCGCTGTCGTTCGCCGACCGGGTCGCGGTGATGAGTGCAGGTCGGCTCGCCCAAATCGGCACCCCACGCGAGATCTATTCCACCCCCATCGACGTCACCACCGCGCAGTTCATCGGTGACGCCGTCGTCCTGCCGGCTCACATCGACGGCAGCACGGCGCGCTGCGCACTCGGCGAGATCACGGTGGCCACGAACGGTGTTCACGGACGCGCCCACGTCATGGTGCGGCCCGAGCAGATCGAGCTCACCCGGGATGGCGCTGATGTGTCCGGGATGGTCGTCGATGTCGAGTATCTCGGATCGGAGATGCTTATCGGCATCCGCCTAGACGCCCCCGACGGCGCAGTCCCCGAACGCGTCACCGTGCGCCGCTTCGGTGCTACCACTCTCGATCCGGGCGACCGCGTCGGCATTCGAGTACTCGGCTCCGGCGTGGCATACCCGGTTCAGTCCCTCGAGGCGGCACCAGGCCCAAGGTAGCCACGGCAACGCAAAGACGGTGGGCCGACGCGCCAAAAGAGCGGTAGGGCATGTCCGAACCGCGTTCGGGTGGCGGTGGTGGTGGCGCGGACGTCGGAGCCGCCCTGGATCCGGAAGAGACTCCGTTCAGGCCACTTCGAGGATCGGGGTGATCCGCTGCCCGATCTCCAAGCACGGACATCGCTTCTGCAGCCACTGAGTCCACTGCGCCGAACGGGACACGACGTCCCGCGGGGGACCCACGAGCAAATCTACCGGAAGCCGGATCGAATGCGTGGACCAACCTGTCCCGCCACCTGGCGGCATTCGAGCGCTACTGTCGGTGACCTCCAGGTCGTGGGTACTTCAGGGCCGTGCGGTGACAACGCGGCCGTCGAGAAACTCCTTCAATCCGCCACTGAAAACGTCATTGTCGTCACCAGCGACCATATGGCCGGCCCCCGTGACATCGATCAACGTGGCGGTCGGGATCAGTTCGAGCAGCTCCTTCGCACCTTCTTCGCTGACCACATTCGACTGCTGGCCCCGAACAAGCATGGTGGGCACCATGATCGACGCCGCAGCATCCCGAGCGCGTTCGTACCGCATGATCGAATCGGCCTGGCGAGTGGGCTCGTCACCGTGGCGAAGAAACGCCGGATCCCAATGCCAGAACCAGCGGCCGTCACGCAAGCGCAGATTCTTGCGCAACCCCTGCGGATTGGACTTGCGAACACGGTTCGGGGTGTACGCCGCGATCGCTGCGGCAGCATCGTCGAGGCTGTCGAACCCGTCGAGTCCGCTGCGCATGAACGCTGCGATTTCGGCGGTGCCCTCGGTTTCGACTTTCGGCGCGATATCGACCAGGACCACCCCGCGAGCGAGTTCGGGATTCTCGCCCTGCCCGATCAATGACGTCATACCACCCATCGACGCCCCGACCAGTACCGGCTTCTCCCCCAGCCCGCCGATGATCGCCGTCAGATCGGCGACCAACGCATCGATGCCGTAGTCCCCATCCGGTGCCCATTGACTGTCCCCGTGGCCACGCGCGTCCACAGCGACGGCGGACCAGCCGTCCGCCGCCAGGCTCCGACCGGTATTTCGCCAGGAGTGCCGGGTCTGCCCTCCGCCGTGCAGCAACAACACCACACCCTTGCGGTCGATATCCGATCCGTTGTCGCTCGCAGTGGGTGGATCCCACCGATCCGCGGCAAGTACGACACCGTCGCCGCGAAGTTCGCACCGGGTAGCAATCGGATCCATGAGTCCCTCACCAACATTGTCGAGTCGAGTATTCACCTCGATGGTGCACTACGCGGTAAACGGCGATTCACCCGCACCGGTTTCCCCACGACGGAGCTCCGATCACGTTGCGGAACTCTTCTCGCGGAGACAGCGCCACAACAGAATTCGGACACGGACCCGCGCCACACCCGCAAGGGCATCGCCACCACCCACGGCCGCACTCCGCCCGGTACTGCTGGACTCGACCCGTCAGTACCACGAAGCTGCCAACCGTTGATCCGCCCACCGGCCGGCACACGGAACTGGCATCGCCGACACCAACCCGGTCGGCCACATCGGCTGTACAGACCGGAGAATACGCTCGAATAGTTTACTCACCCTTCGTTATTCACGCATCTTGCTGTCACTGGAGGAGTGCCGATCTCGTCGATGTCATGGCCGCTGCAGGCAATCCTGGTGACACTGGCACGCTCGATACGGGACACGAGGAACCACCGCATATCGTTGCGGAGCCGGCACCACCCGATCAGATACCAATGACCATTCGTAGAAGCGAACATCACCGGCTCGACATCCCGGGTAGTCGTGTCGCCCTCACGCGAGGTGTAGCAGATACGCACCACCTGCTGCTCCGCCATCGCTTCCTCCAACGCCGACTTGACCGCGCGCGGAGCAGCAGGTGCGTTGACCCAGACGCGACCGGCCGGCTCATCGCCCTTCGCCCGGGTCCGTGGATCGAGCACGTCCATGACCTCCCGAACGCCCGCCAAGGCGAGATCGGCGTAGGGGCATCGGGTGCAGCAGAAACTGCCGCCAGTAGCGCCACTGCCTGCACAGGGGTCAGGCTCACCGGTGGCAGGGTGTTTCGGGCGATCAGCCCCTAGCCACCGCCAGGACCCGGGCGCGACCAGATCGCCGCGCCACTGTTCTCGAGTGCGGTGAGGTCTCTCTTGACCGTCCGCACGGACACACCCAACTCCCGTGCCAGTCGCTCGGCAGTGCATCCACGCGGTCCGCTGCGTCGCAGCATCTCGGACAGCGCGTGCAGCCGCTCTGCCCTCTTCATGTCCTACCCCGGCAATATCCATTCCGGTCTCGACCAATTCGCACAACTTCCCCTGGATACGCGGGAACGCCCCGCTCCGAGGTTGCAGTCGGGACGGGGCGCTTTCGCAGCCTGAGAGGTCGGGGTCTCTCAGTCCACTACCTGAATCATCGTCGATGCGTTCGCCTGGGGCGGTGAAACCGCTTGACGGTGGTTGACGCCGCCTTCGACGGCATGCCGTTGCCGATAACGGTCCCGGCCGGATGTCCGAGGTTGCCCACCACCGCAAACCGCGGTTGCGGCGGTGGGCAAGTTGGTCGGAGGGGATCGCGATCATGGCCTTGATTCGACGTTGCCGCCGATAGAACCGGTTCGCGTGCCACAGGAACGGCCGAGGCCATGGTCGGCCGGCTCGAACTCGACACCCCGAGACAGACGACAGACTCGCTCGTCCAGACCACGCCGTTCTCGCTCCGGTGTCCCTGCTCAGAACAGGACGACTCCGCGCAGGTTCCTGCCCTCGTGCATGTCGACGAATCCCTGGGCGATGTCGTCGAGCTTGTAGGTGGTCGTGACGAGCTCGTCGAGCTTCAGCGCGCCCGAGGTGTACAGGTCGATCAACCACGGGATGTCGGCGGTCGGCGTCGAGGCGCCGAACAGCGAACCCTGCAGGCGCTTCTGGTAGAGCACCAGCTCCATCGCACTGACGGGGATACCGAAGTCCGTCATCTTGCCCAGACCCGTGACGACGCAGGTTCCTGCCTTGCGGATCGCCGAGAACGCCGCCGCGATGTGCTCACCCGTCGTCACACCGACCGTGACGATCGCGGAGTCCGCACCCTGCCCGTTGGTGTACGACCGAGCGATTTCGGTCGCTTCCGTCATATCGGCGACCGCATGTGTGGCCCCGAACCGCAATGCCGACTCACGCTTGAACGGCACCGGATCGACCGCAATGATCCGAGCTGCCCCCGCGTGCGCAGCGCCTTGGACCGCGTTGATTCCGATGCCGCCGATTCCCTGGACGATCACAGTCTGCCCCGGATACACCTCGGCGGAGTTGACCGCCGCGCCCCAACCGGTGCCGACCCCGCAACCGAGCAGGCACAACTTGTCGAGCGGCAGATCCTTGTCCACCTTGATCGCCGAGTCGACGCTGACCGTCGTGTACTGACTGAAGGTCGACAGTCCGCACGTCTGGGCCACCGGTGCTCCGTCGAGGCTCAGCCGGAAACTCGTGGGATCGTCGGGTCGGCTGCCGGTCATGATCGCCGCGCCGCGGTCGCACAGGTTCTGCAATCCCTTCGCGCACCACCGGCACCGACCGCACGCTGCCAGGAACGAGAAGACCACATGGTCACCGACGTTCCACCCGTGTGTTTCCGGCCCGACCTGCACGACGACACCGGCGCCTTCGTGCCCGCCGCAGATCGGGTAGACCCCGACCGCGTGGTCACCGGTGGCGATGTGGTCGTCGGAATGGCACAGCCCTGCGGCCACCATCTCGACGGTCAATTCGCCGCGGCGCGGCTCGTCGAGGTCGAGATCGACCCCCTCGTAGGTTCCGGGCGTGCTGCGGATGATCGCGCCGCGAGTTCTCATCGGTTCTCTCCTGAAGGCATCGAAGGGTGGGACAGCAACCGCGGAATCACGGCGTCACCTGGGCGGACACTCCGGCTCGGTAGCCGTCCGCGTAGGGCGGCAACATCCCCCATTCGCGCCGAGGGTCGTAGTCGGGAGAAACAAAAATGGTTCTGGCATGACTGAATTCGAGGAAGCCCTCCCGGCCGTTGTAGTGCCCCATCCCGGATGCCCCGACCCCACCGAAGGGCGCCTCGAGCATGCCCGGATGCATCGCGATGTCGTTGATGGTGACGCCGCCCGAGGTGGTGCATTCGAGGACACGTCGACGTTCCTCGTCGTCCTGCCCGAAGTAGTAGAGCGCGAGCGGCTTCCGTCCGGAATTGATCGCGCCCAGCACCTGTCCGAGGTCGTCGTACGTGCGAACGACCATGACCGGGCCGAAGATCTCCTCCTGTGAGACGGCCGCGGACTCCGGCGGGTCGATCACGATGCGGAGCGGGCGGCGGCGTTCGACGGTGTCGACGGGCTCGTCCGGTGCCACCACGATCCTCGCTCCGAGTTCCTGTGCCTGACGGACGTATCCGTCGATACGGGCCGCGTGCCGGTCGTCGACGATCGCGGTGACGTCCGGGTTGCCGGCGATGGTCGGGAACAGTTCCCGGTAGGTCCCGCTCACGACGTCGAGGAACGATTCGAGCATCTCCGCCGGGACGTGGACGGTGTCGGGACCGACACACAACTGACCGCTGTTGATCGACTTGCCGACCGCGATCCGGTAGGCAGCCGTCGCGATGTCCGCGGAACGGCCGACGACCACCGGAGACTTGCCCCCGAGTTCGAGGGTGACGGGCACGAGATTGAGGGCCGCGTTCGCCATCACCGAGCGCCCCGCCGCTTCCCCGCCGGTGAACACGATGTGGTCGAACGGAAGGGAGGTCAGCGCCTTCGCGACATCCGGTCCGCCGGTGACCACAGCGACGTCGGCGGGATCCAGGAACTCCGCGGCGGCGTCCGCCAGTGCCCGGGATGTGCGCGGCACGATCTCGGACGGTTTGAGAACGGCGCGATTGCCCGCGGCCAGGACGCCGGCCAACGGGCCGAGAAGGGTGAACACCGGGGCGTTCCAGGTACCGATGATCGCGACCGATCCCTTGGGCTGATAATGCACCTCGGCGGTCGCGCCCAGCTGGTCGTACGGCGAGAAGGGGGCTCGCTGCTGCGGACGCATCCATTCTTCGAGGTGGTCGCGTGCGTATTTCAGGGCCGAGAGTGAACCGAGCACATCATTGGTCGTGGAATAGCCCGGATGACGTCCGTCGAAGTCGGCGTCGATCGCGTCCACGATCTCGTCCGTGCGGGCGACGAGCATGTCGATCACGCGCTGGATCCGCTCTCGTCGTTGCACGGCCGTGCTGGTGCGCTGTGCTCGGAACTGTCGGCGCTGCTTCTCGAGCAACTCACCGAGAACGGGATCGGTGCTGGTCACGATGGTCATGCGGCGGACGCTATGATGCGAATCACAGTCCTAAGCGCGGATTCCCGCTCACCGGGACCCACGCACATCGCTTCAGGACGGTCGAAACAAGCTCACAGCCACGGATTCGGATGACTCCTGACAGATGCGCCGTGCGCGGAAAGGGGTGGAAGCACGTCGCGGTGGGACTGGAGCACTTGGACGAATTCATCGACGAATAGCCCCGCAGGCAACGCCCGGTGCGCGGCCGGTCCGGGACCGAACAGCAAGGTGTCAGACGGCGGGAGCGAGCGAGATCACGGCCTCGATCGCATTGTCCGGTGTGACGGTCACCCTCGGCAGACCGAGGTTCGGATCGCCCGAGAACGTCAGATCCGTGCAAAGTCGCCGAAGTTCCTCATGGGACTCGGTCAGGGTGAGCAACAGCGCCTGTACGGCATCGACGCCGCCGGCGGCGCCGTCGTACAAGACATCCGCACACGCCGTCCCCTACCTACTGCGCACCCGCGCCGACCTCGAACCCGTCCCACTACCCGTCGTCGCGCGCACCCTCGTCGACGCTGGCCATCCGAACTCCCGCGTGCAGCTCGGCCCTCGCGTCGTCTTCCTCGCCTTGCACACGGCCCTACCGCACCTGTGGAGTCTGTGAACTCGAGGATGGACACCGTCCGGCGCTACACCGAGTGGTCCCCGCCGCAGTCGATGGGGGTACGAGCGCAGAGAACTGGACGGAAGTTGCCGCCCGTCCCGTAAACAGCCTGTCGAGTACTTTTCCCCGATATATCCACCAGGTTCCGCGCCGACATATCGGCCCGTAGGATGGTGGTACCACCGGCACCTCCCCCCTGCACGGTGGTCGACCCCCGCCGTCGAGTGCTTGAGCATTCCGGTGGGGATTGTCGCTCGAGCTCGGATCCGACCCGGCTCGGTGCAGTCGCCGCCGGCTTCATCGGCGAACATCGTTTACTGCAGCCGAGCGGCCTCGAGGCACTCGACGATGCCGGAGCGCTGTGTACGGGGCAGGGGTCCGCGACAGACCGCTCCGGCACCCTGCACATGAGACCGCGACCGCCGGGAGTCGCTCCCCCGGCACTGCACGACGCTCGGTCATCCTCTTGCGAAAGGTCACGCTTTCACGCTCGTGCCTGACACGTGGACATCGCAGCCCTGGCGGATGGTCGTCGAGGACCAGGTTCAGGCCAAGGAACCTGGGTCGGCGCCACCGCCGCGGTATCAAGTTCCGCGATCGACCAGGACCACGCACGGGTCGTCGGCGACGTCGGCTTTCGTAAACACGACGATCGACCTTATGCCGCACGCCCATGAGGTCATCATCCAGGGATAATTCGGGCACGCATGCAGAACCAGTTAACGACATGCAGTATGTATTGATACCTCGTCCAGCCGGCGAGAAGCCGAATCGCCCGCCAGAATCTCGAGTCCGGCGCGTCCCGGTTGTTCCATGCGGTCGCGGAGTTGTCGATTCACCGAATCCCTACCCGGAGCGGGCATCCGGGGCTCGTTTGTCCGAGACTCCTTACCACGGATGGCACTGAATGCAAAAACTCAGCGGGATACGACTCGATGTAGCAAAAAGCATCCGGTTGCGGTACAACTGAATCCGCCATAGACGAATTGGGTCAACTGTCCCGTTTATTGTGAATGTCCGACACTGATACTCGATCAACCGGATCTATTCCCGATCCTGTGACACCCGGAAACGAGGCACCTCATGGTTCATGTGACCCAGCTCTTGATGCTGGTCTGTGGCGTGATCGGTGCCGTCTTCACACTGGAACACCGACACACTCACACTCGTCGGCGCTCCCGCGGAACCCCTTCCTCCCACTGCCTGAGCTTCGCCGAGTTCGACAGTGTCGGTAGCACTTCGTGGGCCACGCTCACACTGTGTCGATCGGCGCTGCGCGGAGGTCACCTCCGCTCTGCTTGATCGACATGGTTTCAATTCCCCGAGACCGACTCCCGATGCACGTGTGCCATCGGTCGTCGATTCGGGAGCGGATCGGCCAACGCCGCAGGGGGACGTAGGCCGATCCGCCCCCTTTGCTGCTGCACATTGCACCCGGTCCGCGCGCCGGGTGACGTTACGACGCAACCGGGCACACTCGTTCGTCATGGACTTGTCAGGGGTCATCCCAAGTACCGTGAGATGCGTTGGGGCACCGCATGACCCCTTGGCGCCGTAGGCGCGGGAGGAGGATGGTTTCCGCTCTCTCCTCGAGGTTGCTACCCGATAGCGGTTCAGGTGGCACCCCACCCTCGGCCGTGGTCCTGGACGCTCGTCATGGTTCTCCCACGACGAACCCACGCCCTCGGGCTACTCGGAAATAGATACATACCGATTGAATGTGCTGCCCTGTATCGCAATTGACCCGCTGGACCATCGATACGGTGCAACACTCCAGATATCGGAAGGAGACCCGTGATGACCCAGGCACGATCGATCAGTAGGGACAACGTCGAGGAATCGATCGGCGGCGGCGAGGACGTCGCACCCCCCAAATTCGGGTCGGCCCTCGGCGCCCTGGCCGACGTGTTCGGCCACGGTCGGACGGTGGCCCGGCACGGCGCGGCGTTCGGCAAGGAACTGGCGAAGATCACCGTCGGTCGCTCCACGGTGACCCCACCCAAGGGCGATCGACGGTTCACCGACCCCGCCTGGGGCACACACCCCGCCTACCACCGGCTCGAGCAGACCTATCTGGCAGCCACCAGCGCCATCGACGCCATCGTCGACGACGTCGGCCACGCGATCGACCCACGCAGGGCCGCCGAAGCCAAATTCGCCGCCGACATCCTCACCGCGACCCTGGCCCCGACGAACTACCTGTGGACCAACCCCGCAGCACTGAAGGAGGCATTCGACACCGCCGGCCTGAGCCTGGTGCGCGGCACCAAACACTTCGTCTCCGATCTGGTCCAGAACCGGGGCATGCCGTCGATGGTGCCGCGCGACGCCTTCACCGTCGGCACCGACCTCGCAGTGACCCCGGGAACGGTGATCTCCCGGGACCCGATCGCCGAGGTGCTCCAGTACACCCCCACCACGGCCACCGTCCACCGTCGGCCGGTGCTGGTGGTGCCGCCCCCGATCGGCCGGTACTACTTCCTGGATCTGCGCCCGGGACGCAGCTTCGTCGAATACAGCGTCGACCGAGGCCTGCAGACCTTCATGCTGTCGTGGCGCAACCCCGCCGCCGAGCAGGGCGACTGGAACATCGACACCTATGCCGCCCGGATCCTCCGGGCGATCGACGAGGTACGGGAGATCACCGGCAGTGACGAGGTGAACCTGATCGGGTTCTGCGCCGGCGGGATCCTTGCCACCACAGCACTGAACTATCTCGCTGCCCGCATGGACGACCGGGTGCACAGCATGGCCTATGCGGTGACGATGCTCGACTTCGCCGATCCGGCCCTGCTCGGCGCGTTCGCCCGCCCCGCCCTGATCCGCTTCGCGAAGGGCCGCTCACACCGCAAGGGCCTGATCAGCGCCCGGGACATGGGCTCGGCGTTCACCTGGATGCGTCCGAACGATCTGGTGTTCAACTATCTGGTCAACAATTACCTGATGGGACGCACCCCACCGGCGTTCGACATCCTCGCCTGGAACGCCGACGGCACCAACCTGCCCGGCGCCCTGCACGGCCAGTTCCTCGATATCTTCCGCGACAACCTGCTCGTCGAACCGGGCACATTCACCGTGCTGGGCACCCCCGTGGACCTGAAGTCCATCACCGTGCCCACCTTCGTCTCCGGAGCGATCGCCGACCATCTGACCGCATGGCGCAACTGCTACCGCACCACCCAACTGCTCGGCGGAGACACCGAGTTCGTGCTCAGCTTCTCCGGGCACATCGCCAGCCTGGTCAACCCACCCGGCAACCCCAAGGCGCACTACTGGACCGGGGGCACACCCGGCCCCGACCCCGACACCTGGCTCGCACACGCCGAACAACACCAGGGCAGCTGGTGGCAGGCCTGGGCCGACTGGACGCTCGCCCACGCCGGCGGAGAGATTTCCGCGCCCACCGCACCCGGCAGCGACCGGCATCCACCTCTCGAAGCCGCCCCCGGCCGGTACGTACGCGACCTGCCCGCCGGCTGAGTACTGCTGTGATGAACCGAGAGAGAGTAGCTGCATCGACTGCACCCTCAGCACAACGACAGGGCGACCACGCGCAGCGACGAGGCGTGGAGAAGAACCGCTCAGGGCCAGTCGACGAGACGACTGTTGTAGGAAGAAATATGCAGACACTCGAGGGATCCGAGAACAGAGAACACTCGTCAACGTTGCGATCTGCGCGTCGACCGGACGTCAGGAGTCTGTCTGGGCGATTGCGCTCCAGAACCGATCGGACAACGGTGGCCACGCGTTCTCCGGTTGCCTGATACCATAATTCGCTCGCACGTCCTGGAGCAGCGCTACCAGGTGCGGTCCACCGTCGAGCAGGTAACGCACGATACCGAGCGCGACACACTGCGCCGTAATCCCTGCGAGCAGCTCTTCGGCCTCGTCGGTGCGGCCGGCCGCAGCCAGGCTATCGACCAGCAGACACTGTGCCTGCAACAACGCCCGCGGCCGACCGGCGTCGACGAGTAGGTCGACCCATTCCTGCGCCCACGTACACGCCAATTCCATCGAGTCGGGCGCGCCGTCGTCGAGCAGTGCTCGGATGCCGGCGGCCTCGTCGAATTGAGCAATGGTCGCATCGATCCCGAACACGGGCCGGTGCCGTTCCGAGTATGTGAGCGGCTGGCGCACGGGAAGACCGGTCGTCGGAGGTAGTCGCAGTCGCGCACGTTCGTCCTCGATCTGGGCTCGCAATCGGGGCAACATCAGTACGTGCGCGGCCCGGGCGCCTGCGTCGAGGCGCTGTGCGGCTGCGGCACGATCGCCGCGCACTGCCTTGATTCGAACACCGGCCGTATACCGGACGGTTTTCAAGTCCACCGCACCGGCTTCATAGCCCAGTAAGAAGCTTTCGTCGAGAAGCCGCTCCGCCTCATCGAGGCGGTTCTGCTCGTAGAGCAGCTCACCGAGCAGCGCACCAGCGAGTCGCACGGCGGTCGAGTTCCCACCGCTTCCGCTGCGTGCCGTCCGCAGAGCCTGCCGGAACTGCTCCTCCGCAGTCGAGATCTCCAGTTGTTCATGCGCAATGATGCCAAGGCAGCAATAACCGTGCATTCGCGCATATGGTCCGCGATTTCGCGCGTGATAAGGAGTGGCCCATTCCTGAAGTTGCTCGGCCGCACGAAAATCGAACCGGTGAACCGCAGCCATACTCGCAAGATTGGCCGCTGCTGACACGACCCACGGGGAGAGCGCATCGGCCCGAGCCAGAGCGGGACGGACGAGCTCGTCCGTCGCGTCGTAATGGTCGGAACGGGCTGCCACGACAGCGCGGATCACGCCGATCTCCGCCTGTACTTCCTCGGTGTCATCGGTAGTGACGGTCGCGTGCGCCAGAAGGGATTCGGCAGCGGTGAGGGCTCGTTCGGCGGGTCGAAGACGGTGGAGGAGAATATTGCTCCATGCCACCATGAGCTGCAGACGGGGCCGGTCGCAGAGCACCGACTGTGGCAATTTATCGAGCAGCACCAGTGCCGATGCCGCCTGCGAGAGTTCGAGCAAGCTCGTGCCGTGCCGTTCCACCAGGTCCACGGCCATCTCCTCGTCTCCTGCTGCCTCGGCGTGGGTGACCGCCTCTCGGATGATCCCGTGGTCGGCGAACCATTGTGCTGCGATGCGGTGCAGCCTGCTCAACCGTTCGGGAGTCTCCCGTTCGATGCGGCGGTGCAGGAACTCGCGGAACAAATGGTGGTAGCGAAACCAGAGGCGGTCCTGGTCCAGTCGACGAAGGAACAACCCTCGGTCTTCGATCTCCTCGAGCAGCGCCTGACTTCGGGTCGTTCCGGTGAGCGCGCCCGCCAGGTCCGCACTGATGTACTCGCAAACGCTGGTAGCGAGCAAGAAATCCAGGGTCCGGGGTTCGATGGTTGCGAGGACGTTCTCGGCGAGATAATCCTCGATGGCGTGGTGGCGACCGGTGATTCCGCGAATCAACCCTGCCGGGTCATCACTGGCGCGTAGCGACAGCGAAACCAGATGCAGCGCGGCCACCCAGCCTCCGGTCGCACGAGTCAGCGCGCCGATGTCCTCGTCGGACAGGCGTAATCCGGCTACGTCGACCAACAGTGCTCGCGTTTCCGAAGAGTCGAACCTCAGTGTGGCGGCGTCTACATCGATCAACTCGTCGCGAACCCTCATACGGCTCAACGCCATTCCGGTGCGTGCCTGACTGGTGACGATAACTCTCAAATTCGCTGCGTCTGCATTGTCCAACAGGAACGTCATCGCAGCGAGGGCGTCGGGGTGGGAAATCCGGTGCCAGTCGTCGATGATCAGGACGACTTTCTCGGCAGATCGTTGAACGTCGTTGATCAGCGTGGCAAGCATGTATTGCATGGCATCGTCGCCGTACTCGTCGAGCACTGCGTCGAGTTCCCGAGCCAGCGTCGGTCGCACCTGCCGGAGAGACTCGATCAGATGCGACAGGAACCATACGAGTTCATTGTCATCGGTGTCGACGGACAACCACGCCACGTGGATGCCTGTGCCGGCCAACTCGCGCGACCATTGGGCGGCGAGTGTGGTCTTGCCGAAGCCGGGTGGAGCAGTAATTGCCGTCAGGATGTGCGACCCGCCTGATCGCAATATCTGTAGGAGGCGCTCGCGAACCACCAACGGACGGGTCGCTGTCGGTGGGCGTAACCGTGTGGCAGGTATCGGAAGGGGCAACCGACCGGATCCGCTGCGTCGTCGACGGCCGAGTTCACCGGTCGTGGTCCGGGTAGACACGGCGGGTTCGGCGAGGTCGGCGGTTTCCGGCACCGGAAGTTGATGTACCGCCAACCCGTGGCATTGCGCGACGGCACGCAGTTGTTCACCGAATTCGGCGGCGGTACCGATACGCGAGACAGGGTCTCGGTTCATAGCGCGTTCGATCACTTCGCCGAGGTCGTCCGGGATGCGGGCATCCCCGTAGAGGTCCGGCACGGGGCCGCGGGTGATTCGCAGAAACTGTGCCACCACCGATTCACCGTGCTGTCGCTCGTACACCGCGTGTCCGGTGATTGCGCAGAACACGGTTGCACCGAGTCCGTACACATCAGCCGAAGGGGTGGGGGCCTGTCCGGCAAGCACTTCGGGTGCGGTGAATGCTGGAGATCCTGTTACCTCACCGCTGGCGGTTTCGAAGGCTCCGGCGACGCGCGCGATTCCGAAGTCGGTCAATTGCGGCTCGCCGTAATCGGTGAGCAGGATATTGGCCGGCTTGACGTCCCGGTGCAACATGCCCATCCGGTGCGCGGTCTCCAAGGCACCGGAAACTTTGACGCCGACCTCGAGTGCGTCCTCCCACCGCAGTGGGCCCTGCGTCCTGATCCGAACTTCGAGTGAATTGCGTCGGTGATATTCCATCACGATGTACGGCTGACCGGATGCAGTGGTACCGACCCCGTACACGGTGACGATGTTCGGATGCCCGGAGAGACGACCCATCGCACGCTGTTCGCGCAGAAAACGCTCCACATTGTCGGGATCCGGTCGCGCAGTCAATAGCTTGATCGCCACGGTGCGATCCAGCTCGGGCTGCCGACCTCGAAAGACGACGCCGAACCCACCGCTGCCGATCTCGTGAAGGTCCTCGAATCCCACCGCGGTCAATTCGGCCACAAGGTGTGACCGATCGTCCCGCTGTGTCGCCATCGGATCGATGTCGGCCATCGGCTGCCTCGTCCATAGCCGGGTGGAGTCGAACACCTTGATCATATCTCCGTGGAAGCGGAGCGGGGTGTGCACCGTAGGGATCAGACGTCCCTGGACCTTCGACATCAGCAGCGACGGCGGTGGTGCGTCCCACGGCTCTTTTCGGAGGCCGGGCCGACGAGGACGGCACTGCGACCACTCGCGGAGTGCTCTTCACTATGGTGAGCCCGCTCGGAATTGCGCTGGCCTTCACCTCCGGGGTCGCCGCTGCGCTGGGTTGGTGGCGTCCGACCTTCCACGACGACCGCTCGGTCAGCCGCTGGGTGTGGGTGATTCCGCGGAATCGGCGTGACGGTGTTGCACGGGCCTCCCCGAGGAGCTGTGCAGGGTAGCGCAGGGCCGCCGGCCGAATCGATGACGCTACTCGATCTCATTCCCGCAACCGCAACCGCAACCGGTCATGGTCGTGGAACGAGTGCGATGTCGTGGAACTCCGGCATCCAGATCCCGGCGAACAACTTCGCGCGTTCACATGTGCAGATCTCGTGCCTAGAGAAGATCATCTCCGCACTTGCGCCTTCGGACCCTCCGGGACCCACACCTGACTGTTCCAGTAGCTGCCGGCGAAATCTCGCTGTCGCGGATGCACCCTGTCTCGAATCGAGTAGACACGTCACCCGACACGGGTGATGCGCGCAGAGAGCGCTGTTGGCCATGGTGAGTAGAGAGTTACGCATCCTTGTCGGCTCCGACCGAAAACGTGCATCGGCGCAACACAACCACCGGGAGGGCGGAATGGCTGCAGAGATCGACGATCGAGCCGATTTCGACGATGCGGATCGCGGCTGGATCGCCTCGCTCGATCCCTGTGTCATCACCAACGCCGACGGACGTGTGGTGTGGGACATGCAGTCGTACTCGTTCCTTGCCGGGGACTGTCCCGCTACCGCCGATCCGAGCCTGTGGCGTCAAGGGCAACTCTGTGCCGAGCACGGGCTGTATCAGGTCACCGATCGGATCTATCAGGTCCGAGGCTTCGACCTGTCGAACATGACCCTCGTGGAAGGCGACGAGGGAGTCATCGTGATCGACCCGCTCGTCCCTGTCGAAGTTGCTGCTGCTGCGCTGCAGCTCTACCGTACGCACCGCGGTGAACGTCCGGTCACCGCAGTGATCTATACACACAGTCACGTCGATCACTTCGGTGGTGTGGAAGGCGTTGTCGAGGGCGAGATTCCGATCCTGGCCCCACAGGGTTTCCTCGAACACGCCGTCTCGGAGAACGTCTATGCCGGCAACGCGATGGCACGCCGCGGCCTGTATCACACCGGCGTGCTCCTCCCCCACGGCCCCAAAGGCCAGATCGGCGACGGACTCGGTATGACCGCCTCCACAGGCCGGGTCTCCCTGCTACCCCCGACGCTCGACATCACTGCCACCGGCCAGGTCGAAACTGTCGACGGAGTACGCATCGAGTTCCAGATGACCCCCGGCACCGAGGCCCCGGCGGAGATGAACTTCCTCTTCCCGGACCTCCAAGCGTTGTGCCTCGCCGAGAACGCCACACACAATCTGCACAACCTGCTCACCCTGCGTGGCGCTCGAGTACGCGACGCGCGGATGTGGTCACGCTATCTGCACGAAGCGCTCCGCTTGTTCGGTCAGAGGTGCGATGTCGCCTTCGGCTTGCACCATTGGCCCACCTGGGGTCGGGAGCGGATCGGCCGCTATTTGATCGAGCAACGCGATTTGTACGGATATCTGCACGATCAAAGCCTGAGATTGCTCAATCAAGGCCTGACCGGTCCCGAGATCGCCGAATCACTCGAGATGCCACCGCGATTGAACAAAGCCTGGCACACACACGGCTACTACGGCTCAGTGACTCACAACGTCAAAGCTGTCTATCAACGCTATCTCGGCTGGTTCGACGGCAACCCGGCTCGGTTGTGGCAACATCCCCCGCAGGCGGCAGCGCAACGCTATGTGGAATGCATGGGCGGAGTAGAGGCCGTTGTGGACAAGGCCCGCCGATATGCCGACCAGGGGGACCTACGGTTCGCCGCTGAACTGCTCGACCGAGCCGTGTTCGCGGCACCCGACGACCCCACCATCGCCTACGCTCTCGCGGATGTCCTCGAACTCCTCGGGTTCGGCGCCGAGAACGCCACCTGGCGAAACTTCTACCTCACCGGAGCAATGGAGTTGCGCGACGGAATCAAGCCCGTACCGACGGACATCGGTGGCGGAATGACAACGGCTCTGACCGTTGCACAACTGTTCGATTCGATCGCCGCCCGAGTCGACGGACCGAAGGCATGGGATAAGGACGTACGAATCGACTGGCACATAACAGATCTGGACGAGCATCACCGCACCGAACTATCCAACGGCACCCTGATCCACTACACCGACCCATATCCGGACACCGACGGCGACGCACACCTGACTCTCACACTTGCCAAAGCTCAGCTACCCGCCCTTCTTGCCGGCCGGTCCCTACCGGAGTTGGCGCACAACGGAGATCTCGAAGCGCTGAACCAACTGACAGCCGTTTTGGTCGAATACGACCGCAACTTTCCCATCGTCACCCCCTGACATCACGACCCACCCCCGGAGGGTCGAAGAGAACCCCCAAGGGGCGATGGGTGACCGACGCCGGACCTCGATCACTTTTCCTCGACACCGTTCTCCTGTCCGGCCACCGGACATCAGAGAAAGCAGAGAAGACCATGTGCCTTGGCCCCAAAGACCCCACACCGTTCACCACCGCGACCAACCGGCAGTCGACTGCGCGTTACGACATGGACGACCGTCGGGATTTCGCCGACGTGCGACGCGGTCTGATCGCTGAACTCCCCGGTCCCGTCGTCAACAACGCCGGGGCAACGGTGTTCGATCCGACCGATTTCGACTACCTCCGCGACGCGCCCAGCCCGGATTCGGTCGACCCGAGCCTATGGCGTCAGAGCCAATTGATCTCCGTCGGTGGGCTGTTCGAAGTGGTACCGGGTCTGTATCAGGTACGCAGCAACGACATCGCCAATCTTACCGTCGCCGAGGGCGAGAACGGACTGATCGTCATCGACTGCATGGCCGGCGTCGAATCCGCCCGACAAGGCATGCAGTTGATCCGCGAGCACATCAGCGACAAACCGGTCGCAGCAGTGATCTACACCCACACTCACATCGACCACTACGGCGGTGTCAAAGGCGTCGTCGACCCCGACGCCGTTGCATCCGGCAAAGTCCCGATCCTCGCCCCCGGGCTGCAGTTCGACAAGTACGCGCTCGGAGAGAACGTCGTGGCCGGCAATGCCATGGCCCGACGCGCCGCCTACGCTTTCGGATCCCTGCTCGATTTCGGTCCCCAAGGCACTGTTTCGTGTGGCATCGGTGTCGCAAGCACCAACGGACCGACGGTGTCGTACCTGTCCCCGACCGACTTGATCACCGAAACCGGCACACGACGTGAGATCGCCGGGATCGAATTCGAGTTCCTCTACGCACCCGACACCGAGGCACCAGAGGAAATGCACATCTGGATCCCGCAGCTCAAGGCACTGACCTGCGCGGAAAACGCCAACCATTCACTGCACAACATCCAGACTCTACGTGGAGCACGGACGCGCGATGCCCGCAACTTCGCGCGCTACCTCGACGAGACCCTCGAACGGTGGGGTGATCAAGCCGAGGTGCACTACGGTCCCCACACCTGGCCGGTATGGGGCAACGACAACCTCACCACCTTCCTCGAATCCCAGCGCGACACCTACAAGTACATCCACGATCAGGCATTGCGGCTCGCGAACCAGGGGTACACCCCACTCGAAGCCGCCGAAACCATCGAACTTCCAGAAGAACTGCGCCGCACCTGGTCCAATCGCGGTTATCACGGCACCCTCCATCATGACGTCCGAGCGGTCTACACCAAGGAACTCGGCATGTGGGACGGGGATCCGGTCTCCCTGCACCCGCACCCACCCGTCGAGACCGCTCGGCGGTTCGTCGACTTCATCGGCGCCGACAAGATCCTCGACGAAGGCCGACGCGCCACCGAATCCGGAGATTACCGCTGGGCAGTACAGATCCTGCACACGTTGGTGTTCGCCGACCCCGACAACACCACTGCGAGACAACTGCAAGCCGACGCCTACGAACAGATGGGATACCAGGCCGAAGGACCACAATGGCGAGGCATCTTCCTCAGTGCAGCCAAAGAACTGCGCGACGGAACGCAGCCCATGCCCTTCGTCACCGCCAGCGAGGACACCATCCTCGCGATGCCCATCGACATCCTGTTCGACTTCGTTGCCGTACACATCATCGGCGACAAAGCCGCTGACGCCGACCTGCGCATCGATTTCTATTTCACGGACGACGACGCACAGTGGACGATGTGGATCCAGCGGGGTGTCCTCAACGCACGCCGCGGCAGTTCCCCCGAGACCCACCTGACGATTTCCGGGCCGAGAAAGGCCCTCATCGGTGTTCTGCTGCAACCCGGCTCCGCACCGAAATTGCAGTCGTCAGGCATGATCACCGTCGACGGGGACACAACGGTATTGACGACCTTCGCGGATCTACTCGATGCCTTCGATCCTCAGTTCCCGATTATCACTCCCTGACAGGGGCTCACCGTCGTTGTTGCACTTCGACCAGCACATGCAACTGCGCCGGCGCACGAACGGTATTCGTTGCTACAGCAGTCCGGTGCGCAACGCAGCACTGATGGCCGCACCGCGCGAGGTGACCTCGAGTTTGCGATAGAGATTGCGAAGATGGGTCTTGACCGTGTTGACGGACACGCTCAACTGTCGTCCGATCTCCTCCGCAGTGCGACCGGAGGGCAATTGAGCGAGTACGAGACGTTCGGCTGCCGTCAATGCCGGCGTCGGCACGGCGATCTCGGCGACGAGGCGCCTGCGCACGTGATCTACGAATCGGTCCGTCGAGCCGACAGTAGGCACCACATCGGATAGCAGAGCAGCGATCTCGAGTCCGTTGTCCAGAAACGGACGTAAGAGGTTCTGTGGCGCAGCGAAAGCGAGCGCGCGGTGTATCGAACGCTGCATCGACTCGGAATTACGTAACCCGCGCGCGGCAAGAGCATCGAGCAGTAGCACCCGCACCCAACTGTCAGGTGCGGCTGGCGGTTCGATCATGATCGGGGCGAGAATCGTGCGCACGGTGTGATGTTGTTGCCTGGCATGAGCGATCATCGCGGCGATCAGCCGAGTCTCGAGGAAGGATTTGTCCCTGTGCTGCATGTGCCGGTACACGTGTTCGGCTTCCGCCAGACGACCGAACCGCAACAAGGCTGCCACGAAGAGGGGAACCAGATCGGTGCCGTCATTGCGGTCGGCTGCCTCGGCGAGCACGAGATCGACATTGGCCACGGCAGCCGCCACGGTCGTCTCGGAGGGGGTGGTAGGGCCGCTAAACTGGTGCAGATCCAGAATCAGCCGGGACTGCCGGCACGGAAGCGGGACCGAGGCAGCGTCGGCGACTCCCGGGTCGGTGGCATGCAGCAGCCGAGCGGCAGCGCTCGCGGGAGGCAACGAGTCGCCCTGCAGATACAACGCCAGCGCCGCCAGTACGGCACCGGTGTGCGCGTCGGAGGTATCGAGTAGGTCGTGGTCGGCAGCGAAGTCCGCTGCCGCAAGTGCGCGGGTACTCATCTCGGTGACGTCCCCACCCAGTCCGCTGGCAGTAGCCGCCACAAGGGTGCACCGCAACTGGAGACTGTGATGCCCGGCGAGCTCGGCCAATGCTGTAGCCCGGCCCACCAGCTCGTCGGTCTCGGAGCAACCACAGCGCATGTGATGCGTGGCCCTGACGAGCAATACGTAACAGTCGACGTCGAGTATGCCGGTAGCCGGCGCTTCGTCGAGAGTTCGGATCGAGACTGGGTCGACAGACTGTCCACACTCCAATGTAATGGCCGCCCCCACCGCGACGACGAGGATGGTCTCGATCTGGTGGTCGGCGCCCTCAGCATCCGAATCGGGAAGCGTGTCGAGATAGGCACAGGCAGCGGTGGGAGTACCGCGTTCGAGAGCGGCAAGAGCATGAAGAACCCGTACAATCCGCCAATCAGTGGCGCCGATCCCGTCGAGAAGATCCAGTGCCTCGTGTGCGTGGGGACCGAGTACGGTGCCGAGGCCGCGCCGATGCACCAGTGCAGATACCGCACCCACATCGCGCGCCCCCACAAGATGGGTCAGTGCTTCGACTACAGCGCCCGTCCCGACGAACCACTCCGCGGCCGCCGCATGCAACTGTCTTTCCCAAGTGGGGTCGCGGCGGTGTACTTCTGCACGAAGATGTGCTCGAAGCAGCGGATGGTAGGTGTGGGTGACCGGCGCGGTATCGGTGGCACACGAGTGCAGAATCGGTAGCCCGAAGTTTTCGAGAACGGCAAGGACTTCTCCTGCGCGCTGGTCGGTGAGGTGTTCGGCCAGTTCGACAGTGAAAGTGTCGACGATACTGGTAGCGAGCAGGAATGTGACGAGCGACGACGGAAGGGTGGCTAGTAATCCGTCGACGAGGTGGTCCGAGACGGGGTGCGGTGAGCGGAGAAGTTCGGCTACAGCCCCGCGACGATCGTGTGGGGAGCGCAGGTAGATGGCGGCGATGCGAACCAAGGCGGCCCATCCCTGGGTCAGCGCATGTACCGCATCGAGATCCTCGTCGGTCAGTGTGCTGTCGTGTTCGGCGAAGATCGCAGCAACTTGGGCGCGGTCGAGTGCGAGCTCCTCCCAGCCGATCCGGATCAGACGTCCGGCCGCTGCCCAGTCGCGCCACGGTAAGGGCGGCTCGTGCCGAGCGGCGAAGATCGTCGTCACATTCGGTGCAGTTGCGAGAGCGTCGACGAACGCGGTCACATCGACGATCGTGAGCGGGTCGCGCAACAAGTGGGCATTGTCGAATACCAGCACGACCGGGTGATTTTCTCCGGACAGACTCTCTGCCAGGATCTGGGGGTATCGACCGGACATATCTTCGACCGCTCGCTCACAGCGGGCGCGATCGGTGGTTCGTCCCATTGTGACGTCGATGGCTTTACGCACGGTCGACCAAAAATCGACCTGTGCACTGTCGCTGCGCGTCAGCGTAATCCAGATGGCGGTCGTGTCGGCGCTCGAGATGTGCCTGCGGCAGAGCCAATCACTGAGCAGTACGGACTTGCCGGCACCGGCAGGCGCACATACCAGCACAGTGCTCGGTACCGAATTACCCGATGCAGCAGTAAGAGTCGCATAGACAGATCGATGCGCCTGGGGCACAATCGCTGACCTCGGGACTCCAGGCATGGGCGAAACGGCCGATCGGGCAGATACCGTCGACCCCTGCGTCGGTTCAGGTGTCATCAGACCCCCTCCAGGGCATCAACCGAGGAGTCTTCGATCGGGATCCTACGTCCCCACGGCGAACGCCACGCGACTATCGGAACAATGGAGCGCATTGCCCTGCTGGTGGTGACGCGAGGCGAACTCGCCTCGAACTGGGCAATTGCGTCCAGCCTCACCCGAATAGAAGGAGGCATACGCTTACCGGACAGAACACACTTGCCGAGTAACGTGCTCCTGCTTTGCTTCGGGAAGGACCGATCGAACAAGTACTTCGTCTCGCGTGCGCACCGACTCCCACCCCGTGTGTACCGGTATCGCCGGAGCCACGACGATCGTTGCGGCGACCCTGCTCGCCCCGACCGGAGTGGTGTCCATCCTTCAAGGCGTTTCCGCCATCGTCGCCGACGAGTTGTTCCTCGTCGGTCCCCAGTACACCTATTCGCTCGATGTCACCCCCTGGGGTTGGTTCATCTGATCGTCGGGGTGCTGGTGTTCGTCGCTGCACTCGGGTTGTTCACTGCCGCAATGCGGGCTCGGGTTGCCGTGATCACCCTAGCTGCCCTTTCGATCGTGGTGAACTTCGCCTGGATTCCTTACTATCCCTGGTGGGCGATCCTCGTGATCGCTCTCTCCGTGGTGGTGATGTGGACGGTAGCTACGTGGGAACCGCGCGATATCTGACGAACTCTAGTGCGGGACAATGACTTCCCGTTCATATTTCGACATCGATGCACCGATGCCTTCGCATCGGTCCACTATCCCGGCAACTGCCGCATCTCGAGCAATGTCAGTCCGAGATCGTCCAGACGAGCAAGGATGCTGCGCATCATGGTCGGATCGGTCATCGTCCCGTACAACGTCGTGGTGCCGTGTTTGTCGTCGATACTGACCTGCAGTTCGGGAAACGCTGACACCGATCGCTGGGTGAGCAACCCGTCGACAATGAACTGATACGCCCTCGGCCGAGTCATCACCCGATCCTTATCTCTGCCCCGGAACACGAGTCCCTTTGTGCGGACTCCCCCACTGTTCGCTCACCGTGCCGGAACATCGCCGACCGATGCATCATCCACAACGGATGAATTGGACCGTATCGGGCACCGACCCGAGATCACCCGAAATGCGTGATGCCGCTCGAACGCAACTGCTTCTACGGTCGATCTCGGACACGTTCACCTTCGATGTGACAAGGACGAAATCATGGCCGCGACTTTGACCGTGTGGAAGTTTCCCGACGAGACCGGCGCCGAGACCGCCGTCATCACTTTGGAGCAGTTGCAGAAACAACAGCTGATCACCGTGCACGACGCAGCGACCGTCACCTGGGCGACCGGGGCGAAGAAGCCCAAGACCCGCCAACTCCACAATCTCGCCGGCCTCGGTGCCCTCAGTGGGGCATTCTGGGGGATGTTGTTCGGGTTGTTGTTCTTCATTCCACTCCTCGGTGCCGCCGTCGGGGCCGGGATCGGAGCGCTGACCGGCTCACTGACCGACGTCGGCATCGACGACGAGTTCATCGCCGGGGTGCGAAAGAAGGTCACTCCTGGCACATCGGCACTGTTCGTGCTCACCTCCGATGCCACCGTCGACCGAGTCCACGAAGCGTTCGCCGGCCAGCACGGTGAACTGATCTCGACCAATCTCAGCCACGAACAGGAACAGCAGCTGCGTGAGGTCTTCGCCGAATAACCTCGACTGCGCTGGTACGAGCCGAACGCCAGAAGGATCGACTACATGGGTACTGTCATCGGCGATCTACTGCCACTGGCCATAGGTGTCGCAGTCTCTCCGATTCCCATTATTGCGGCGATCCTGATGCTGTTGTCGAAACGAGCCAAAGCCACCAGCGTCGGGTTCGCAGCCGGCTGGGTGCTGGGCATCATCGTTGCGACCGTGATCTTCGTCCTGCTCAGCGGACTGATCGACTCGTCCGATGACGGCCCCTCCGCCGCAACGTCCTGGGTCAAGATCGTACTCGGTGTGCTCCTACTCGGATTGGGCATGCGGCAGTGGCGCACCCGCGACGATCCGCATTCGACACCGAAATGGATGACAGCGATCGACGAAATGACTCCCGGCAGAGGCTTCGGATTGGGATTCGCTCTTGCGGCGGTCAATCCGAAGAACCTGCTGATGTGTGTCGCGGCGGGGGTCACCATCGGATCTGCGGCGCTGTCTGTAGGGGCGAGCGCGGTGGCCGTTGCGGTGTTCTCGATCATCGCGGCGACCACTGTGGTCGTCCCCGTTGTCGGCTATCTGCTTGCCGCCGATCGGCTCCGTCATCCGCTGGACGAACTCAAAGGATGGCTGCAGGCCAATAACACCGCCGTCATGGCAGTGCTGGTCCTCGTCATCGGTGTGGTGTTGATCGGGAAGGGGCTCGGAGGGCCGACCTAGACGATCAAATCTCGGCCTCCACCGAAAAACGGGCATCTCGTCACCGACGATCGGACCCTGGGTCGTTATGTCCTGCTCGATCTGGGCGGTCCTGACCAGGCGCTTCGCCCTGGCCGAGACGCTCACGATGGTTGTCATGGCGGACCGGTACTGCTCATGCTTATGCAGCGGCTTCAACTAGGTAAAGGTACTTCAGGGACTGCTATGACCGACACCGCCCACACTGCTGCTCGTTCACCGTGGTTGTTCGCGTCTCTGCGCGGCTATCGGTCGCGGTGGTTACGCGCCGATCTCGTGGCCGGATTGACCGTATGGGCGGTGCTGGTACCCGAAGCACTCGCCTATGCCGGCATCGCTGGAGTCGCTCCGGTGGTGGGTCTGTACGCGGCCGTGCCTGCCCTTGTTCTCTACGCCGCTGCCGGATCCTCCCGGCATCTGATCGTCGGACCCATGTCGGCCACCGCCGCACTGTCAGCGGCGATCGTGGCACCCTTGGCCGGGGGCGACACCAGCCGTTATCTGGCCCTTACCACCACCCTGGCCATCGTCACCGGCGTTGTCGGCCTACTGGCGGCGCTACTGCGATTGGGGTTCATCGCATCCTTCATCTCCGAACCCGTCTTGAAGGGCTTCATTGTCGGGCTGGCACTGACGATCATCATCGGTCAGGTGCCCACGCTGATCGGAATCGACAAAACCGACGGCAACTTCTTCGAGCAGGGCTGGGGAATACTCACCGATCTCGGCGAGGTGCAGTGGCGCGCTGCGGCACTCGGAACAACGGCATTGGTGCTCGTACTGGCATGCAAGCGGTGGCGGCCGCTGGTACCCGGATCGTTGTTGGCCGTTCTGCTCGGCATCGTCGCCGTGACCGTCTTCGACCTCGACAGCAAAGGCGTCGGCATCGTCGGACACATCGACCCCGGACTCCCCGCCGTCGGTGTGCCCAGCAACCTGGGACTGCCCGATTATCTCGAACTGATCGGGCCTGCAGCCGGAGTGTTGTTGATCGGTTTCGCCGAAGGACTGGGCGCAGCCAAAACCTACGCCACCAAGGCCGGGTACAGCATCAATGCCGATCGCGAACTTGCCGGCCTCGGTGTCGCGAACCTCGGCGCCGGACTGTGTTCCGGCATGGTCGTCAACGGCAGCCTGTCCAAGACCGCAGTCAACGGTGGCGCCGGCGCCCGCAGCCAGGTCAGCGGACTGATCGTCGCGGCACTGACGATACTGACACTGCTGCTGCTGACCGGGCTGTTCGAGAACCTGCCCGAAGCCACTTTGGCGGCAGTCGTGATCGCCGCTGTGATCGAGTTGATCGACATTGCTTCTCTTCGACGGCTGTATCGAGTGTGGACGGTGCGTCTCGGCAAGATATACGGCCATGCCGCACGCGTCGATTTTCTTGCCGCACTCACGGCACTGCTGGGCGTGCTGATCTTCGACACCCTGCCGGGCCTGATCCTCGGCATCGTCGTGTCCATGCTGCTGTTGCTCTACCGCACCAGCACTCCCCATCTGGCGATGCTGGCCGAGGACGACAACGGAAACTGGGTCGATCTCGAACGTCACCCTCATCTCCACTCCCCTCGGAGCTCTGTCGTGGTACGCGTCGAAGCCGGACTGTTCTTCGCCAATGCCGACCACGTCAGAACAGGTATCGAAGGTCTGTGTCGCGCTGATACTCGAGTGGTCGTGCTCGACGCGGAAACCTCACCTTTCATCGACGTCACCGCATTGAACATGCTTGTCGACCTCGACCATGCACTGCGCCAACGCGAAATCGAACTCCGTCTGGCACGCGACATCGGCCAGTTCCGCGACGTCATAGCAACAGCCCCCGACCGTTCATTGCGGGTCTATCCCACCGTTCGCGCAGCCCTTGACGTCTGACTACCGCGCTTCGAGCTCGTTACGTAGGGGATTGCGCAGCCGATGCGGCTCTCGGTCAGGCATCTCGAGAAGAACTCGATGACGGCGCGGACGAGACGGTCGGTAGTCGGGAGAGGGCGAGCTGCACCGTTGACACGACCTCGAGACGGTAGACCTCTGACGGCAGTGTCGTCACCGCCGGGGCGGGCTGTGTGGCGTGCAGATCCCCGAGGGAAATCGTTCGAGCGCCGTCAGCAACATCGCTACCCGCCGACAACATCGAAGCCATTCCAGCGGTTGCCGAGCATGCGAACCGAGTTCTGGCTGATCGACACATAGCTCACAGTGTCGGTGATCGTCGCCCTCCCGCTCGGCTGCGTTGTCCCTGCACGCGCCGAACACCGCAAGCTGTTGTGCTGTGCCTTACCCGGAAGCGGGCTCCCGGGGTGGTCTTTGCCGCAAAGACGTATTCGGTGAGATCGGTGATGTACCGCAGTTGGTCGAGGGCCGCTCAGAGGGCCATCCAGCAATACATGCCCTCGCCCCGTTTATGAGCGGTTTGGGCGAGCGCACGCCAGCCGCGGAGTACCGGAAGCAACTCGCCGTAATCGACTGCGCTCCAGAACTCCTCGGTCTCCGAGCATAGGCCGACAACCTCCGACAGGCGCTCGTCGGTCGCTTCCGCGAGCACCTCGGTGAAAGCGTCCGGTATCGAGGCGATCCAGGCCGCCTCGTGATCCGGAGCGCTCACAAGCCGAGCACAGGACCGGTCTGCCGTGATCCGGTCGTCCGGCTCACCCGAGAGCAGAGCCATCAACGTACCTGCCTGCACTCTCGCCTCAACCGCATCCAGCGCCGGTACACGGGTCGCTGCGGGCCCGTTGTCGACCGCGGCAACCGCAGCCTCGGCACGTCTCTGGGCACAGACTTCAACGGGTTCACGATGCGTGGTCTGCTGCCCTACGTGCAGGTACATGCAAGGAATAACGTTGACTTTCTTGCTGGTCAGCGCCTCATCCGACACCCGAGATGGAACAGGGCCTCGATGTGAAGGCTGAGCGGCACCGCCTACCCTTCTTCGCTTGGGGACGTCTATAGATCGATTTCGGGTCATCGGGTGTCGGATGCGCAGTGTTCGTCGGGGCGGCGGGGCGGCGGGGCGGCACACGTCCGATGCGCGGATCGCGCTCGACGTCGGTCCGTCAATCACGTCTCCCGCTCCGATCAGGAGCTCTCACGGTCGAGACCGAGTGCGCCGATGCACATTTGGTCCAGGTTGTCGAGCAGGATCTCCTCATCCGCTTCGTCACCTTGGATGAGCCACAGATACAGGGTGTGGTCGACCATCGCAGACATGGCACGAGCCGCCATAACCGGGTCCAGAGAGGCTCGAACTGCGCCCTGTTCCTGCCAGCGCGCGATGGCACGGGCCGTCCGGTCGATCAGCTGGCGACGATGCGCGTGGCGAAGCTCACGGAACTCGTTGTTGAACGATGCGACCTGTTCGACAATGGCCATCAACTTCGCGTTCCGCCGATACGCCTGGTAGTACGAACGGTTCGCCGCAACGAGCCTGGCTGTCGGCGGCAGGTCGGCGTCGAGGGATTCGCGGCTGTGCACATCCTCGAACAGTCGAGTGCTCAACTCGTGGAACACATCTTCCTTCGACTCGAAGTACCGGTAGAACGTGCCGTAGGAGACGGCGGCTTCCTGGGCTATCTGTTCTACTCGGGCATCGGGGAAACCGACCTCTTCGAAGACCTTGCGTGCTGCGTCGAGCAGGGAGTCCCGCGTTCGTCGTCCCCGGGCCGTGAGGTCATCGACGGACGGCGGCGCGGACGACGTGTTGGATGATGACTTGCTCACGCCTACGAGTATCCCGAATGCATGACATGACCGTCAAGTCAAGTCGAGAACTCCCAAAGCGCCGAACATCCGTCCTCCAGCGCACATACAACTCGCCAGGCATGATCCCGCACCACCATCACACCGTGGCCCGTAGAAGGAGATGACGGGGATTCGAAACCCGCAGACGGGCGAGTATCGCTGCCGAGATAGCGTGGCGAACATCCGGGTTCGCATACATGAGTGTGCCTGAGCAAATCCGATCGGCCAGCTCCGCTTCGGACTCGCACCCGAGTGCCGCAAGCGCGGAACGAACCACACCCGAGGAGTCTGCCGCGCCGATCTCTCGTTCCGCAATATCCAAAAGGTTGGCACAGATTCGCAGCAGATACCGCGCGCGGTCGTGCGTCCCGTCGAGAACGGGGGCGACATCATCGCGAAGCGTGCCGCGGACCAACCCGATAATCTCCGACAAACTCGGTCGATCGTGCAGCGAGGGCGCCGTGATATCAGGCAGCGGCTCGATGTCGTCGAGCAAGCCCAGAATCAGGAACAGGTCGTATTCGGACTCGCACACTCGCCGTCCGATCGCGGCCAGCTCGATCGAGTTCTCCGCCCCGCTGAGATGCCGCTGTGACTGGAACTGGCTCAGCACCAGCCACCGCAGAGTTCCGTAGCATTCCCACCAGTGGAGTTCGTCGGATGAAGGACGGATGCCCGTGGCGCGTTCGTAACCGTCGAGAAGCTGATCCCTCGTACCGATACCACCGACCGGAGGCTCCGCGCCGAATCGCCACGCACGTACACAGAGCCAGCCCAAATCCTCGATCGGGTCACCCAGGTGAGCGAGTTCCCAGTCCAGCACCCCGCGGATTCCAGTGTTGTCCACCAACACATTTCCGAGCCGAAAGTCACCGTGCACCAGGGCGTCCGGACGCTTGGTCGGCCGATTCTCCTGCAGCCACCGAAGCCCTGCTTCGACGGCGGGTCGGGGTTCGTCCATGCTTCGGTACACCGCTTCGAGTGCGGACAGTGGGTCACCGCAGTCGAGCATGCCGAGACCATCGATTTTCGCACTGTGAATCCGGCCCAGCACGTACCCCATGTCGTCGGCGAGGTGAGTCCGCACGTCCTGCAGTTCGGGATCTCGCTGCAACTTCCGGGGGATCGACTCACCGGTGACCATGTCCATCAACAGATACGGAGCGTCGATGCCCGGCGCCGAGCTCCCCGAGGCAAGGACAGCAGGAACAGGAACGCCGGCTGCAGCGGCAGCTTGCAGGCATGCGACTTCTGATTGCATCCGGTCGGCGTCACCATGCCCAGGCGGATCTCGGCGGAGCACAACCTCTTGTGATCGACCGTCCGCACTGTGCGTCTCTGCCGCCCACACCTGACGACTCGCACCGCCGGTCAGCCGGCGTAGTACATCGACGGTGGTTTCGGTGCCGAACGCCTCGCTCAGGACGGCACCGATTCCGTCTTCGAGGCTCACGGAGGGTGGACTCACAGCCATGGCGCAGCACCGGGGTCGCGCAGCAGCCGACGTGCGGTCGACATGCGGTGGACTTCGTCCGGACCGTCGTACACACGTGCGGAACGAGCCTGCCGGTACATCCGCTCGAGCGGCGTGTCGGAAGTCAACCCGAGCGCGCCGTGCACTTGGATGGCGCGATCGACGACATCGTGGAGCATCCGGGCCCCCCAGAACTTGACGAGGCCGATCTGGATCCTGGTATCCCGGCCGCAGTCCATCGCGCCGGCCGCATCGAGCGTCATCAGGCGGGCGGCATGGATCTGTGCCGCAGATTCCGCAATGTAACGGTGGACCTCTCCCTTCTCGGCAAGGAGTGAACCGTGCACGAAACGAGTGTTCGCCCGCTGGCACATCAGCTCGTACGCGCGCTGCGCCTGACCGAGCCAGCGCATGCAGTGGAAGATCCGGCCGGGCCCGAGTCGGTCCTGGGCAACGACGAAACCCTTGCCCCGTTCGCCCAGGAGGTTGGAAGACGGCACTCGAACATCGGTCAGGCGGATCTCGTAGTGGTCACTGGGGTCGTGTCCCATCGTGGGTATCGACCGTACGATCTCGAAACCGGGGGTGTCCGTGGGTACGATGATGGCACTGATGCGGGAGTGCCGGGGTGCGGACTCCGGTTCGGTGCGGGCGAACACCGAGCAGTAGCCGGCCTCCGCCACGCCTGTGGTGAACCACTTGTGCCCATTGATCACCCAAGTGTCGCCGTCGAGTTCCGCATGGGCTTCGATCAGGGTGGGATCGGAGCCCGCGGTGCCGGGTTCGGTCAAACCGACCGACGGTAGGAACTTCCCTGCCACGATCGGCGGGATCCATCGCTGTTTCTGTTCCTCGGTGCCGTGCTTGTGGAGCATCAGGGTGTCCTGCATGGACACCGAGCCGACTGCCAGCTGACCGAACTCTGATCTCCCGATGATCTCATTGAGATAGACGAAGTCGAGGAAGGGAACTCCCCCACCGCCCACCTCTGCCGGGTGCCCGAGCGCCCACAATCCCAGTTCTTTGGCGCGTGCCCGCAGTTGGTCGAGACACTTGCGGGAAACGTCGTCCTCCTTCGCCAGAAGGGGTTCCAATGGGATGACTTCGTCGTCGATGAATGCGCGCAACCGGGTACGCAGTTCTGCGATGTCACCTGCGGGTTGGCTCACGGTCATGAGTGCCTCCTTGTTGCAGCGGCAAGTTGCAGGGGTCGGACGGCAGCCGAATCGACGTACTCGTCGATGCGAACGATCAGTCCGTTGTCCATGCGGACGAACAGGCACGCCGGCACTTCGAGTGGGCCGTGCCCCGGAAGCGTTGCCCGCAGGACGTGTTGCTGGGCAAACCCGTTGGACAGTGCGTAGCGCCTGATGTCTTCGTAGCGGAAGTTGTCGAGGGTACGGCCGAGCCAACGCAGAGTGCGAAGATTCTCTGCGACTGTCTGTTCCAGTCCGTCGTCGTTGTGCCAGATGCACGCATCCGGCGAATATAGTTCGGCGAGTGCCGCCTCGTCACCGCTGCAGATGGCAGCGAAGAAGCGATCTGCGAGGTCGTTCATGCGAAAGTTCCTCTCCGTAGCCCGCAACCGAGCGACACTGTCCCGAACGAACCCCTGTCGATAAGGAACGAGGTGTTGACAGACGCCGGGACCACGATGAGACTATCCAAGAACATGACATGACTGTCAAGTCACATTTGAACCGTTTTCTTCCGGGCTCGGCCCATCACTCCAGGAAAGGACCACCATGAAAGCCACCAACCCGAAGTTCGAGTTTCGCGGGATCAATCACCTCGCCCTCGTATGCTCGGACATGCAGCGAACCATCGACTTCTATTCGGGAACCCTCGGTATGCCGCTCGTCAAGACACTCGACCTTCCCGGCAATCTCGGACAGCATTTCTTCTTCGACTGCGGCGGCGGAAACACGCTGGCGTTCTTCTGGTTGGCAGACGCACCAGACGCCGCGCCCGGCATCTCCGCTCCCGCAGGGCTGCCCGACCGGGACGAACTCGCAAGCGCGGTCGGTTCGATGAATCACGTCGCGTTCTCCGTCCCGCCGGAGAAGTTCGACGAGTACCGCAAGCGACTCAAGGCCGATGGCGTCCCACTGAGCATCACCCTCAACCACGACGACAGTCCGGAAGGCGCGTCGCGCGAGGTTCATGCCGGCACCTTCGTCCGATCGTTCTACTTCCAGGACCCCGACGGAGTACTCCTCGAGTTTGCTTGCTGGACACGTGACTTCACCGAGGAAGACGTCGCTCACCAGCCGAAGACGGCCGCCGACCGCCACGCCCCCACCGCATCCTGATATCGGAAAGGAGCACCCATGCCCCGCCTTCGTGAGGTCCCCCGCGCAGAGGTGACCGACGACAAGATCCTCTTCTTCTACGACCGCTTGTTCGGACCCGACAAAGACCCCGCCGTCGATCACGGCACCATCCACGCCACCCCCGGTGACTGGTGGACCGTGTTCGCACAGTCCCCCGATGTGTTCCGCCACGCTGTGCGCGGCTTCTCCGTCTACCGCAACTCTGTCCTCGATCCGTTGCTCCGCGAACTCGGCCAAGGTCGAGCCGGCTACGCACGCGGCAGCCAATTCGTCTTCTCCCAGCACTGCAAGCAGATGCGCTCTCTCGGCATGAGTGACGACAAAATCGCCGCCCTCCCGCATTGGCAGATCAGCGATCAGTTCTCCGACATCGAACGCGCCGTACTGGCGTATACAGACGGTCTCGTCTACGACGGGGGCCGGGTGCCCGACGAGGTCTTCACAATCCTCCAGAAGCACTTGTCGGACAGACAGATCATGGAACTGACGTACATCACCGCCATGTACGACATGCATGCCACCATCTGCCGCGCTCTTCGACTCGAGTACGACGACCGCCCCGAACCCATCGAGGAGGTCCGTATCCCCGACGACGTCGTGGTCGCCGATCTGTCTGCAGACCTTGCCGGGGAGTAACTCCCTCGGTCTGCCGAACCCTTCCCGACCCCTGAGGAACGCACATGGCACTTGTCGCAATTCTGGAACTGACGACCAGATCTGACTCCGCGGAGACCGCTCGTACTGGGATGACACGGGAGCGTGCGGAGAATCGCAGCTTCCCCGGCTGCACATCCGTGACGTCGGTCATCGACGGCGAGAACCCGACTACGTGGCGGTTCATCGAAACCGGGAATCGACCGAGTACCATCTCGCGTACCGCAAGTTTCGAGACGGCACAGGAGCTGTCACCGAACTCGGTCCGCTGTTCGCCGCCCTCCCTCGCCGTCGACCGGAACAGTCGACCCTCAGCTGTGAGCGAACTGCCCCGGTGNCGATGCGCGCCGACACTCCTCCCGGATGTCGGCGCGCATCGCCATATAGAACGGGCAACTCGGGTCAGGATTCGAGCACCAGTTCCCGAGGATCCTCGTTCTCCGATGGTGTACCCCGGACATCCCCACGACGGCTCGGGATTCGGGCAACAACCCCTCCCAGACCCCATCGGACAAGACTGAGCAGCCCGTACGGAAGAACAAAAATGAACAGAATCAGCGCGGCACCATAGGTGATCCCGGCCGCCGACTGGTTGATGTCGGCAGTGAACTGCGGCACGTAGACGACGAAGAACGCCCCGAACACCACACCGGGCACCGTACCGAGGCCGCCCACAACGATCAGCGTGATGAACGCGATCGCCAACGGAAGCCCGAATGCCTCCGGTCCCACGTACTGGACAACGAGGCTATAGAGCACGCCTGCGACCCCTGCGAGCGCCGCACTGAGGGCGAACACGGTCGTCTTCGTCCGGGTGGCCGGGACACCGAGGGTCGTCGCAACAGCTTCATAGTCCCGGATCGCGATAAGCGACCTGCCGATTCGGCCGGTGGTCAATCGACGTACCACCAGATAAGCCACAGCAGCTACCGCCAGACACAGGTAGTACACCCATTGGTCACGCTCGAGACCGGTGAACTCCGGCGCCTGCGCAGCGGTGACATTGATACCCGCTTGACCGTCGGTCACATGTTCGAACCGCTTGATCACCGCGGGCGTCACCAAGGCGAGACCCAGCGTCGCAAGCGCCAATTGGAGTCCGTGCAACCGAAGCGCCGGCAATCCGAACATGTATCCCACGGCGTAGCAGACCACGAAGGCGAGCGGTAGCAGCACGGGATACGGCACCCCGTGATTCTCGATCAGAACCGCGCTCAGGTACGCCCCGACCGCGAAGAAGAACCCGTGACCCAGCGAAATCTGTCCGGTATTGCCGGTCAGTAGGTTCAGCCCCAGTCCGACAACGATATACACCAGAACCATCGACCGGTCGAAGTTCACGTAGGGGGCCGACACGAGCGGCGCTACCACGGCGACGACCAGCACGACCACAACCATGGCGCGCGACAACCAGCGCGGCACGTCGAGCTCTGCTCGGGGTTGGCGTAACAGTTCCAAGATTCTCATACCCGCGCCACCTTTCGTGCGCCGAACAACCCTTCCGGCTTGAGCAGAAGGACGCCGAGGATCAGCGCCAACGCCACAGCCTGCTTGAAATCGTGGCCGATCCACGAGATATAGGTGCCCGCAAGATTTTCTGCGACACCGACAATCAAGCCACCGACGAGCGCACCGACCGGACTGTCCAATCCACCGAGTACCGCCGCCGCGAACGAGTAGATCAATGCGGCTACGAGCATATTCGGTTGGAGCAGCAATTGAGGCGCGGCCAACGACGCTGCGAGTGCTCCGATCGCCGCGGCCAGCCCCCACCCGATTGTGAGCATCCGTCCGACTGGGATGCCGATCAGCTGAGCCGAGTCCGGATTCCCTGCCGCCGCCCTCATCGCGAGACCGACCTCGGTCCGCTGGAACAACCAGAACAGCAACACTGCGACAACCACGACCGCCCCCACGATCACCAGCGACTGCCGGGAGATCGAGACCGGACCGAGAGTGATCACCGGTCCGGCGGCCGCCGTCGGGAACTGCTTGCTCTGAACTCCCCAGATCCAACCAGCAGCACTGTTCAGCAGAAGCATCAGGCCCAGCGTGATGATGACCAGAGGCATATGACTCGGCGAGGAGGCAAGCGGGCGGACCAACACCCGCTCGGTGAGCGCACCGCCGAGGAAGGCCACCGCCATCGCCGCGAGAATCGCCAGATACAGCGGGGCGCCCCATTGATGAAACTGCCACGCGAAGAACGCCGAGAACATCGCCATTTCACCTTGGGCGAAGTTCACGATTCCGGACGCCCGGTAGACCAGGACGATACTCAGCGCGAACGCGCCGTACAGTGCACCCCAGGTGAGTCCGTCCACCAATTGTTGAAGAAATACTTGCATTACGAACTCCTGTGCTCAGTATCCGAGGTAGGCACGGCGGACCGACTCGTCTTGCAGGAGACCGTCAGCGGGACGTTGGGCTACGACTCGGCCCGAGTCGATGAGCACCGCCGATGTGCCGATCTCGAGCGCGAGGTGCGCGTTCTGTTCGACGACGAGAATCGTTGTACGGGTGTTCTCTTTGATGCGGTCGAGCGCAGCGAACACCTCCTGGGTGATGCGTGGCGCAAGACCGAGCGACGGCTCGTCGAGAAGCAGCAGGCGCGGCCCTGCGACGAGTGCTCGCGCTATCGCGAGCATCTGCTGCTCACCTCCGCTGAGGCCTGCCGCCAGCTGGCGCCGACGCTCACGCAACCGGGGAAAGAACTCGTACCACTGCTCGATTGCCCGCTCCGTGACCCCGGAGGTGGTGCTGAAGCCGCCGATCCGCAAGTTCTCTTCCACGGTCAGGTCCCCGAACGTGCCACGTCCCTGCGGAACGTGGGCCACACCCAGCCGCGCGATCCGGTCGGTACGCAGTCCGGTGATGTCGCGGCCGTCGAACACGATCCGGCCGCTGGTGCGAAGCATCCCACAGATCGATCGCAGGATGGTCGTCTTGCCGGCGCCGTTCGCCCCGAGGACCACGGTCACCGCACCCTCCGGCACCTCGAAGTCGATGCCGTGCAGCACTTCCGCACTTCCGTAGTGGGCATGTAATCTCTCGACTGCCAGCAGGCTCATACGGCACCTCCCAGGTACGCCTCGACGACCTCCGGATGAACGGCAACCTCGGCCGGTACGCCCTCCGTGACTTTCTGGCCGAAATTCAGTACTACGACACGGTCGGAGATCGACATCACCATCGCCATGTGATGCTCGACGAGCAGTACCGAGAATCCCCGCTCGTCACGGAGGCGTCGGATGGTGTCCGCAAGTTCCAGTACCTCTTCGTGGATCAGTCCGTTGGCCGGCTCGTCGAGCATCAGCAGGCGGGGACGCTGCATCAGCGCGCGGGCCAATTCGATCCTTTTCAACGTGCCGTAAGGCAGAGTGCCGGCAGGCTCGAGTCCTACCCCGCCGAGATTCATCGACTCGAGCAGTGCCCACGCCTGCTCTCGTTCCCGACGTTCCTCACGCCGGGTGAGCGGCAAGCCCAACGCGGTGGCGAGGAATCCTGAGCGGGTGCGCGAGTACGCGCCGGTCAGCACGTTGTCCACCACCGTCATCGTCGGGAACAGCCCGATGTTCTGGAAGGTCCGCGCGATCCCGACATCGGCGACCGCATCCGCAGTAATCCCGAGAAGGTCGGTACTACCGAAGGTGATCCGACCCGAGTCGGGTTCGTACAACCTGCTGATGCAGTTGAACAGGGTCGTCTTGCCCGCTCCGTTGGGCCCGATCAGTCCGACGATCTGTCCGGGTTCGATCACGAAGGACGGCCCGTCCAATGCGACGACTCCACCGAACCGAAGACGGATCTCTTCGACTCGCAAGGCGGGCACCCCGGAGAAGGCCCCGGCGCCCAGGTGTCCGTCCCGCATCACGGTCACTCCTCCGCGCTGCGTGAAACCACAGCGTCGTAGTGCCAGGCGCCGCCTCGGAAGGTCATCGGTGCCATCGACGAGATCACATACGGATAATCGGGTGTCGTATCGAATGTGACACCGTCGATCGCCAGGTCGGTAGTCACCCCGCTCAGATTCTGCACCGCGTGGAGGAAGTCGGCCCGCGAGCAACCTTCCGTCTGTTCGAGCGCCGCGATCAACAGCTGTGCGGTGTTGTACCCTGTGGCAGCAATCGTCGAGGACGGATCGAACTTGCCCTGGTTGCGCTCCGCGAATGCACGCCACTTCTGCACACCGGGCTTATCGTCGTGGTCGTCACTGCTGACGTCGTAGATCCAGTAGAAGGAGTGCACGCCCTCCGCGGCATCGAGACCGGCAGGCGCAAGCACGAAGTTCTTGTCTGCGGCACCGGAGTACATGTATGTCTCGGGCTTCCAGCTCAGTTCGTGAGCCTTCTTCAGCGACTGCGTCACGAAGCTCGCGGTAGCGAAATTCACGAACACATCGGCGCCCGAGTTCGCGAGGTTGACCACCTGGGAATCCACCGACGGCGTGGTCGGCTCGTATGACTGCTCCGCCACGATCTGCGTACCACTGCCCTCCAGCGCAGACTTCAACGCGGACAGACTGCCGGCCCCCATGCTGTCGTTCGGGTACAGGACCGCAATCTTCGCCTGGGGATGGTCTTGCAGAATCTGTTTCGCACGTTCGGCAACTTCCCATCCGGTCTGCGGGTTCACCGCTGCTGCGACGACAGGCCTCTCGTCGATGGTGTCGATCAGTTCGTCCGTACCGGTCATCGGAAAGACGAGCGGCACGTCCTTCTGAGTCAGATAGTCCACGACCGCGAGGGTCGAAGCGGTGCCGATCAGATTGTGGATCGCGAAGACCTGTTCTTCTTCGACGAGCGATCGGACATTGCTGACAGCGCGCGCCGGATCGTAGGCGTCGTCCATGGCAGTGAATATGATCTTGCGCGACTTGCCGTCTCCCATCGCGACGCCGCCCGACGCATTCACTTCGTCGAACAGCGCCGCTGCCGATGCGGCCTGCGGTCCGGCGACAGACTGCATCAGGCTGGTGCCGAAGAGGATCTCGGTGTCGGAGATACCCGGGTCGCAGTCACCGACCGAGGTAGTGGTTTCGCGCCCGGAACAGGCTGTCAAGGCGGCGGTGGCGCACAGTGCAGTCATGCAGACGGCGAGGGTGCGTTTCATAGTCGCTCCGTTGTGTAAGTGTGCGGGAGGGTGGCGGTGGATCTTGAAGAGTTGATGTCGGGCGTATGTCGTCCATCAGTTGAGCGTGTGCGAAAAGCGGTCGCGGAGCTCCCGCTTGAGGATCTTTCCTGTGACGTTCCTGGGAAGGGTGTCGACGAATTCGACCCTGCGCGGCACCTGGAAACCTCCGAGTTGTCGTCGGCACCCGGCGATGATGTCGTCGGCGGTTGCGGTGGCGCCGTCTCGCAGAACGACTACGGCACAGACGATCTCGCCCCAGGTATCGTTCTCGATTCCGATCGCGGCGGCATCCGCGACATCCGGCTGCTGGTAGAGAGCCTGCTCGACGACCAGCGAGGCGACATTCTCGCCGCCACTGATGATCAGGTCCTTCTTGCGGTCGACGATGTAGACGAATCCCTCTTCGTCCTGTCGCACCAGGTCACCGGTGTGGAACCACCCGTCAGTGAACGCCGCGACGGTGGCCTCGGTGTCACGCCAGTACCCGGACATCACCTGGTCGCACCGGACGATCATCTCGCCGATCTCCCCAACCGGTACGTCGACCAACTCGTCGTTGACGATGCGAATGTCAGCCAACCGCATCGGTTTCCCGGCGGCGGAGAGTAATCCGGTTTCCCCGTTCGCTGCACGACGGTGTGCTTCCTCGTCGAGGTGCAGGACGTTGCCGGCAAGCTCGGTCATTCCCATTCCCTGGTAGAAGTCACAGCCGAGGCGTTCGAGTCCTTTCTTCAGGACTGCAGCCGGGATCGCCGCAGAGCCGTAACCAATCGCCTCGAGCGACTCGAGGTCGTGGTCGTCCAGCGCCGGGTCTTGCAGCAGGAAGTTGATCATCGTGGGCGCCAGCCCGGTCTGGGTAACGTGCCAGTTCTCCACCAACCGCAGGAAAGTGGCGTTGTCGTAGGATCGGAGGAAGCCGACGGTGCTGCCCATCATGTGGTTGAGCAGGGTGACATATCCGCCGACGTGGCAGAGCGGAAAGCAGAACAAGAAGACGGTGTCTTCGGACAACGACCATTGCAGTGCGGATGAAGTGATTCCACTGAGCAGATTTCGGTGGCTGAGCATTACCCCTTTGGGCAGCCCGGTGGTTCCGCTCGTGTACACCATCCAGGCCATGTCGTCCGCGGACGGCCTCGCCGCCGGCACCTGAGTCGATGCCTTGCCGACAAAGGAGTTCCATGACGTCGCATCGTCGGCGCCGATGACCACGATCGTGTGTACCGACGGGAAGCGGTCTCGGATTCGGGTGACCACATCGGCGAATTCCTTCGACACGATGAGGACGGTCGCGCCGGAATGCTCCACGAGCGCCGCGATCTGGTCGGGATGCAACCGGAAGTTGAGGATCGTCAGGGCCATGCCGGCCATCGGCACGCCGTAGTAGCAGTCGAAGTACTCGGTGCAGTTGGCAGACAGGATCGCTACCCGGTCCCCGGGGCGCGCGGCCTCGAGGAGGGCGTTTGCAAGCCGTCGACTGCGGTCACGTAGTTCGCCGTAGCCGATTGCTTCGTCTTCGAACCGCAGAGCAATCCGGTCGGGGTGCTTCCGGGCCCCATACTCGACTATGTCGCTGACCAGCATGCGGGAGCTCCTTCGTTCGGCCTGGGCAGGCAGGCGTTCGTCCAGCCAGGGGTCGGTTCGGGGGGTCGATTTCGCAGAGGTGTTGTGGAGTGCCACAACAGCACGAAGTTTGACGTGACAGTCATGTCAACTCGATTCAGAGTGTGATCGACAGCACGGTCCATGTCAACCCTGACTTGCTCGTTATCCTGACGCCGCGCCGTCGATGGCCGCGAGCACGGGCCCGTACGCCTTCCTGCACGTGGGGCACGATGCGGACGTCGCCGAGTGACCATCGGCAGGCGATGCGGCGGACGAGGCCACCGTCAGCCGTTCCCCTGCCCGACGATTCCAGCCACCTGCAGGTCTTCCCAGCGCTCCTCTTCGATGCCGGCCAAGCTCGCGAGAACCTCGCGGGTGTGCTGACCGAGGCCCGGGCCGGGAACGGGCTCCTGCGGCCGAGATCGAGAGAATTTCGGCACGACACCGGCTGCGGGAACCGCCACGCCGAACTGATTGACCAGGCGCACCACCATGTCTCGTGCGGCATAGTGCGGGTCGGCTAGCATGTCCGGAGCGGTGTAGATCCGGCCGGCCGGGACGCCACCGCTTTCCATCACCTTCAACAGCACTTCTGCACTCATCGTCGACGTCCAGGCACCGATGATCGCGTCGATTTCTGCCATGTTCGCACCTCGCGGGCCGTGCTCGGCGAACCTCGGGTCATCGGCCAAGTCGGCTCTGTCCATGACGGTGCACAATCTGCGGAAGACCGTATCCGCGTTGGCAGCGATGATCACCGCCGCCCCGTCGGACGTCGGGTACACGTTCGACGGCGCCACCCGCGGCAACACCGATCCGGTGCGCCCCCGGGTGACTCCGGCGATGTCGTGGTCGGCCATCGTCGATTCCATCAGTGCAGCCACCGCCTCGTAGATCGCGACGTCCACCTCCTGACCACGACCACTGACCGACCGTTCGTGTACTGCTGCAAGCGTCCCGACCACAGCGAAGAGGGCAGCCAACGAGTCCCCCAAGCTGATTCCCGCGCGAGCGGGAGGCAGTTCGGGATTGCCTGTCGTGTACCGGATACCCCCCATCGCTTCGCCCACGCTGCCGAAACCCGCATCCATCGAGCGGGGACCACTCTGACCGAACCCCGAGACGTGAACGAGAATGATGCGCGGGTTGATTGCGGAGAGGGTTGCGTAGTCGAGCTCCCACTTCGCAAGTGTGCCCGGACGGAAGTTCTCGAGGACGATATCGACTTCGGCGACCAGCTTGCGAATCAGCTCCCGCCCGTCCGGCTCGCGTAGGTCGATCGCAACCGACTTCTTGTTTCGGGCAATGGACGGCCACCATAGGCTCTCGTCGTTGATCGTGATGCCCCATCGGCGCATCGAGTCGCCCGATCTCGGCGTTTCCACCTTGAGTACCTCAGCTCCGTAATCACCCAAGAGCTGGCCGGCGAACGGTCCGGCGATGAAACTTCCGAGTTCGAGTACACGCAAACCGCTGAGCGGTCCAGAAGACGTAGACATGTCAAAATTGTACACAATTTGGCTACTGTTTCCCCTTTCCTCCCGAGATTATCGGATTTCTGCATACAAAGTAGAATCAGTGGTCGAGATAAGCTTCACTGCAGACCCCACACAACGGAGAGGCACCGTGGCGACTACATCGCAGACACCAGGCCAGGTTGCCTACTCTCAAATCCGCCAGGCGATCGTCGAAGGGCGCTACCGACCCGGGCAACGGCTGATCGAACAGCGGATCGCAGAGCAGTTCACCCTGTCTCGTACACCCGTACGCGAAGCCCTCAGACGGCTCGAAGCCGAAGGCCTCGTGCTCAGCGAACCGAACCGAGGCGCCATCGTACGAACAATATCGCGGACAGATGTGTCGGACTTGTACGGACTCCGTGCGCGCCTCGAGGCTTACGCGGCAGAACTGGCAGCCGAGCGCAGCGACGTCGCCGCACGAGAAGCACTCGACGCAGGGATCGAGGCGTTCGCCTCCGCCCTCGCGCTCACGACCGAGGACGAAGTCGAGCGAGTTCGCGCAGTGAACACTGCAAACAGTCGGATTCATCGAGCGATCCTGGCCGCCGCCAATCACGAACGACTGAGCCGCCTACTCGAAAGCACCACCGATGCACCACTCGTCTTCCAGTCGTTCCGTCAATACCGACCCGCCCAAATAGAGCGATCGCACCTGTTCCACCAACTGATCCGCGACGCGATCGTCGCCGGTGACGGCCCACGAGCGTCCGCCCTGATGCACGAGCACGTCCTCCAGGGACGAGACGTTCTGCTCGCCCACCTCGCAGCCACCAATACCAACGAGGTGGACGAACTGTTCGGCATGTCAGCCGGGGAAACCGCCGGCACGGGCGAGCTGACCGGGAACCTGAGCACCGAGCACTCCGCCAAGCCAGTCCGACGTCTCGATCAACTGGGGCAGTCGGGCACCTGACGCGATCCCACTGCGCTCGAGCAGATAGACGAGGTCCTCGGTTGCGATGTTGCCGGTGGCATTCGGGGCGAATGGGCATCCACCGACTCCACCGATCGACGAATCAAGTACCGTCACACCGGCACCGATCGCCGCAACCGCGTTCGCATAGCCGGTGTTCCGAGTGTTGTGGAAATGGCAGCGCAACCGGATCCCGGGCGCAGCCGCGCTGATCCCCCCAACCAATCGGTCGACTTGGGTAGGTACACCGACCCCGATGGTGTCGGCCAGCGCAATCTCATCCACTCCGATATCCGCAACCTGTCGTGCTAGGTCGAAGACGACGGATTCCGGTACCTCCCCCTCGAACGGGCAGCCGAACGCCGTGGCGATGGTGACCGACACACCGACCCCGGCGCTACGCGCATCAACGATCAGATCGGTCACTGTTCGCACCGAATCCGCGACCGACATCCGCTGGTTTCGCATACTGAACGTTTCGGACGCCACGACAACGCAATTGACCTCATCGACACCCGCCGTTACCGCTCGATCGAAACCACGGCGATTGAGTACGAGGGCACTGTAGGAGATGTCGTCGCGACGCGGCACGCCCGCCATGACGGCCTCGGCATCGGCCATCTGCGGCACCGCAGCAGGGTGCACGAAACTGGTCGCCTCGATTCGACGCAGACCGGACTCGATCGCACGCTCTATGAGCAAAATCTTGTCGCCCGTCGAGACGTGCGCCTTCTCATTCTGTAGTCCGTCGCGGGGACTCACTTCCACGATCTCCATGCACGTGTCCTTCCGTTGCGCTCAGTACAGCGAACCCCCACATCCTACGCTTTGTATACACATCCACGACCCCGCGAGGACCACAGCGTCTTGAAACGAGGGTAAATACAGAGATTTCTCTTGTACCGCCGTGCATCAGGCGTTAGATTGTGTGCAATCTAGAGTCGTTCTGCCCGTCTCAACTGGAGCCACATGCTGAACAGCGACCTCCTGCCACGGAAGCCACCAGTTCCCTTCGCCGGACCATGCTCGCGATGGACGACGGACCCGACGCCCGGATCTCGTCATCGGAACGCTCGAGAGACATGGAATGAACACGTCACAGCTGTCGTCGTCCGCGGAACCCTGCACGCAACTCACGGCCGACCACGTGGTCGACAGCTGCACGTCCCGACTCGCCGCCCCACACAACCCCGCAAGGTCGTCTTCATCGAGGCAAAGCCGCAGACCGCCGACAGCAAAGCCCGCAACAACGCTCTGCGGCAACGATTCTTCGACCACCAAACCGACCCACGGCGCACGAACCGAGGAACACTATGTCTTTCAAAGTACTCACGACCGGACTGAAATTTCCGGAAGGACCGGTAGCACTACCCAGCGGTGACACGCTCGTCGTCGAAATCCACCGCGGCACACTCACCCGGGTGTCCCCCGACGGCACCACAACGGTGGTCGCAGAAGTCGGCGGTGGCCCCAATGGCACCGCGATCGGCCCCGATGGCCGCGCATACATCGCCAACTGTGGAGGGATGAATGCAACCGAAGCCTACGGCTACGTCTTCGCCGGTGGCACCCCCGAGGACTACGTCAGCGGCAGCATTCAGGCCGTCGACCTCGAAACCGGCGAAGTCGAAATCCTGTATACCCACTGCGAAGGTATCCCGCTTCGCGGTCCCAATGACATCGTCTTCGACGAGCATGGCGGCTTCTACTTCACCGACCACGGCAAGAGCAACGATATGACCACCGATCACGGCCGTCTCTTCTACGGCACCATCGATGGGTCATCGATACGCCAAATTGCCTCCGCGATGAACGGTCCCAACGGAATCGGTCTGTCCCCGGACGGCACTCGTCTGTATGTCAGTGAAACGTATACTGCACGCGTCTGGTGGTGGGAGGTGACCGGCCCAGGTGAGATCGTCGGTGGCCGCACTCTCGCGGGCTCCGGCGGTGGCAACTTTCTTTATGGCTCAAGCGACTTCCGCTACTTCGACTCACTCGGCGTCGAGGAGAACGGCAACATTTGCGTCGCCTCACTGGCCACGCCTGGCATCTGCGTGATCAGCCCGGACGGGCAACTCGTCGAGTTCGTCGACATCGACACCGACGGTGACCCCGGCATCACGAACATCTGCTGGGGAGGACAGGACATGCGAACGGCGTATGTCACCGCCTCCAGCACCGGGAAGTTGCTCCGATTCGATTGGCCTAGACCTGGTTTGGTTCTCAACAACCAAGAACTATGATCCGTCCCGGGCGGGATCCGTCGCAGTGATCGTCCGAAGGATGCATCCTGCGCGTGAGCGCGTCAGAACATCTGCGCATCCTGCTCGTGGTTGTCGCGGAACGGTAGATTCAGTCCGGCGTCGATACAGCTGTAGGTGAGCGTCCGCCGGTGCACCAGGACTTCCGACTCGGTGATCAGGGTACGCCATTATCATCGCGAACTCGAGGTCGACGCGACCGTCGAGCACGGCGACGCGCTGTGGGTCCTTCGCGGCAGCCGGGCGGTGAAGTGGCCTCACCGGTACGGCACGGAGATGCCTGCAGATGCCGTCGCGAGTACGGTGTGATTGCCGCTTCGCGGGAGAGGTCCTCCCGATCGTGCTCACACAGATGCCCTGCCGGTACCATTTCCCGTCTTCACGGCAGTAGAGCGCCGAAAAGGGCGCCATTCTTCGCACCGCTCGCTCCAAGTGTTCAGGATCTGAACAGTTGCCGACACCTGGGATCGGACACTATTACCTGCATCACACTCACGTGGGTACGTTGGAGGTCGGCGTCGTGGGACCTCTTTTCGGCATCGGACCGGCGCACGGAGAGGACACGCGATGACGAGTCGGCGACGCCGACCGATTCGACCACCAGATCTGTCGGTCCGGGCGTCCGGTCGACGGGCTCCCGGTGGCATTAACCAGCAGGATCTGCAGCCTCGGTACGCGGCGCTGTCGCCAGAACCGGTCAACCGGATACAACTGGAAGGAGAACGGCGATGCACACCTTGCGTCCGGAGATCGAACTGTCCTGGAGGCGCTCGCAGCTCAGCGGCATCGATCCGGCACGTGTGCCCGAGCCTACCCTTCTCGACCCGTCGGATTCGGCAGGGCGGTTGTTGCGGGCCGCCCGACCGGTCCTCGACGATCTACGAGTACAACTGGCCGGCACGGAATGTGGAATTCTCCTCGTCGACCGTGACTGCTGCGTGGTCTCGCGGATGTTCGACTCGGATGCCATGAGATCCGCAATGGAGGATGTCGGGGTACTACCAGGCGTCGCACTGTCCGAAGAGACATATGGCACGAACGCGCTGGGCACCCCACTCGAAGTGCGTCAAGGCCTCATCGTTCACGGCGACGAGCATTTCCTCGAACCGTTCAAGCAATTCAGTTGTTACGGTCACCCGATCGTGCATCCGGTCACCCGCAGGATCGAAGGCATCCTCGACATCACCTCGACCGAGAAGACGGCCAATCCCCTCTTCGTGCCTTTCCTCGCACGGGCCGTCCGGGACATCGAGGCCCGTCTGCTCGAGGGGGCACGTGAATCGGATCGTCGCGTCGTCGACGCATTCCAGATAGCAGCCCGCCAACGCGGCGTGGCCGTGGCCGCGATGGGACAAGACGTCATGCTCACCAACAAGGCCGCCGTCGAGCTACTCGAACCAGGTGATCACGTGGCGCTGCGCGCACTTGTGGAGGACATGCCACCCGGAGAGTCGCGCACCCTCGACTTCGCGCTTTCCAGAGGTGGATACACCGAGCTTCGCATCAGTCGTGTGTCCGGCACCGAAAGCGGTGCACTGTTCCTTCTCGATGTCGACGAGACCCGACCGCCCGTACGTCGGCGGGCCACACCGCAGGATGCGACCTCCCGGCTGCGATCCCGCCTGGCCGAATTGCGTTCCAGTACCGGCGCAATTGTGATCCTCGGGGAGTCAGGCAGCGGCCGGAGCTGGGCTGCACGAGAGTTTGCGGCGGATCCGATGTGGACCATCGACGCCGCACACGTGGTGGCCGAAGGCGAACGCAATTGGTCTGCGAGGCTACTCGAGCACGTCGAGACAGGACCCAGGCACGTCCTGATCGAACACATCAACCTTGCACCGGACTCGGTCGTCGCGCTGCTGGCGTCGCTCGCCTCACGCGCCGACGGACCGAGATTTGTGTTCACCGCCGATCCCGCCGCAACCGTCCGCCCCGTTGTCCGGCATCTGTTCGCCCGCTGCGGCGCGCAAGTGACGGTGCCGGCTCTACGACAACGGATCCGTGAACTACCGGCACTCGTCACTGCGCTTTCAACCGAGCTCGGGCGTTCGGAGATCCGTTTGGGGCCCAGTGCATTGGCAGCGTTGTCGGAACACACGTGGCCGGGCAACCTCGTCGAACTGCGCGCAGTCCTCAGAGCCATTTCCGACAAGGAAGGCGCCACGATCCGGGTCGAGGACCTGCCCGAGCCGTATCGCGCACCCGCTCGGGTGGCCCGCCTCGGCGGCCGCGAACGCGCCGAGCGGGAAGCGATCATCGAAGCATTGCAGGAAAGCGGCGGTAACAAGGTGCACGCGTCCGCCCTCCTCGGCATCAGCCGCACAACGTTGTACAGCCGGATCCGGGCTCTCGACATCAAGATATGACCGATTGCTGTCCAATGCTTGAACAGTTCCGCCTCCTCTTCGGGACGCACGATGAATGTGTTCCACATCATATGCATCGTCCCTAGGAGGTTGTGGCATGACAGTCGTTGCCGAGCAGTCGGTTTCACCAAGAGTTCGTGATTTTCTCGCCGGTACCAAACTGCTGTACATCGACGGCCGGTTCGTCGATGCAGCATCCGGCCGCACGTTCGTCACCTACGATCCCGCCACCGGCGAGCGCCTCACCGACGTGGCCCACGGTGAAGCCACCGACATCGACCGCGCCGTCCGAGCCGCACGCCGCGCATTCGACGAGGGACCGTGGGCCTCGATGAAGCCGAACGAACGTGAGCGTCTCATCTGGCGGGTCGGCGATCTACTCACCGAGCGCGCTGCCGATTTCGGCCAGCTCGAAGCTCTCGACAACGGCAAATCCGCCGCGGTCGCATCGGCTGTCGATACCGCTTGGGCAGCCGACGTCTTCCGGTACTACGCCGGCTGTGCCACCAAGATCGAGGGCAGTACGGTCAACGTCTCCATGCCGTTCGCGCCGGGTGGTCAGTTCCACGCTTACACGCTGAGGGAGCCGGTCGGAGTCTGCGGGCTGATCGTACCGTGGAACTTTCCCCTGCTGATGGCGTCGTGGAAGCTCGCACCCGCTCTCGCAGCCGGCAACACGGTGATCCTCAAGCCTGCCGAGCAGACACCACTGACTGCACTACTGCTCGCCGAGATCTTCGAGGAGGCCGGGTTCCCATCCGGCGTGGTCAATGTGGTACCCGGCTTCGGTGACGCAGGGGCCGCGCTCTCGGCGCACGTCGACGTCGACAAAATCGCCTTCACGGGCTCCACCGAGGTCGGAAAGAAGATCGTCGACGCGGCCAGAGGCAACCTCAAGAAAGTCACCCTCGAACTCGGCGGCAAGAGCCCGAATATCGTATTCGCCGACGCCGATTTCGATGCAGCCGTGCAAGGCTCACTCAACGCATGGTTGTTCAACCACGGCCAGTGTTGCGTCGCCGGTACACGCCTGTATGTCGAGAACAGCATCTTCGAACGTTTCACCGAGGCAGTCGCCGACGCCGCGAGCAAAGTCAAGATCGGCCCGGGGCTCGACCCTACGACCGAGCTCGGTCCGCTCGTGTCGCAGGAACAACTCGACCGAGTCACCGGCTATCTGCGCGACGGGCTGGCGGACGGCGCGCGGGCCCTGACAGGTGGTCGGCGCTGGGGCGAGACCGGGTACTTCGTCGAGCCGACCGTGTTGGTCGACGTGAAGCCGGAGTTCAGTGTCGTGCGGGAGGAGATCTTCGGGCCGGTTGTCGCCGCGATGCCGTTCGACGCCGATGACGGCATCGTCACCGCCGCCAACAGCTCGATCTACGGACTGGCTGCCGGCATCTGGACCCGTGACATCTCGAAGGCACACCGCACCGCGCGTCTTCTGAAGGCCGGATCGGTGTGGATCAACCAGTACAACGGCTTCGATACGGCCATGCCGTTCGGTGGCTACAAGCAGTCCGGCTGGGGTCGCGAACTCGGCGGTGCCGCCATCGACCTCTATACCCAGACCAAAGCCGTCAACGTCGCGCTCTGACATCCCCCGCACCCCGTACTCATCAGGAGAGAACATATGAAGACCAAAGCTGCTGTTCTACTCGAGGCCGGAAAGCCGTTCGAGATCATGGAACTCGATCTGGACGGCCCCGGGCCCGGCGAGGTACTCATCAAGTACACCGCGGCGGGACTGTGCCATTCCGACCTGCACCTGACCGACGGCGATCTCCCGCCGCGCTATCCCATCGTCGGCGGCCATGAGGGCTCGGGCATCATCGAGGAAGTCGGACCCGGTGTCACGAAGGTCAAGCCCGGCGATCACGTGGTGTGCAGTTTCATCCCCAACTGCGGGACCTGCCGTTACTGCGCCACCGGCCGGCAGAACCTGTGCGACATGGGAGCCACGATCCTGGAAGGATCGATGCCCGATGGAAGTTTCAGATTCCGTTCCGGTGAGCTGGAATTCGGTGCCATGTGCATGCTCGGGACATTTTCCGAGCGGGCCACGATATCTCAGCACTCGGTTGTCAGGGTGGACGACTGGCTGCCTCTCGAGACCGCGGTTCTCGTCGGCTGCGGCGTCCCCTCGGGATGGGGGACCGCTGTGTACGCCGGCGGTGTCCGGGCCGGTGACATCGTCGTCGTGTACGGCATCGGCGGTCTCGGTATCAACGCGGTGCAGGGTGCGGTGCAAGCCGGGGCACGGTACGTGGTCGTGGTCGATCCACTCCCCTTCAAGCGGGAAACCGCGCTGAAGTTCGGGGCCACACACGCCTTCGCCACTGCAGAGGAAGCCGCGGCGAAAGTGAACGAATTGAGCTGGGGCCAAGGCGCAGACCAGGCGCTGATCCTGGTAGGTACGGTCGAAGAAGAGGTGGTCGCGGCTGCGACCGCCGTGATCGGTAAGGGCGGTACCGTCGTTATCACCGGCTTGGCCGATCCGACCAAACTGACCGTGCACGTGTCCGGCGCCGATCTGACGCTGAACGAGAAGACGATCAAGGGGACGCTGTTCGGGTCGGCCAACCCGCAATACGACATCGTCCGACTGCTGCGTATGTACGACCAGGGCGAGTTGAAGCTCGACGAACTCGTCACGACACGCTATTCACTCGAGGAAGTCAACAAGGGGTACGAGGACCTGCGCGCCGGTAAGAACATTCGCGGCGTCATCGTGCACGAGCAGTAGCGGACCTGCCCCCGCAAGCACGTGCGGGATCCCCTGCCCTGGCACGCCGGTGATCACACTGGCGGGGCCGGGGCGGAGGTGCCTTCCCGGCAACCGTCCTCATCTCGCACGATGACGGGAGTTGGGCTATCGTCGCGGCCGACTACTTCCAGTACGCCTGATACTTCACGGCCGTCTTAGTCAGCCCGTGAGCGTGCCTGAGGGTCCTGACGATCGAGCGCGTGGTGTGGCCGTCACAGGCCACCCAGGCAAAGGCATCGCCCGGGCAGGTCATCTCCTGCGCCGCTTCGCACAGCAGTCTGCCGTCGTCCACCCGCTGCAACCAGGTGACCTGGTGGTGAGGCTTGCTGCGCACCGGCAGGTGTCGGTCCGACTCGTACTGCCACTCCAACCACACCCGCGCAGAAGTGTCACCGATGGCATCGAGCAGGGTGTTGATGGCGGGCAGCGAGGCGGTGTCACCGAAGACCACATACTCACTGAAAGCGGCCTCCGGCAGGGCGAAGTTCGAGCCGAGCACCGTTGCGTCGATCATGTCGCCGACCGCCGCGCGTTCGGCCCACCGGCAGGCCGGACCGCCGTGCAGGGCGAATTCGATGAAGAACCGGTCGCCGGGCGGGTCCTGGTCGACCAGTGTGTAGCCCCGGTGGTGCAGCTTGTCGCTGCGTTCGTCGGGGATCCAGAGCCTGATCCATTGAGTCGGGTGCACCGGGTGATCGGCGAGCAGTCCGCCACCGGTGAAGCCGAGACGGATGTACTTGTCGGATACGTATTCGCTGGAGGTGACAGTGAGTCGATAGTCGCGGCCACCCCAGGCTTTGACCATGACTCCGTTCAGACCCTTACCCATGCGAGTTAGGATAGCCTAACGGAATATGATTTGTTCCGTTCACGGGAAACCCCGTCCGAGAACGACGATGCATCCTGGGTCGATTCGGGCCTTCACCGATGTCGTTGTCGAAGAGACGGGGCCGGACCGGAAGGCGACACCACCATGATGCATCGCCAGCCGCAGGTCGAATTCCGGTGCCGCCGACATGCAGCGCGAGCCCAGCGGGTGGCCCACCCGAGCCGACAACGTGCATAATGACGCGAACGTTGCTGACACCCAGAGCAGGGGAAGTCCGGTCGAAACCCGGCGCTGACCCGCAACGGTAGACCGCCGATCCCGGCGGTGAGCCCGAATACCTGCCTGAAGGTCCGCGACTCCGATACATCGCCGTGGTCTGCGAGACGGAGTCCAGCAGGGCAGTTCGTGCACCCCTCGGTGCCTGCTGCCGTGGTGGGTCCGGCTCCGGATCACCCGAGCAGAGCACGAGGTCCCATGCTCGTCCACGCCTCTTCAGCCCGCCGCATCATCGCGCTCGCCTCCATCGCATCCGCAGCGCTGCTGTCGGGAGGATGCTCCCGCGGTACGACCTCGGCAGAGGCCGAGGCCGCCGAATCGTTCACCGAACCGGTGACCATCACCAACTGCGAGCGCACCGCCACCTTCGACACTCCCCCGCAGCGCATCATCTCGATGAACGACCACGTCACCGAAACATTGATTCAGATGGGTGTGAGCGACCGCATCGTCGGTATGGGCTACGGCGAACAACCCGACCCACTGCCCGAGACTGCAGAACAGTTCCGCGCTATCCCGTCGCTCGCGAAGGAGTATCCGACCTCCGAACAGGTCCTCGATCTCGAACCCGATCTGATCATCGGTGGCATGCGCAGCGCATTCGACGACAAGAACGGTTTCGGACGTGACAGCCTCGAAGCCGCCGGGATCGCCACCTTCTTGTTCTCCGAATACTGCGGCCAGGGCTTCCCTGACATCGGTCTGCTCGAAAACGACTTCGCGCAACTCGGCGCAATCCTCGGCGTCGAGGAGTCGGCCGCAGCACTGACCGAACGGATCGTCGCCGGCCTCGGCGCGATCGGTGAACGCCTCGACGCCGCCGGGGTACAACCGATCCGAACATTCTTCTACGATTCCGGCGAAGCGGAGCCCCTGTCCGTCGGCGGGGTCGGGATCGGCAACCTGATCGGCGAATATGCAGGCGTCGAGAACATCACCGCCGAGGGCCCCAAGCCCTACTTCGCGACCAGCTGGGAAGTCGTCGGTGAACGCCAGCCCGAGGCAATCGTGGTCCTCGACTACGGATCCACCAGCGCTGCGGACAAGATTGCATTCCTGAAAAACCATCCCGTCATGGCGACCACCCCGGCAGTACGCAACGATCGTTTCGTCGTCGTCCCGCTCGATGACTTCTTCGAAAGCTCCCGCATGGTCGCCTCCGCCGAGACCATCGCCCGAACGCTTCATCCGGAAGCGTTCGCCGAATGAGCACGGTCACAGAGACCCCTTCACTCACGCCGTCACCCACAGGTAACGATCCGAGAAGAAGCGATCGTCGCAGATCGCTCGGAACGGTACTGACGCTGCTCACGCTCGCTCTCGCACTCGCTGTCGCCACGGCCGTGTCCCTGGGCACGATCACCATCCCGCTCGGCGACGTATGGGCCATCGTGGCCTACCGGATCTCACCTGTTCCCCTCGACGCCATCTGGGGTGATCGATGGTGGAGCGCGACCCGCGAAGCGATCGTGTTCGAATCCCGCCTGCCCCGTGCCTTGACTGCTGCGGTCGTGGGCGCCGCTCTTGCCGTCGCCGGCGCCGTCGCACAAGCCGTGACCCGCAATCCCCTCGCCGACCCGTACCTTCTCGGGGTGTCCTCGGGTGCCGGATTCGGAGTCGCCACCGTGACGGTCCTCGGGTTCGGCGCCGGCACCCTCGGGATCTTCACCCTGCCGTTCGCTGCGTTCGCCGGAGCCTTGCTCCCCCTCGCCGCGACGATCGTGGTGAGCCTCCGCGCGCATTCGGTGACAGCGATCGTTCTCGTCGGGGTCGCATTGTCGATGGTGTTCTCCTCCCTCGTCACCTTCGTACTGCTGGTGCTTGGTGACGTGCACCAACTCGGCACCGTGATGCAGTGGCTCGCTGGTGGTTTCGGCGACGCCAACTGGAGATCACTCATCGCGCCGACCCTGGTGCTCATCGTGACCGGAACCGCGATCATGCTGTGCAGCCGGCGGCTCAACCTGCTCCTCGCCGGGGACGACGGAGCCACCGCACTCGGGATGAACGTCCCACGTTTCCGGGTCCTGATCCTGCTTGCCGTGTCACTCCTGGCCGCCGCAGCCGTCGCGGTATCAGGCACGATCGGATTCGTGGGCCTGCTCGTTCCTCATCTGGCCGCCTATCTCGTCGGCCGCAACGCCGCACGTCTCGTCCCGACCGCGGGCCTTCTCGGTGCAGTCGCTCTCGTACTCGCCGACATCCTGGCGCGGTCGCTGAGCAACACAACCGAACTGCCGATCGGCGTCATCACCGGACTGGTCGGAGGACCGATCTTCATCGCCATGTTGTGGCGACGATACAGTCAGGACAGCCGTTGACCCGGCTACGTGCCTTCGGAGTGCAGGCCCGACTCGGGGAACGCACGGTCCTTCACGGTGCCGATCTCGACGTCGCACCCGGCGAGGTGCTCGCTTTGGTCGGCCCGAACGGCAGCGGCAAGACCACCCTGCTGCGTACCTGCTACCGCGCCCTGACAGTGACCGAAGGCGCGATCATGCTCGACGACAAAAACATTCATACCCTGCGCCGCCGTCGAGTGGCACGCATCATCGGGGTGAGCACACAAGAACCAGCTGCCTTCGGTGGTGTGACCGTCCGGGAATCCGTTCGACTGGGTCGTTCCGCCCGACGCGGATGGCTCGAACCCTTCCGCACCGAGGACGATGACGCGGTAGCCCGCGCACTCACCCAGGTCTCTCTCACTTCGCAGGCAGACCGTGACGTCACCGAGTTGTCGGGCGGTGAACGTCAGCGCGTATCGATAGCCCGTGCACTCGCCCAGGAACCACAGGTACTTCTCCTCGACGAACCGACCAATCACCTCGATCTACGTCACCAGCTCGGCATGCTCGAACTCCTCCGTACCCTCGCCGCCGACGGCCTCGCTGTGCTCGTCACCTTGCACGACCTACGCCTCGCGGCCGAGTACTGCGACCGAATCGCGGTACTCGACGCCGGACGGGTAGTCGATGCCGGCACACCCGAGCACGTCCTCACCCCCGACCTGCTCGAGACCGTCTTCGGTGTGCGCGGACGCATACGGACCGTCGGCGGCCGGCGGGTCCTCGATCTGTACGGACTCGTCGATGGCTGACACCGGTCTCGATTCGCAATCCCGCGACGGGGCGTACAGGCGCATCAGGCCTGTTCTCGGCGACTTCGCCCGCACCATCGATCTGTTCGGTGAGACGTTCTCCGGGGAACGGATGGCCGATCACGACTGGCTCGCCGAACGCCTCGCCGACACGGGCAGCCGATGGGGGTGCAGCGACCCGCGTATCAACGGCACCTTGTGGTGGTATTCGGCGAGTTCGACGATGGTCGCCGCGTCCGTCACCATGCTGTGCGCCGAGGGCATCGCCCCCGATCCCCAGCTGCAACAACTCGAGTGCACCCTGCACGACAACGGGTATCTCGGTGCCGTCCGATCCCGGCGGATTCTGCACGACACCGCTGTCTATGCAGAGGCGCTGGCCACCTCGTACGGGTCGGTGATCGATTCTCTCGCTGCGGTTTCCGGTGCGGCACCTCGTGCCCTGTGGGCAGTCGCCACCGACTCCGTTGCCAATCGTGCCCTTACCGCGGGCCACGCTCTGGGTAGAGTCGACGACGCGTGCACACTTGCTGCCACACTTGCGGTGCCGCCGATGCTCTCACCGAGATTCGTCGACATCGAAACCGAGTCCCGCACGGAGCGCTTCGTCCGACGTGGGTCGTGTTGCTTGATCTACCTCACGGACAACGACAAATGCGCGAGTTGCCCGCGACGGGCACCGGCCGATCGCCACGTGCACCTTCTCCGCCGTCTCACCGACACCTGAATCTGCGGAGGGACCGGGCCTGGTTTATCCGTCCCTGGCAAGTACCCGGCTCACACGGTCAGTTTCGGCGTGATCATCCTTCTGGTAGCGCTGACGATCGTGTCGAGCCATGCGTCGTCCCCCATTCTCTGTCGCAGCGGCTCGTTGGGTAGTTCGATGCTCACCGGGAGACCATCCGGTAGCGTCGCCCAGATTCCTCGTAGGTCGATTCCCCCTGTTCCCGGGACGAGTCGTTCCTCACGGGCTTGCCTGATCAGTTCGCCGTCGTCGTTCGGAACAGGATCGGAGCCATCGCACATTTGCGCATAGTGCAGCCATTCTCGGGGGATCGCGGCGAGGTCCTCGACGGTCGTAGCCGAACGGTCCACATGCAGCGCATCGACAAGCACGCTGCGCGCCGGGCCGTCTGCCTGCGATACGATCTCGACAGCGGTCTTCGCGTCGGGAACCGCTGTCCACGGCATGAATTCGAGACTCGCGACGATCCCGTAGTGCCCGCACAGCTCGGCAAGCCGGGCGTAGGAGTCGGTCAGCCGGGCCCGGTCCCGGTCGTCGCCGCCGACGAGGACGGCTTTCGCGCCGAGCCGCGCCCCGGCCTCGAGCAGCGGCACGTAATGGCCAGGATCGAAATCGGCTCCGATCCGGATGATTTCGAGGTCGAACACCTCGATGGGGGAATCCGCCAGTCGGCGCACGAGTTCGTCGAGCACGGTGGGATCCTCGTGCAGTGGGTAGGCGGGGGTGCCCGGCGCGGCCGGCAGCAGCCGCAGGCCGATGGTGTCGAATCCGTGGCGTTCGGCGAGGTCGATGTGCTCCAGCGGCGGGGTGTCCAGCACGGTGAGGGCGGCGAGTCCGAGTGGTGCAGTCATCGGGAGGCTCCTGTGGTCGAGGCAAATCGGCGGCCGGTGAGATAGCCGAAAGTCATGGCGGGGCCGAGGTTGATACCACCGGAGGGGTAGTGACCGCCCATCACGCTTGCTTGGTCCACTCCTACGGCGTAGAGGCCGTCGATGGGTTCGTCGCCGGAGTCCAGAACGCGGGACTGCGAGTCGGTGACGAGTCCGGCGAACGTACCGAAGCTGCCGGGTACCACTCTCACGGCATAGAACGGCCCCTTCTCGAGCGGGGCCAGCGACGGATTGGGCCACGGGTTGTCGGCGTCACCCGACCGGATGTTGAACGGGGTCGATCCGCGCCCGAATTCCGGATCCCGCCCTAACCGCGCGTTCTCGTTGAAGACGGCGACGGTCTTGTCGAGCCCGTCCGGGTCGACACCGATCTTCTCGGCGAGTTCCTTGACCGTGGCCGCGCGAGTGAGGTATCCCGAACGCAGGTACGGCCAAGTAGGGATCGGGAACGGCTTGGCCATCCCGAGGGGGTAGTACTTCATGTAGCGGGCGTCGGCGATCAGCCACGAGCAGACCTCCTCACCCTCGGGGACCTGCTCGATCATGGCGAGCGTGTAGTCGTGGTAACCGAGTGCTTCGTTGACGAATCGGTGCCCGTTCGCCAACACACCGATGGCGCCGGGTTTCGCGCGGTCCATGATGTGCGGGAAGACCCCCTGCTTGCCGTTGCGGTATCGGACCAGGGAGACGGGACAGTACGCCACCGGCGAAGCAAGTGTGCGGTCCAGCCGGCCGCCCACCGACTCGCCCAGCGAGATCCCGTCACCGGTGGTGGTCGACGGAGTAAGGGTCCAGTGCTCGCGCCCGGTGGGTGTACGCGGGAACAGCTCTCGGCGCCGATCGAGGTCGTGCGTGAATCCACCGGTGGCGAGGACGACACCCTGACGGGCGACGACGGTGTACTTCCCTTCGGGTCCTGTGAGGCGTACGCCGGTCACCCGGCCGTCGTCGGTGACGAGTGCGGTGGCTGCGGTGGACACCCGGAACTCGACACCGGCGTCGAGCGCCGAGCGCAGCAGGCGACCGACGAGTGCAGTGCCGTTGACGAGTTGCTGGCCTCGACGTTTGGTAGCGAGGTCGAGCATGTGGGTGCTGACGCGGCGCGCGCAGTGCGCGAACGCCTTCGCCGAACGCGTCGAATGCAGGAAGGCCTGCAGGTCAGGACCGGCCATGATTCCCATGCCGAGGAACGACGTCTCGTACAGCTGACGGCGCAGCAGTTTCGCCACGTCGGGACCGAGTGTGCGCAGGCTCACCGGCTTCGGTCCGACGGACCGGTGTCCGGTGCCCGCGCCGGGAGTGTCCCCGTGAATGTCGGCGATGGCCGCGCCTGGCACGAACTGCAGCGCGGTCTTCGTCTCGAAGAACTCCACCATCTCCGGAGCGCCGTCGAGCAGGGCGTCGACCTTCCGTGCGTCGAAATTCTCGCCGAGCCGGTTCTCCAGGTAGGTGCGCGGCAGGGAACGGTCCTCGACCACGCCGTCCGCGTGGGCGAACAGGGTACGGGGGGTCCACATCCAGCCGCCGGACCATGCGGTGGCTCCGCCGCACACTTGGGCCTTCTCGACGACCAGGACCGAAGCGCCGCCGTGAGCGGCAGCGACCGCGGTGGACAGGCCGCCCGCGCCGGAACCGACGACGACGACGTCGAACGTGGAAGTGAGTGTTGTGGGGGTGATCATCGGTTCACTTTCATGGCGGGATGTGCGGTGGCCTGCAGGTCGACGACGCGTCCGGTGCGGGACGACTCGTAGATGCCTGCGACGATCGCGAGGGAGGCACGGGCATCACGCCCGGTGACGGCGGGCTCACGCCCGGTGAGGACGGCGTCGGCGAAGTCCTGCACCTGGAGGGTGTGGAAGTCGGTGAGACCGGCATTGACGTCGGCGACGTCCAGGTTGGCGTGGACGTCGGGCGAGAACGGAGTGCCGAGCGTGAGTTGTCCCGGAACCGTCCAGATCTCGTTGACGCCTTCACGGCCCTCGGGGAACTCGAGGACGCTGGCGATCGCGCCGGTGCCGCCTATGACGGTGACCCGGTTGCCGAGGTTGTAGTTCGCGCCGGTGGTCGCGGTGATCGTCGCGGTCGCCCCGGAGGCGAACGCGACGACGGCCGACGCACTGTCCTCGGTCTCGATGTGCGCGCCGTGGGTATGGGTGCGGATGTGGCCGCTCACCGAGGCCGGCTCACCCATGAACCACTGCAGCATGTCGATCTGGTGTACGGCCTGGGTCATCAGCACGCCCCCGCCATCGGTGTCCCACCGTCCGCGCCAGGCGTCCGCGGAGTAGTACTCGGACGGGCGGTGCAGGATCACCGACACCTCGCCGAGGGTCGGTGTGCCGAGCGTGCCGTTGGCGATCGCCTCGCGGATCCGGCGGGCGGCGGGCCAGAAGCGGCGCTGGAACAGCACCCCGAACGTGATGCCCGCCCGGTCGGCAGCCTCGATCATCCGGTCGGCCGCGGCGATGTCCACGGCGATCGGCTTCTCGCACAATACGTGGACGCCGGCCTCGGCAGCGGTGACGACGACCTGTTCGTGCACCGGGTGCGGCGTGCAGACGGTGCATGCGTCGATTCCGAGGGCGATCAGTTCGTCGACCGTGCGGACCGCATTCGCGATCCCGTACCCGGCGGCGAAGACCCGGGCCCGATCGAGGTCGAGGTCGGAGCAGCCGACCACCTCGACGCCGGGTACCTGTTGCAGGGCCCGCGCATGGTTGCCCGCGATCTTGCCGCAGCCGACGATGCCGACTCTCAGGGATGCCATCAGAAGTGCTCCTCCGCTTCGACGTCGCGGGCCGCATCCTCCCCGCGATCCAGCCTGTCGAGTGCCGCGAGGTCCGTGTCGGTCAACGTGATGTCCACGGCCGCCAGGTTCTCGACCTGGCGAACGGGATTCGCGGACCGGGCCACCGGCACCACGCCCGCCGCGAGGTGCCAGGCCAGAACGACCTGAGCAGCGGTCGCCCCGATCCGGGCGGCGATCTCGGTGACCACGGGAGAGCCCAGCACGTCACCGCGGCCGAGCGGACTCCACGACTGCGTGAGCACCCCGTGCGCGTCGTTCGCCTTCCGGACCGAGATCCGAGCCAGCGACGGATCCATCTGGACCTGGTTGACTGCCGGCGCTTCTCCGGTGTCCGCGACCGCCCGGTCGAGGTGATGACCGAGGAAGTTGGAGACGCCTACGTAGCGGACCAGACCCGCGTCGCGACACGCCAGCATTGCCTCGAAGGTCGCCGAATACCGGTCGATCCGGGGCAGCGGCCAGTGGATCAGATACAGGTCGAGACGGTCGAGTCCGAGGTTCTCCAGGCTCCGCTCCAGCGCACCGCGCACGTTGCCGGACACCTGATCGTTGCCGCGGATCTTTGTGGTGACGAAGAGTTCGTCGCGGGGCAGGCCGGATTCGGCCAGCGCCACACCGACGGCGTCTTCGTTCCCGTAGATGGATGCGGTGTCGATCAGTCGGTAGCCGGCCTCGATACCACTGAGCACGGACTTCGTCGCCTCCGCCCCTACCAGTGGCCAGGTGCCCAGACCCATGGGCGGCAGCGCCGCGCGTACGGCGTCGCGGTGCGTCACTGTGGTGGTGTCGGTGGTCATGCGAGAACCTCCACGCGGGTGTCTGCAGCTGCGGTGATGCGGGAAGCGACGTCGGCGGCAGTGACGTTGGCAGCGTGGATGGATCCGCCGTCGCCACTCGCGTCACCCACGCTGTGGACACCGAGTCGGGGTGCGAGTCCGCGCAGGGCGGTGAGCAGGTCGGTGCGGGGTTCGATGCCCTGGGAGACGAGGAGGTCACCCGGCGCGGGCACCGTGTGCACCTCGCCGTTCGTGGAAACCTCCACGTAGTCCTTCTCGATGCGTGTGACAATCGACGACAGGTAGGCGGTGAAGTTCTCGGCCGCAGCCAGCCGGGGCAGGAGCACGATCTTGGCGCGGCGGCCGACGTCGTGGGCGATCGTCTCCTGCGGCCCGATCATCACGACCTTGGTACCCTTCTGCACCAGGTCGTCGGCGACGGCCGCAGCTTCGCGGTCGGCGCCGAAGATGGTGACCGCGACAGGCGCCGGTTCACCGGCGGCGAGGAACTCGCGGACGTCGCGTACGCGACGAGTGTCCAGGCCGGGCACATCCAGCGCGGGACCGCTGCCGCCGGTCGCAAGGACGATCGCGTCGAAATCCTCGGCCGCCAGGGTCTGCGCGTCGACCCGGATGCCGATGTGGCACACCACGTCCAGGTCGGCGAGCTCGGCGACATACCAATCAATGATGCGGCGGTACTCGGGGTATTCGTGCAGATCCGAGGCCAGCGCGAAATCCCCACCGAGCGTGTCGCGTTCGTCATAGAGGTCGACGTGGTGGCCGGCAGCGGCAAGTTCACGTGCCACCGACAGACCGGACGGTCCGCCGCCGATCACCGCGACTCGGACCGGCGTCGCGGCGGGTTCGGTGGGCTGGTCGAGTTCGCGGCCGACCCAGGGGTTGACCGAGCACGGGACGGGCCCGGCTGCCAGACTGTCGATGCAGTAGTTACAGGCGATGCACGGTCGATATCGGGTGCCGGCGAGCGCCCGGTTCGGGAACTCCGGGTCCGCGTGCAGGGTGCGGGCCATGCTCACGAAATCGGCCTGACCGGAGGCGATGATGTGTTCTGCGGCCTCGGGCGTGTTGATGCGACCGGCGACGCCGACAGGGATGTCGAAGTCGCGTGTGTAGGGTGCAGCGTAGGGCGCCAGGAGTCCCTGGGACCATTCGCCCGGCTGGATGATCCATTGGCCCGCTTCGTAGTTGCCCGCCGACACGTCGAGGAAGTCGAGTCGATGGGTGTCGATCGCGTCGATGCGGTCGCGGGTGGTGGCTGCGTCGAGGCCACCGTCGACACCTTCGAACGCGGAGAACCGTAGTCCCAGCGCCACGCCGGGAGCCATGGCACGCACGATGTCGATGACGTGGTTGACGAACAAGGTGGGTTCGGCCCACTTGTCGTTGCGCTTGTTGTAGGCGGGCGAGAGGAACTGGTGGATGAGATAGCCGTGTCCGCCGTGCAGCGAGATCACATCGACGCCGGCCTGTTCGCACCGCGCGGCGGCCTCACCGAAGCATTCGATGATGTGCTCGATGTCGGCGTCGTCGAGTTGTTCGGGCATCTCGCCACCGACCACCGCGCACGGGATCGGCGACGGTGCGACGGGTACGAATCCGCTGACCGCTCCTTGTGCGGTGCGGCCGCCGTGATTGAGTTCGACACCGACGAGCGCGCCGTGGGCGTGCAGGGTCTCGACCATCCGCGCGATCCCGGGGATGCGGTCGTCCTCGTCGACGCCCATCTGCCGGATGCGTCCCTTGCCGTCGGCACGCACGTAGCTGGCCTCGGTGAACACCAGTGCCGCTCCCCCTGCGGCACGGCGTTCGAGGTAGGCGATGTATTCGTCGGTCATGCTGCCGTCAGGAGCGCAGTAGTTGCGTTCCATCGGCGCTGAGACGAAGCGGTTGCGGAGCCGGACCGAGCCGAGGTCGAGCGGTTGCGCGAAGGCGGGGATGGTCATCGGATCTCCTCGGTCGTCGGGGGTGCGGCCGGACCGGCGACGGTTGCGGCAGCGAGCTCCCGTTGCTCGATCAGTTCGTCGAGGTGGCGGCGCATGCGGCTCGCGTCCGGGGTGACTCCGGTGAGCAATGCGAACGTGTCGGCGGCCTGCGCCACGAGCATTTGACCACCGTCGAGTACGTCACATCCGAGTTCTATTGCAGTGGTGAGGAGTTCGGTGCACAGGGGTCGGTAGACGATATCGGCGACCCAGTGATCACAGCGCAGAGCGGCGGTGTCGAAGGGCGTTCCGAGGTGTCCGGTCATGCCGATCGGTGTCGCATTCACCACCCCGCGGCACATCCGCAACGTCGCGGCGACGTCCGAGGCTGCGACCGGCACGATCGACGCGGCGGGGAACGCCGCTGCAACGCGGACACACACATCGGCGGCGCGGGTAGGGTCGACATCCGAGATCCTCAACTCGCGCACGCCCGCCGCGGCGAGCGCGTACGCCACGGCGGAGCCGGCGCCACCCGCCCCCACGAGCAGCACCGAGTCCAGTGCGACACCGGGAAGCCCGCGCTGCAGTGCTGCGAGAAACCCGCTGTGGTCGGTGTTGTGGCCGATCAACCGGCCGTCACGGACGACGACGGTGTTGACGGCACCGAGCATCCGAGCGTTGTCGGACAGTTCGTCGAGCACCGGGATGACAAGTTGCTTGCACGGATGGGTGATGTTCAATCCCGTGTAGCCCTTGCGCACAGCGGCGCGGACGAACTGGGCGATGTCCTCGACCGGCACGAATTGTGTGTCGAGGTCGAGCAGGTCGTAGCGATATCCGGTGAGGCCCAGTTCCGCGGCTTCACGTTCGTGGAGTGCGGGTGAAAGCGATGAGGCGATACCGGCACCGACGAGACCGATGCGGTGCGCAGCAATGGTGGACACGATGTGCTCCTCCGTGAGGTGTGCCTCGGTGCCCGGATCGAGCACCGAGGCGGATCGAACGGTCAGGCGTCGGCGCGGACGAAGTTCTCGGTCGGCCCTGTCCGTACCGAACGGCGCGGTTCGCCGAGTTCCTCGGTGGGTGTCCGGTACGTCTCGGGTCCTGTCTGCGCCGCGACTGCGGACAGTGCCGCAAAAGCCATGCACATGATCGCGACGGGCATCCAGTTGGCGGTGTCGCCGGCCGAAAGCAACTGGGCGATCGCAGGAGTGAACCCGGCGACGAGCAGACCGAGCATGAGACTCACGGCCATGCCGGTGTACCGGACCTTGGCGGGGAACTGCTCAGGGAAGTAGGCGGGGTATATGCCGTTGGGCATCGAGTAGAAGAAGCCGATGAGGACGATTCCGCTGGCGAACACCATCGGCACGCTGCCGGTTCCGATCGCGTAGAAGAACGCGAAGACCATGACACCGGAGCCGAGAGCGCCGAACACGAAGACCGGCTTGCGGCCGATGCGGTCGGCGAGGATGCCGAAGAGCGGCGTGGTGAGCACCGCGACGAAGTTGGCCGCGGCGATCGCCCACAGCATCGTGGAACGTTCCATGTCCTGGACCTCGACTGCGTAAGCAAGGGCAAAGACGTTGACGATGGTGTTGATCATCGCGAAGGTGGCACTCAGGCCGATGCGGATCACCGTGCGCCAGTGGGAACGGAACATTTCCACCACAGGCAGCGACGCGGTCTCACCGCTGTCCTGCATCTCCTCGAACACCTCGGGCTCGTCGAGTTTGCGGCGCAACCACACAGCGACCACGGTCACGAGAATGCTGAGCCAGAACGGCACTCGCCAGCCCCACGAGTAGAGCGCATCGTCGGGAAGCGAGGCGACCGGGATGAACACCAAGCTCGAGATGACGATGCCGAACATGATGCCGCTCATCGTGAACGAGGTGAAGAACGCGCGACGCCGCGCCGGAGCATGTTCGAGGGTGAGCGACGACGACCCTGGGGATTCGCCACCGGCCGACAGGCCCTGCAGCAGCCGAAGCAGCACCAGGATTACCGGTGCGGCCATGCCGATCTGATCGTAGGTGGGCAGACAGCCGATGATGAATGTCGAGACGCCCATCATGAGGAGACAGGCGAGCAAGGCGTTCCGTCGGCCGAATTTGTCGCCCCAATGCCCCCACAGCACCGCGCCGAGCGGGCGGGCCACATAGGCGACGCCGAGCGTGCTGATCGACAGCAGGGTCGCGGTGGCTCCCCCGCCGGGGAAGAAGATGTGGCCGAAGACCAGTGCCGCAGCAGAGCCGTAGATGAAGAAGTCGTAGTACTCGAGGGTGCTGCCGAGAAACCCGGAGACGGCTGCCCGGCGGGCGTTGGCGTTCCGGTGCCCGTCCGGGCGTGCAACGTGACTGTTCGTCATGGGGGTCCTTTCGTCCCAGAATCCGACGAACACGGAGGCGACCGGTACGAGACGGCCCTCACACTCGCCGGGACGAATCGAGGTTGTCACGCCGAACTATGTGCCGTCCAACACCAATAATGTCTTTCAAAAAGACGATCTACGTCTCAATCGGGGTGGGGAGGATTTCCTCGGCGAGTTCGAGCGCCACCTGCAGAGCCGGCGACACCCGCTTGGCAGACCACCCCAGACCGTGCTGCATGTAGACCGGCTCACCCGCCAGCGGCACGAACACCGTGCCGGGCGGGGCGATCGGCGCGATTCCGGAGGTCATCAGGGCAACCCCGACACCGGTCGAGACGAGCAGCAGGATCATGTACGGATCGGTGATCTCCTGCACCACCCGCGGACGAAATCCGGCATCGACGCACGCCTTCATCGCAACTTCCTGCAACGATGAACCGGCCGACAGTGGCGTGGTGACGAACCCTTCGTCCGCCAGTTCGTGCAACTCGATCTCGTCGCGGTTCGCCAACAGATGATCAGCCGGAAGCACCACGCCGAACGGCTCACGGCGAATCAAACGAGTCGCTACCGCAGAGGACTGCACCGGCAACCCGACGAACGCAAGGTCGAGCGCCCCACTTTCCAGCTGGGCCACAGCATCACGGGTCATGATGCGGCCGACGAGAGTGAGTTCGATATCGGGGTAGCGCTGTCTCAATGCGCGGGTCAGCGGTGGCAACGACAGATGGTTGAGCACACCGGTGAACCCGATCTTGATATGCCCGTAGACCCCACCAGCGGACGCCCGAGCAGCCTGTCGTGCCGTTTCGACGCTTTCGAGGATGTGATACGCGTGAGGGAGAAAGGCGTGTCCGCCTGCAGTCAGTGCCACGCTTCGCGTATTACGCTCGAAGAGCGTCACTTCCAGGTCTTTCTCGAGCTTTCGCACGGTCTGGCTCAGTGGGGATTGCGCCATCTGCAGACGCTGGGCCGCGCGCCCGAAGTGCAACTCTTCCGCCACCGCCACGAACGCCTGCAACCAGCGGATCTCCACGACTCGTCTCCTTCCGCGGGTTGACGTGCGCCCCGCAGCCGTATATCAATTTCAATCACAGTATGACCAAAATTAAGCTGTTTTTACACATAATGTGTGCTCGATTCCCACACAATCCACGAGGAGAAGCCGATGATCACCTACCCCGAGGGCGCCCGAGCACTCGTCACCGGCGGCGCCAGTGGCATAGGGGCCGCGTGCGCAAAAATACTGTCCGAGACAGGCATTCGTGTCATCACCGCCGACCTGTCTCCCGACGCGGACGAGCACGTCGACGTCGGCGACGCCGAATCCGTCGCGCAACTTCGAGCCCGAGTCGGCCATGTCGACATCCTCGTCAACAGCGCAGGAATCGTCGGCCCGTCGACACCGGTGACCCTCACCGAACTTGCAGACTGGCACCGCACCTTCCGCGTCAACGTGGACGGCACCTTCCTCATATGCCGCGCCTTCGTCCCCAGCATGGTCGACACCGGGTGGGGACGCATCGTGAACCTTGCCAGCATCGCAGCCAAGGACGGCAACCCCAATCAAAGCGCCTACTCTGCATCGAAAGCAGCCGTGATCGCGCTGACCAAATCGCTCGGCAAAGAACTCGCCACGACAGGCGTCCTCGCCAACGTCGTAGCACCCGCCGCCGTCGAAAGCCCGATGAACACCGGCACCGACCCGGCAATCCTCGCCCGCTCCCAAAGTCTGACCCCGATGGGACGTATGGGCCGACCCGAGGAGATCGCCGAACTCGTCGCCTGGTTGTCGTCGAACGCTCTGAGCTTTTCTACCGGTGCCGTGTACGACGCAAGCGGTGGGCGCGCATCGTACTGACGCCCTGCCTCACATCCCGGATCGAAGAGTCCCGCCGGGTATCCGCTCCCGTCGCGGATCGATGGTCAGCGCATTCACCAGCGAGGCAATATCGGTGAACACCTCGATCAGGTCGTCGGACTTGCTTGCAGCACCGTGGTGCGCAGTCGGGACTGGGGGACCCAGTCCACGACCGGCCTCTCCTGCGTATCTGCCGCGGTCCAGCCGAGTGAGATCAACGCGCTCCGGGCGTGCGGATCGAGTTGTGGCTCCGCCGGTGATCTCCGTGACCACCGCACCTGCGGCCGCCGACGGCACTACTCGACAGCCGCCGCGATCGCCGGAACAGGAGTCGCCCTTGCCTTCTTGTATCCAAGATGTATTCTAGTTTGGATCGAGGAACGCGGGCTCCATCACACACCGAACGGCACGAGGACCGACCTCCGTGCGCCCCAGCACGTTATTCCGGCAACCATGCCGCCTCAGCGGGCCGGCCGAACCCGAAAGGACCGTGCAGTGCCGATGCCTCCACACGCGGTGACGCAGGCCAAGCTGATCACCGCACAGTTGTTCTCCGGAGCCGGAATCGCATCCGGCTACGCCGTCGGCGGGTTGCTTGCCGAACAGATCACGGGGCGGACCGCGATGGCCGGATTCGCACAGATGAGCGTAATCCTCGGCGCCGGGCTGATCGCCTACCCGTTGGCGGCCCTCGCAGCACGCACCGGACGACGCAGAGCCCTGACCCTCGGGTTCGGGATCGGCACGCTCGGCGCCTCGGTGGTGCTCGTGGCCGTGGCGACAGAGCTCCTGCCACTGTTCATGCTGGGAATGATGCTGTGCGGATCGGCGACTGCGGCTGGTCTGCAGGCCCGGTACGCCGCTGTCGACGTGGCCGGTCCCACGGCCACCGGGCGGGCGATGTCCCTGGTGGTCTGGGCAACGACCATCGGTTCCGTGCTGGGTCCGAACTTCACCGGCCCCGGCGCACATCTGGGCGAAGCACTCGGAATGCATCCGCTGGCGGGCCCCTACCTGATCTCGATGGCCGCTTTCGCCCTCGCAGCTCTGGTCGCATCGACCCTGGCAAGCGCGCCCCATGCAAGCACCACACAGTCGAACCGGACCGCCAGGGACAACGACGGAGCCGATGACCGCGCTGCAGTCAGCGACACGACCATCGATACCCCGGCACCGCTCGGCCTCATGGCGGCACTGCGTTTCGTTGCGGCGCGGCCGGTTCCGCTGTTTGGGGTCGTCACGATCGTCACCGGTCAGATGATGATGACGAACGTAATGGTGATGACACCGGTGCACATGCATCATCAGCAATTCGACCTCGGAGCCATCGGCCTCGTGGTGAGTATCCATATTGCCGGAATGTACGCGCTCTCACCGATCTTCGGATGGATGTCCGACCGCTGGGGACCGGGAACCGTGATCGCAGCCGGGGTCGTCGTCTTCGTCGCGACGATCGCACTCGGCGTCGTCGACGCCCTGGCTCCGGTGTCATCGATGCCACTACTGACCACCGCGTTGCTGCTTCTCGGAGTGGGGTGGTCGATGTTCCTCATCGGCGGCTCGGCGTTGCTGACCGCCTCGGTGCCGCCGCATGCGAAGGTCACGCTGCAGGGCGCCTCCGACTCCGCGATGAACCTGGGCGGGGCACTGATGGCGGCCATGGCCGGCACGGTGTTGGCGATGGGCGGATTCCTGTGGATCAACCTCATGGCTACCGCAGTTCTGCTCATTACTCTGGCGTTCGCCGTCAGAGCGGTGCCGCTCATGACATGGCCCGGCAGAGCAACACCACCCGCCACCGGCGAACACCTCCTCGAGCGGGTACAGCAGTGAACCGTCTTCTCCACCCATCGGCAACCGCCCCGCCTGGGCGAGGAAGCGGAACCGGAAGATCAACACGCACATGATCTGCGCTGCCACACGGACCTCCCGGGCGCGGCGACAGTCGAATCCGTTGCCAGCACATGCACCGCCGAGCCGGACGCTTCCGATCGCTACGCTCGACAGTCCCAGATGAATCCACCTCGGATTCGAGTCGAGGACGAGGAGACCACGATGACCGCCGGCCCGAGCGAGAGCCTCAGCGCCTCCGAGCGTGCCTATCAGGTGATCCGCGATCGCATCCTCGACGGCACCCACGCCCCCGGCACCATGCTCGGCGAAAACACTCTTGCAGCCGATCTGGGAGTCAGCCGTACACCCGTGCGTGTCGCACTTGCGCGTCTTCAGGACGAGGGATGGATCGCCATCTACCCCAAACGTGGCGCCTTGGTGCAAGGAGTGAGCGAACGGACCGTCGCCGAACTCGCCGATGCCCGGTTCGTCCTCGAGACGACGGCGGTGGACCGAGCCTCCGGCGAACTGCGCCAGCGCCTGGCCGAACGCCTCGAACACTCCCTCGACGAGCAACGCGCCGCCTTCGCCGACAAGGACGTTCGTCGATTTATCGACCTCACACTCCGGTTCCACCGCGGGTTCGTGGAGGCAGGAGGCAACAGCGTCCTGCTCGAGCTCTACGACCAGCTTTCCGACCGGCACCGGTTCGTGCTCTTCGCCTCGGGTGAGCACTTGCTCACGCGCTGCGCCGACATCATCGCCGAGCACGCCACCCTCGTCGACCATCTCCGGGCAGGCAACGCGGCCGAGTTCGCACGAACCCTACGCGGTCACATTGCGGAAAACGCCCCGGCTGCAGCGGTCGGCCGAGACATGGTCGAGTTCACCCCCGCCATCCGCAAGTAAGACCACGGGAAGCCGCAGCTCGAAGCAACTCCCAGGTGCGGTCTGAGCCCACTTCCTTCTCCCGGCGACCGGAGCACCGAACGTCCCGTATATCCCACGCCTACCCGGCTCCTTCGCCGGTCCGGTCCTGCACATCGCCCGCTGGAACCACGACCTCGACCTGCCGAGCGCCCGCGTCGGCGTCATCGGCACCGGCGCGAGTGCCGGCCAACTCGTCCCCGCCCTCATCGACCACGCCTGGCGGACCACGGTGTTCGACGCACCCCCACCGGTGTCATGCCCCGAGCGCGTACCCGAGTGCCGCCCTACCGCGCACGCCGGACCGTCGAATACTGGCGCAACGAGGTACTCCTCCCCCACCCTGATCCGCTCGACACGTCGCCGCGCCGCCCTCGAGGCGCGGCCTTGCGTCACCTACACGCCCGGATACCCGACCCCCGTCCTGCGCCGAGCGCTGACGCCCTCGTACCGAATCGGCTGCACACGCATCATCTCCTCCGACACGTTCTATCCCGCCCTGTGCCATCCCACCACCACCCTTGTTACTTCCCCCATCACAGAACTCGCAGCAGACACCGTCCGCACCGCAGACGGCCGCCGGCACGAGATCGACGTGCTCGTCCACGCCACTCGATTCCACGTTTCCGCCGCTTCGATGCGATTGCCCATCCCGGCCGACACGGGGTCAGCCTGCAGAAGATCTGGACCCGAGGCGGCTGCCGCAGCTGGTATCTCGACCGCGAACGAATCAACCGCTCCCTGCCGCCGGGGCCCGTATGGCGCTACCGGCTACGCACCCGCACATTCGACCTCCACAACTACACATCGATCCGGGCGTCCGCAGGCGGCAGCGACGGCGCCGAATCAGCCGAGCCCGGTCGCCAGAGGATCGGGACATCGGCGACAACCAGCTCCGACCGAGGTCGCAAGGTTCCGTATGCCTTGTCGGCTCAGAGCGACCCTCGAGACACGAGCTACGGCGCTTGAAGCAGCGCGAGCGCGACACTGATCAACTCGCGTTCGACCTTCTCGAGCGGCAGAGCTGTCTCGCCCTCTCGTTCCCACGCTGCCAGTGTCGTAACGACGAACCGCCCCATCATCGCTACCCGCCGGGTGCGGTCCGGGTAGTCGAGGTGGGTGAGGACGTCGACGATGTCGAGGAAGAGGTTGTGCAACACGGTCGTGGATTCGGTGGACGGTTGCCGGGCCACCGTCGCCTCGTCGAGGTTGAAAATGTCCATCGCGATCGTGGCGACCCACTGCTCGTTGAATCGCGCCCAGTAGCTCGGCTTGTTGCGTCCGACTTCCGCGACGAGGGGCCGCACGTACGCCTCGACCATCGCAGGAAGGTCGTAAGCGCCGCGGTCGACGGCGTGAGCGATCATGGCTGCCCGCTCGGCATTGATGGGTTCGGCGTGCCGCTGCCAGACTGCCTCGAGTAGCTTCTGCCACGATCCGAAGTGGTAGGTGATAGCCGAATTGTTCTTGTGTCCGGCGGCTTTGACGACTTCGCTGGCGCGGACACCGTATAGGCCACGTTCGGCGACCAGTTGCTCGGCGGCTGCGATCAACGAGCCCTTGCCACTTGACGGTGATGCAGATAACACGGTATTAAGAAACCCTTCTCAATCTACGATCCATGTTGTCACCTCGGAGGTACCGTGCGCCAGAATAAATTCATCCTCCCGTCCCGCATGCTCGGGGGACTCGTGGTCGCCGCGGCCGCACTCACCGCCTGCTCGTCGAGCAGCGCCGACACCTCCGCAGCCACACCGAAACCCGGTGACGTGCTCTCGTCCGCCCCGCTCACCAACGCCGCCGCGCTGCCCAGTGCCGCCCGAAACGAGGTGATCACCTACGCCTCGGAGAACGATGAAGGCAAACGGATCGTCGTCTCCGGGACGATCGCAGTCCCGAAAGGCACCCCGCCGGACGGCGGCTGGCCGGTGATCAGCTGGGCGCACGGCACCACCGGCATCGCGGACACGTGCGCCCCATCCGGGGATACCGTCGACGGCGCCGCCCACGACTACCTCTCTCGAACGATACCGTTGCTGGGTCGCTGGCTGGAGCAGGGATATGCGGTGGTCCGCACCGACTACGAAGGCATGGGGACCCCCGGCGACCACACCTACCTGAATGCACAGTCGGAGGTCAATGCGTTGACCGACATCGTGCTGGCTGCGCGGCAGCTGGACGAGTCGGTCGGAACGCGGTGGGTTGCAGTGGGACACAGCCAAGGCGGTGCCGCCGCGATCAGCGCCTCGGACTTGGGAACGAAGCGAGGAGCGGAGTTGGAGTTGGTCGGATCGGTGTCGATGGCCCCGGGCAGTGGGCTGAGCCAGACCCCGCAGTACCTCAGCACCGGAAATCAGGCAATGCAACCGGTACTCGGCTTCCTGCCACTCATCTTGCTCGGCTCCGCGGCCGCGGACCCGGCCGTCGTGCCCGACCAGATCGTCACGCCGGCGGCCGAACCGCTGCTACGGGCAGCCCGGACCGGGTGCATGACCGACGTTCGGTCAGCCGTCGGCGATATTCAGGTGGACTCGGTGATCCGGGCCGGCGCCGATCTGGGGCCATGGACCGACTATCTGGATCGGCAGGAGCCGAGAAACGCGACCCCTGCTGTACCACTGTTGGTCCTCCAGGGCGCTGCGGACACCACCATCACCACATCCCAGACCGATGTCCTGGTGAAGGAGTTGTGCGGTAAGGGTGCGCCGGTGCAGTACCTGACATACGACGACGCCGACCACCGCGCGGTGATGGACGCATCGTTCGACGACGCATCCGCCTTCGTATCAGCAGTGCTGGCCGGCGACGAGATCCGGTCCGATTGCTGAGGAGATCGCCCATCTCCACCGTGGTCACCAGAGGCGGTGGCGTGGCCACCCGTCAGTTCCAGCCCGGCGCAGCATGGCGATCCCGCTCCCGCACACCGATTCGGCGGGATGACCGAAAGTGGCGCGACCGTTCGGGCGCATCGAGCTCGTTTCGAATTGAGTGCCCTCTACGCGTATCGGACGCTTACGCGCCGTGTCGTTCATGAAATCTCCTGCAGCAAAGCAGATCCCATTGAACGGGAGTGACGCAAACCACGACACACCGACATGGGACCGTCTGCACACCGAATCATGCTGTTTCAGAAGGGATTTCGATGCCAATAAATCTTGCAGATCTGTTCGAAGCTGCTGCGGATGCCGTCCCCGATCGCACCGCCCTCGTGTGTGGTGACACGCGCCTGACCTACCGCGCACTCGAGAACGGCGCCAACCGATTGGCACATCACCTTGCCTCCGAAGGAGTCGCCGCCGGCGACCATGTCGGCATGTACATGCGCAACAGCATCGAGTTCGTCGAGGCGCTGCTCGCATGCCTGAAAATTCGGGCAGTCCCGGTGAACGTCAACTATCGCTACGTCGACGCAGAGCTGCGCTATCTGTTCGACAACGCCGAACTCGTCGCAGTAGTCGCCGACCGCGACTTCGCTGCCACGGCCGCCGCGGTGCTACCCCACACGCCGACAGTGCGGCACGTGATTCTCGTCGACGGCAACGACGCAGCCGGAACTGTCCGCTCGGCGGAACCGGACATCGAAGCTCTCGACTGGGGACGCGTCACCGTCGTGACCTTCGACGCGGCGGTCACTGCCCAACCGGCAGACCGCACATTTCCCGACCGAAGTGCCGACGACCTGTTCATCATCTACACCGGCGGCACCACAGGAATGCCGAAGGGCGTCATGTGGCGACAGGAGGACTTCTTCCATGCAGCATTATCCGGCGGAAATCCCTTCGGTGAGCCCTACACAGATCCTGATGAGGTTGCGGCTGCGGTCCCGCACATCCAGGAGATGACCTGGGTGCTGACCGCGCCGCTGATCCACGGCGCCGCGCTGTACTCGCTGTTCACCGCTTTCTGCTTGGGCACCACCCACGTATTGATGCCCAAGTTCGACGCAGGCGAAGCCCTGGCACTGGTCGAACGTGAACGCGCCATGACGCTGACGGTCGTGGGTGACGCCATGGCGCGCCCACTGGCCGACGCCATCGCCGAGAACGGCACCGCGTACGACCTGAATTCGCTGCAGATCGTCAGTTCCGGTGGCGCGCTGTTCTCCAGAGGGGTGCGTGAACAATTGGTCGCGTTACTGCCGCACCTGACTGTGCGGGACGGCTTCGGAGCGTCGGAGTCCGGGGTCGACGGCAACCTCGAGATCGGGGCCGACGGGCTGATGCGGATCTGCGCAAAGCCGACCGTGCGGGTCGTCGACGACAGGATGCGTCCGGTCGCAGCAGGTTCCGGCGAGGTCGGGCACATCGCCCGGTCGGGCAACGTCCCGCTCGGGTACTGGGGCGATCCCGAGAAGACCGCCGCCACGTTCCCTGTGGTGGACGGGGTGCGAATGTCGATCCTCGGCGATATGGGCAGGGTCGAGACCGACGGCACCATCGTCCTGCTCGGCCGAGGATCGATGTGCATCAACACCGGTGGCGAGAAGGTGTACCCGGAAGAGGTCGAGATGGCGATCAAGAGCCATCCGGCGGTGATGGACGCCCTCGTCGCAGGCATCGACGACCAGCGGTACGGACAGCAGGTCGGTGCGGTCGTCCAGCCGCGCGAAGGCCACCAGGTGCCGGACCTCGAGGAACTGATCGCCCATGTGACGACCCAGGTCGCCCGCTACAAGGCGCCCCGCACAGTCGTCGCAGTGGAGACGATCGTCCGCTCGCCCGCAGGCAAGGCCGATTATCGCTGGGCCAAGGCAACCCTCGAAGCGGGGCGAAACTGACCACAGGCTCGAGCAACGAACAACGGACGCTGCGAACGGTGCACAACGTCCGGCCATCCCAGGCCATGTAAGCCGGACCCCACGCATAGGAGTTTCATGCGCACCACAATGACAACCCAGGACGGCTCGGCGAACCGTGCCGACCGTCGCTACGAGCGGACCCGGCCGATCTGGGTGATCGTGACCGTACTGATCGCTGTGGAAGTGATCAGCGCCTTCGAAGCATCGATGATGTATGCGGCATTGCCCACTCTCGCCCGTATCTTCGAAGCGGACGCCTCGGCGCTGGGATGGACCGTCACGGCCTTCCTGCTGGTCGCTGCAGCGTCAGCCGCGGTGTGTGGACGGCTCGGTGACATGTACGGCCGGGAACGCGTGCTTCTCGTCGTATTGTTCGCTGCTGCAGCAGGTTCGATCGTCAGCATGGCGTTCGGGACACTCGAGGCCATCATCGTCGGCCGCGCGATACAGGGCGTGGCCGGGGCCGTCCTGCCCCTGTGCATCGGTTTGGCGCGAGAACATCTACCCGCATCCAAGGTGCCGATGGCCATCGCGTTGATCGCCGGTTCCGCCGTCTCGGCCGGTGCAGCCTCGGTGCTCTTCGCAGGTATATTGATCGACCTCGGGGACTGGCGTTACATCTTCGTCGTCACAACTGTCTATGCGCTCGTGTGTATCGTCCTGGTCGAAGCCGTGTTGCCCTGGCGCCGGCGTGTCCGTCAGCGACAGGACGTCGATCTCGTCGGTGCAGTCGGATTGGCAGTGTCGGTGGCCACCATCCTGCTCGGTCTCACGCAGAGCCGCGCCTGGGGCTGGGACGACATCCGCGTGCCGGCACTGATCGTTGTCGGCACCGCGATTCTCGTATGGTGGGCGTGGTGGGAGTTGGGCCGCACCTCGCCCATCATCAACCTGCGCCTTCTGGCCGAACGCAACGTAGTCCTCACGATGGGGGCGGCATTCGTCCTCGGCGTCGGCCCGATCGGCGTCACCAGCATGCTGATCCCGATCATCATGCAGTCACCGACCTCCGCTCCGTTCGGCCTCGGGCTTTCCCCCACCTACGCCGGAATGCTCTCGTTCGGAGGTGCAATGATCGGCATGGCATTCACCCCCGTAGCCGGCAAGATCGCCGGCGCGGTCGGGGCCCGATCATCGCTGCTGCTCGGCAGCGCCCTGTTCGGGATCGCGTGCGCTGGATTCTTCTTCTTACGCGGTTCGGTTATCGGCATGACTCTGCTGGTCGTGGCCAGTTCCGTGGCAACGGCCTTCGCATACACGGCGCTGCCGAACCTGCTCGTCGAATTCGTCCCGGAGCACAACACCAGCGAGATGACCGGCAGTCAGTCGGTGCTGCGCACCGCGGCGTCCGCTGTAGGCACCTCGGTCGCCACGCTCGTACTCGCCTCCCTGGTGCTTCCAGGAACGTCGACACCGACGGTGGCCGCGCTCGGTGCGGTCTGCACCATGCTCGCCCTCGCCTGTGTTATTGCGATCGGGCTTGCTCTCGGCGTCAAGAACTCTCGATAGGCGGTCGCTCGACCTACCGCGCGACCCGGAACAATGAAAGTGGTATCGGAATGAGTAACCGCACGTTCGTCGTCGGTGTAGGAATGACGAAGTTCGAGAAGATCGAGTCTCGGATTGGGAGTACCCGGACATGGTGTCGGAGGCAGTGGGTACCGCTCTGGCCGACGCCGGAATCACGTACGCGCAGGTTCAGCGCGCCGCAGTCGGCTACGTCTTTCAACCGTCCACGGCGGGCCAGCGTGCACTGTACGACACCGGATTGACGGGGATTCCGGTCGTCAACGTCAACAACAACTGCGCCACCGGATCCTCGGCGCTGATGATGGGCCGGGAGTGGGTGCAGGCCGGAATCGTCGATGTCGCGCTCGCAGTCGGTTTCGAGAAGATGACGAAGCAGTCACTCGTCGGCGACGGCACCATGCCCGAGGTCACCACACTCGACGATCACCTGAAGGTGATGGCCGCCAAGTACGAATGGGGCCACGGCCCCATGACAGCACAACTGTTCGGCAATGCCGCAGTCGAGCACATGGAACGCCACGGCACCACCGCCGAACAAATCGCCTCAGTGGCGGTCAAGAACCACAAGCACTCCGTGAACAACCCGTACGCGCAGTTCCGCGACGAGTACACGCTAGCGCAAGTCTTGAGCGACAAGATGATCCACGACCCACTGACACGCTCGCAGTGCTCGCCGACCTCGGACGGTGCAGCAGCAGCTGTCATCGCCAGCGAAGCCTTCGTGCGCAAGCACGGCCTCGAAGCCCAGGCTGTGGAGATCGTGGCCCAGGCATTGACGACCGACACCGCCGAGTCGTTCACCGGTCGGTCGATGATCGACGTAGTGGGTGCGCCGATGACACGCGCGGCTGCAGCACAGGTATTCGCCGAGTCCGGCCTGACGATCGACGACGTCGATGTGATCGAACTGCACGATTGCTTCGCGATCAACGAAATCATCACGTACGAGAGCCTGGGCCTGTGCGAGCCCGGCGAGGGCGGCAAGCTCGCCGAATCCGGCGCCACCACTTACGGCGGCACGGTCGTCGTCAACCCCTCGGGTGGCCTGCTCTCGAAAGGACACCCGCTCGGTGCAACCGGCCTTGCCCAGTGCACCGAATTGACTTGGCAGCTCCGTGGTCAGGCAGATGCCCGTCAAGTCCACGGCGCCCGCGTAGGCCTGCAGCACAATCTCGGCCTGGGCGGCGCCTGCGTGGTCACGTTGTACCGGGCCGGAACCATCACCGAGCGTCCTGCGGCGGCGTGACCCCACATATCGATCGGCGTGGCTCACCGAGAACCTCTACTGACGCCGGGACCGCAGCCAGGACGACTTCCTGACACTGCCGGAACTGACCGAGCAATTCGGCGGGATCACGCCAAGATGTGACGCGGGTTGTAGCGCCATGTTCGTAGCGAGCCGCCGGCGGGGATGACAGCGAGAAAACCACGGCGCACGAGCCGGATCGTGTCCGGTCGACGACTCCGGCTCCTGATTTCCTATTTTTCCTCTTTGTCCATCAGAATCCAACGTGGTCTCCCCGAGACCCCTACGGGATGGTCTCGCCCATCAACGCAGTAAGGACGACACATGCAGCAGTTACTTCGCCGCCGATTCGACTCTGTTCCCCGAGCAAGACTTCTCATGATCGCAGGCCTCGGCGCTACGGTCCTGCTCAGTGCCGGATGCTCGGCCGGTAGTGAGGAGACCTCTTCTGCTACTGCTGCGTCCACCACTCCCACCACGATCATTGCCGGTCAGCAGGGCACAGACGACGGCGGCTCCACCGACATCGACGTAGCAATCGGCGACTGCGTCACCCTCGGCGGAACCATGACCGCGGCCACCATCGACACGGCGGCATGCGGCAGCGCCGAGTCGAACTATCGCGTGATCGCGAAAGCGCAGCAGAACACCCAATGCCCCAGCGATGCCGACCAGGTGTACTACGAAACCCTCAACGGCACCGAACAGGGCGCCCTGTGCCTGGACATCGATTGGGTCGTCGACGGATGCATGAGCATCCCCACCGGCGAGGACGAACCCCGACGCGTCGAGTGCACCGATCCGACCACCACGAACGTCGAACGCGTCACCGCCATCCTGGAAGACACCACCGACGTCGAGTCCTGCTCCGAAGGCGGCTTCACCTATACCGAACGCCGCTTCACCGTGTGCACCGAAACCGTCACCGCCTAACCGTCCCCGGCCATCGCTGCGTGACCCCACAGCACATGTCGAAAGACATTGTGGCCGCAGGTTCACGCGGCGGTGGCAGTCCTCGATCCGATCACCGTCGGGCCGTAGCGCAACCCCGTTCCCGGAGCAGGTGCCGACTGCCTTCCCATTCAGCGCCGGACGCCCGGGCGTTCTGCACAGCGTTCCGACACGAGGTCGGCCACCGGACCCGAACACCACGCGAGGGCTGTCTCGAGACGTACACGCCGGGGCGTACGCCCGTCAGGCCCGAGGCGTGCGCCCCATCGTGTAGAACTCGACGTTGGGCATCATTCCCGCCACGCTCGCCATGCGGTTACTCAACCCGAAGAACGCAGTGATCGCCGTGATGTCCCATGCGTCTTCGTCAGTGAAGCCGTGTGCATGCAGCGCTTCGAAGTCCTCGTTGCAGATCTCGTGCGAGCGAGTGTTGACCTTGCTGGCGAAATCGAGCATCGCACGCTGACGCGGCGTGATCTCGGCGATGCGGTAGTTCGTTGCTACCTGCTCGGCAACGGTCGGCTTCTTCTCGTAGATCCGGAGAATTGCTCCGTGAGCGACGACGCAGTACAGACATTTGTTCGCCGCGGAGATCGTGGTCACTATCATCTCGCGATCGCCCTTCGTCAGTCCCGACTCCTCACGCAGCATGATCGCGTCGTGGTAGGCGAAGAATGCTCGCCACTCTGCGGGACGACGTGCGAAGGCCAGGAATACGTTCGGGACGAACCCCGACTTGTCCTGCACCTCGAGGATGCGCTCGACGATGTCCTCGGGCAGATCCGCGAGGTCGGGTAACGGGTAACGTTCACTCATAACCAGAAAGTTAATCACAATTAACCGACCGTTCCGGAGTGGCCACTCGCCTCTTCCTGTGCGGTCGGACGGCACCCTCAGCGCTTCCCGACTTCGAGACCTCCCCGGCTGGGCACCGTTGTAGTCGTATGCCTCATCATCGAGAGGACATCGGCGGCCCTGAACGTCAGAACATGCCGACCGGTCGCATCTCCAGCAAGATCACATCAGTACCCTCTCCCTTCGACTGTCAGGAGCCTCGATGCGATCGAGCATCCGTACTGCTGTACTCACCGCCGCCGTTGCTGCCTTCGCTGTGGCCGCCCCTGCCATCGGGTCTGCCGCCGACGCCGGCGAAGTCGGTTACGCCTTCGGCGTCGACGGCACGAACGTGACCAACACGATCACCAACACCACCGGCGGCGTGTTGACGTGCACGACCTCACTCGCCCCCGCCCCGGGCGGGGTGTTGCCTCCCCTCTCGGAGGTCACCGGCCCCGGTCAGACGCTGTACGCCTCGGGCCAGGTCCAGCCCGGGACCACCACGCAGACCGTCACCGAAGTACCCGACGGCTCCTACGTCGCGCTGGCGACTTGCGTCAACGCCGACAGCACCGCGATGTGGGCTTCGGACTACCCCGGCATCGGCGATATTCTTGCTCTGTTCCCCCTGACCGCATTCGCGGTCCAGCAGTCTTCCAGCGTCGTCACCGTTCCCACCGAGGTTCCCGCTCCCCTGGTTCCGGAACTCGGACTGCCGGCCTTCGGCAGCAGCAACTGACGCACCGGACCGAGACGCAGCTTGTGGGCCTGCACCCCATCGATGCAGGCCCACAAGTCGGCCGACAATTCATGGATCCCACCCGGTCATAACCTCCGACCCTATGAGATGCATGATCCGACCCGGCGAGATCACTGAACTCGCCGGGTCGGCTGATGCCGAAAGACCGAGTCCCGTTGACGCGGTACACGACGCGAGCATTGCGCACGCGTCCTACCGACGCCCTACCTCTGCACGCCGCCAGGCGTTGCAGGTCCCCGTGGAGTGGCTGTAACGGACGACGCCGAACAGGGACCGAACCCGTTTCTCGCCTTCACATCATCGGAAGACCGTTCCGCTGGACGGAGAATCTCGCGCATACCCGCTCGGCTCCCAACATGATCTACGTCACATAGGTACGCAGTGGATGTCGACCGGAGAAGGTGAGGACGCGCGTGAGTGTCGAGAAGTTCGACGAAGTGTTCGACGTCGTAGTCGTAGGGTCCGGGGCGGCGGGCTCTGCCGCAGCTCTTGCAGAACACCAGGCCGGCAGCGATGTCCTTGTGGTGGAGAAGTGCGATGAGAACGATGCTGGCGGAAGCACCCGCGTTTCCGGGGGGAGGCTGGTGGGTCAACCGCGATCCGGCCCGCGCGCGGACGTTCCTTCGCGCACTCAACGGTCCTTTCCCGGTTGCAGACGACGTCGTCGACGCTTGGGCGAGAGAAACAGCCCAGATTTCGACCTGGCTGAAAGAACTCGGAGCCGACGTCGCAACGAGCAGCGACTACCACACCGAGCCCGAGTATCTCGCCGTCGAGGGCAGCGACTGCTACGGCGGGATGGACACCATCGCAGGACGAATGGGCAACGGGCCACTGTACGAGTTCCTGAAGACCACACTGACGCAGCGAGGAATCCAAACCCGGTTCGAGACACCGGCCACCCACCTGATCGTCGACAACGGCGATGTCGTCGGCATCGAGGTGCACGGCGCGGACGATCCCAGGTGCATCGGTGCGCGCGGCGGCGTCGTGCTGGCGACCGGGGGTTTTCAAGCCGACCCGGACATGGTGCGTGATTATCTGCGGGTCGAGGATCACGTGTTGTGGGGGTCGCCCGCATCGACCGGCGACGGTCACAAGATGGCACAAGCGGTCGGCGCCGACCTGTGGCACATGGGAAACATGATGACCATCACCGGAGTTCGCGGAGACGATGGCACCGGCCACTATCTTGCGTTGTGGAACGCACACAACTACCTGTGGGTGGGTGACGACGGCCGTCGATTCCTGGACGAGACCGCCGAGCCGTTCCACGGCCACGTTCTGCGTGGGGGTTCCTACGAACTGTTCCCACTACGACCTTTCTACTTGATTTTCGACGAGCAGATGCGCACAGTTGGACCACTGAGCCCGGCACCTGACGTCCTGCCGGTGGGATGGAACCTTCTCATGAACGGCTCCCGCTGGAGCGCAGACAACGGTGCGGAGATCGAGAGGGGCTGGATAGAGCGCGCGGATTCACTCGCTGCACTGGCCGACCTGGTCGGGCTGGACGCCGACGCGCTGGAACACTCCGTCGACCTGTACAACGCAGCATGCACGCAAGGACGTGACGAGCACTTCGGGCGGAACCCGGACAAACTCGGATCCGTTACCCACGCTCCGTTCTACGCGCTGAGGATCACCCCCTTGTTGGGCTGGACCAATGGTGGGCCACGACGCGACGGTCGTGCCCGTGTTCTCGACACCCATGGCGAAGTCATCGACGGTCTCTACGCCGCAGGTGAAATCAGCTCCAGTTACAGCTGGCGCAAGGACGGCGGGTTCCACATCGGGGATGCCTTGGCATTCGGCCGTATCGCAGGACGCGACGCCGCTGCCAGAATCTGACGGTTGGAACGAAGCTGTCCGATAATCTGTTGTGCCGTAGCGTCCGCACCGAAGCTCGACTTCCTCCGAAATACCCTGCAGGTACCGGAGATCGGAGTCGCTGTGCCGAAACGGTGAGCGCACGGACAATGGGTCGGCGCGGCCCCATCCAGCGCTGTTCATCTACCCGAAGCGGAATACCGTGGCTGAGCATGAAGTCGGAGATACGCTCACTCGGCAGTGACGATGATTCCGAACCTGGAAGGAATCTCGGATCTTTCAACTTGTCACCTACCTCGGTTCCCGAGGGCACGAGCCCACATCGAATACGACTCCGATGTTCCGAAAGTCAAGGGAGAAAGCAATTACCGACCGGATCCGGGCCCCGGATGACAATCATGACAACGCGACAACACAGAGCCACGAGCAGATGCGGTACCTCGGCAGTCGAACGCCCCGTCCTCCCTCGAGGGAG
>NZ_JBKFBA010000014.1:0-59191 GCF_053345925.1 Rhodococcus sp. C26F
CGGGCGGAGTCGTAGGAGAGGGCTTCGTCGGCAGCGGTCGACGAACTAGCGGTAGTTGACGAACTGCAGGGCGATGTCGAGGTCGGCGTTCTTGAGCAGCGAGATGACGGCCTGCAGGTCGTCGCGCTTCTTGCTGCTCACGCGCAGCTCCTCGCCCTGGATCTGCGCCTTGACGCCCTTCGGGCCCTCGTCACGGATGAGCTTGGAGATCTTCTTGGCATTCTCCTGGCTGATGCCCTGCACCAGCGTGCCGGTGATCTTGTAGACCTTGCCGGACTGCGTCGGCTCGCCGGCGTCGAAGGACTTGAGCGACAGGTCGCGGCGGATCAGCTTCTCCTTGAAGACCTCCAGCGCGGCGAGCGCGCGGTCCTCGGTCTCGGCCGAGATCGTGATGGCCTCGTCGCCCGACCACTCGATGTGCGCCCCGGTGTTCCGGAAATCGAAGCGGTTGGCGATCTCCTTCGCCGCCTGGTTCAGCGCGTTGTCCACTTCCTGGCGGTCGACCTTGCTCACCACATCGAACGACGAATCAGCCACGTCTCACTCCACTTCCGGGTCGGTCTGTAAGGGTTCTGTCCACCCGACGCTATCGGGTCGCGCGGGGCTGTGACCACTCGGTTTGCGTTTCGGGGGGGTATGCGTTGTATTCTTCCAAACGCATCGAGGACGCGGTCCCGATCGCACCCGGCAGGTTGCCCGAGCGGCCAATGGGAGCGGACTGTAAATCCGTCGGCTTACGCCTACGTAGGTTCGAATCCTACACCTGCCACCGGAACGGCNCGGAACCGGGGCCGTTCTGCATTCCGGGGCCCTTCGGTGCGGGCTCCGGAGTGTGGGTCCTGCTCTCCCCGAGGTTCCGGGCGGCTCGGCACGCGGTGCCGTTCCGCCTCGCGCCCGGTGCCTCCCGCCGGCCCGCCGCGCGCGTATGTGTGGGCACGGGTGGGTGCGGGTGGGCAGAGCTCGGAGAGGAGCGGCGTTTATGGGCCTCTACCAGCGGATTTTGCACCAGGACCGAGTGTGTGTAATCTTTTGGAGGCCGCAGCGAGCAGAGATGCTCCGGAGGCCACGCCCCCTTAGCTCAGTCGGCAGAGCGTTTCCATGGTAAGGAAAAGGTCGACGGTTCGATTCCGTCAGGGGGCTCGCTGGATTGAGGTGCCGCCTTCGTAGCGACACTCGGCACCGAGGCGGTGTAGCTCAGTTGGTAGAGCAAACGACTCATAATCGTTGCGTCGCCGGTTCAAGTCCGGTCACCGCTACCAAAAGTTCATTGATCCACCCTGATCGATACTGATCGGATTGACGCGAAAGAAGGCATCCCGTGGCCTCCTCTACTGACGTTCGGCCGAAGATCACCTTGGCCTGCGAGGTGTGCAAGCACCGCAACTACATCACGAAGAAGAACCGTCGCAACGACCCCGACCGGCTCGAACTGAAGAAGTTCTGCCCGAACTGCGGTACGCACCAGTCGCACCGCGAGTCCAAGTAGCCGGTCGGAACGACGTCGACGCGTAAGGTCTCCGCAATACCGACCGTGCCAGTTGGCGTCGTCGGAATTGCGGAGGTTTTGCGTATGACGAACGTACTCGACAACCAGGAATCGGTGGACGCGACCGAACAGGCCGGGATCCCGTTCGATGCCGCCGCGCACGCCAAGTCCATGGTCGGTCACCACTACCGGGTGGACGACTACTACGAGGTCGGTCGCGAGAAGATCCGCGAGTACGCCCTTGCCGTGCGCGATTCGCATCCGGCCCATCACGACGACGACGCAGCCCGAGGGCTGGGATACGACGGAGTGATCGCGCCGCTGACCTTCGTCTCGATCGTCGGCATGATCGCGCAGCGCAAGCTGTTCGAAGAGGTCGTCACCGGCTACGACCTGAGCCAGATCATGCAGACCGACCAGCGGATGGTCTACCACCGCCCGATCCAGGCCGGCGACAGGCTGTTCTGCGACGTCTACCTCGACGATTTCCGTCAGGCTGCCGGCAGCGACATCATCACCACCAAGAACGTGATCACGGATCAGTACGACAATCTCGTGCTCACCTCCTGGACGACGCTCGTCGCCCGTTCCGGTGGCGAGGTCGACGACAACATCGCGCACGCGGTCAAGGATGTGGTGATGCACAGTGACACTCCGTAGTTTCGCGGATGTCGCGGTAGGGGACGAGCTTCCGTCGAAGGTCGTCACGCTCACGCGTGGAAATCTGGTCAACTATGCAGGTGTGTCGGGTGATCCCAACCCGATCCACTGGAGCGACAAGGTGGCCGAACTGGCCGGCTTGCGCGACGTCGTCGGGCACGGCATGCTCTCGATGGGCATCGCGGCCGGCTTCGTCACGGAGTGGCTGGGAGACCCCGGCGCGGTGACCGAATACAACGTTCGGTTCACCAGTCCGGTATATGTGGAGGCCGACAAGGCCGCCGAGATCGAGTTCACCGGCAAGATCAAGTCGGTGGACGCGGAGAGCAAGACAGCAGTGGTCGCTATCGTGGCGAAGTCCGACGGTCGTAAGATCTTCGGTCGCGCCACGGCAACGGTCCGTTTGGCCTGACGGCCGAGCGGATTGGGTTTGTCCCGGGGCAATGCAGTACACTTAGGCTTCTGGGATCGCATAGCAGCGCGCTGCTCTACGAAGGCCGTAACGGCCCGACGGGGTAGCGCGCGTGTCATGTGGTCGCAGATGGGTCGGTTCCGGACACTCGCTTCGTACGAGTGTGGATGTCCGACCAGAGGGGCGTAGCTCAATTGGCAGAGCAGCGGTCTCCAAAACCGCAGGTTGCAGGTTCAAGTCCTGTCGCCCCTGCCCCCGGACTGCCAGCGACCGAGAGGAACGATGTGAGCGAGGAGCGCGGTCAGCGCCACAGCGGCACCGCAGGGAACATCCCCGGCGACGCTGGAACGGCTACCGGCGCGACCCCCGACGGTTCCTCCGCGGCTGCTCGGCCGACCGGCAAGCGGGCCACCCGTCGTGGTGCAGCCGATTCCTCGGCATCCACGACGAGTGCGGTGTCCATGAAGAAGACGTCGCGTTCGGCCACGGCCGTGAGCGATCGTCCCGCCGCGAAGTCCGAGAACATCTTCAAGCGACTCGTGCGCTTCTTCCGTGAGGTCGTCGCCGAGCTCCGCAAGGTGATCTGGCCCAACCGCAAGCAGTTGACCACCTACACACTCGTGGTCCTTGCGTTCGTGACCGTCATGACGGCGTTCATCTTCGGATTGGATCTGGCGTTCGTACAGGGCGTCAGCTGGTTGTTCGGTTAGCGCCTGTCCGCGCGAGACGAAAAATGTGATCGACGAGAGGAAAGTGCCCGGTGAGCACCCCCGAGAACGACTCGTACGAGGCTTCGGCCGAGGAGCACGTTTCGGACGAGGCCTTGGTTGACGACGTGACGGCCGAGTCGGCGGATGCGGACACCGAGGTCTCCGAGTCCGACGCTGCTGTCGAGTCCGGCACCGATGCCGAGACCGATGTTGAGGTCTCCGACGCAGCGGAGGGCGCCGACGACGCCGCCGCCGAAGAGGACGAGGTCGACCCGGCCGAGGCCCTCGAGAAGCAGCTGCGGCGCGAGCCCGGCGACTGGTACGTCGTGCACTCCTACGCCGGCTACGAGAACAAGGTCAAGACCAACCTCGAGACCCGCGTCCAGAACCTCGACCTCGCCGATTACATCTTCCAGGTCGAGGTGCCGACCGAAGAGGTCACCGAGATCAAGAACGGTCAGCGCAAGCAGGTCAACCGCAAGGTCCTGCCCGGCTACATCCTCGTCCGGATGGAACTCAACGACGAGTCGTGGGGCGCCGTCCGGAACACGCCCGGCGTGACCGGCTTCGTCGGAGCCACGTCGCGTCCGTCGCCGCTGACGATCAAGGAGGTCGTGAAGTTCCTCCTCCCGCAGCAGGCGAAGAAGAAGCCGGCGGCCGGTGCTCCGGTAGCAGGCGAGCAGGCTCCCGCCGCCGCTGCGAAGCCCGCCATCGAGGTGGACTTCGAGGTCGGCGAGTCCGTCACCGTGATGGACGGCCCGTTCGCGACGCTGCCCGCCTCCATCAGCGAGGTCAACGCCGAGCAGCAGAAGCTCAAGGTCCTGGTGTCGATCTTCGGCCGTGAGACTCCCGTGGAGTTGTCGTTCAACCAGGTGTCGAAGATCTGACGATCCCCAGGATCCGACGGCGCCGGCATCCGGCGCGCACAAGCTTGCAGTAGCAGTACGCAAGAACCACACCGAGCAAGAAACTAGGAATAGAGATGCCCCCCAAGAAGAAGAAGATCGCCGGGCTCATCAAGCTCCAGATCCAGGCCGGCCAGGCCAACCCGGCTCCGCCGGTCGGCCCCGCGCTGGGTCAGCACGGCGTCAACATCATGGAGTTCTGCAAGGCGTACAACGCGGCGACCGAGTCGCAGCGTGGCAACGTCGTGCCGGTCGAGATCACGGTCTACGAGGACCGCTCGTTCGACTTCAAGCTGAAGACCCCGCCGGCCGCGAAGCTCCTGCTCAAGGCCGCAGGCGTGCAGAAGGGCTCCGGCGAGCCGCACAAGACCAAGGTCGCCAAGGTGACCATGGATCAGGTGCGCGAGATCGCCAAGACCAAGCAGGAAGACCTGAACGCCAACGACATCGAGGCTGCCGCGAAGATCATCGCCGGCACCGCTCGGTCGATGGGCATCACGGTCGAGGGCTGAGCCCCTCGCTGTTCCGGGGCTCCGTCCCCGGGCCTGCAGTAGCACTCGTGGGAGGGCCGGCCAGGCCCGCTACCACGCCCGAACCATTCACCTGCCGGTGAGAAGTTAGGAAAGAACATGGCAAAGCGCAGCAAGGCATACCTCGCCGCGGCCGAGAAGATCGACTCGGACAACCTGTACAGCCCCCTCGCAGCTGCGAAGCTCGCGAAGGAGACCACCTCGAAGAACTACGACGCCACCGTCGAGGTCGCCATGCGACTCGGTGTGGATCCCCGCAAGGCGGACCAGATGGTGCGCGGCACGGTCAACCTGCCGCACGGCACGGGTAAGACCGCTCGCGTCATCGTCTTCGCGGTGGGCGAGAAGGCTGCCGAAGCCGAGGCCGCAGGTGCCGACGTCGTGGGCGCCGAGGATCTGATCGAGCGCATCCAGGGCGGCTGGCTGGACTTCGACGCCGCGATCGCGACCCCCGACCAGATGGCGAAGGTCGGTCGTATCGCCCGCGTCCTCGGTCCCCGTGGTCTGATGCCGAACCCGAAGACGGGCACGGTCACTCCGGACGTCGCGAAGGCCGTCACCGACATCAAGGGTGGCAAGATCAGCTTCCGCGTCGACAAGAACGCCAACCTGCACTTCGTGATCGGCAAGGCCTCGTTCGACGAGACCAAGCTGGTCGAGAACTACGCTGCTGCTCTGGACGAGGTGCTCCGCGCCAAGCCGTCCAGCGCGAAGGGCCGCTACATCAAGAAGGTCACGATCGCTACGACCACCGGCCCGGGCATCCCGGTGGATCCGCAGCGCACCCGCAACCTCCTCGAGACCGCGGAGTAATTCGCACTGCACGCAGTGGATTTGCGTCCTGAAGCGGCCGGTACAGCATCGCTGTGCCGGCCGTTTTGCATTTCGCGGACATCGTCCGCTACAGTGGTCGGGTAGTTCGGCGTGCGCCGATCTTCACCCCGATCATGTTCTACCCAAGACCGTTGGTCACCGAATCCGCGTGCGGATCGGTTGAAGGTCCGGAGTTGTCCGGCGGCCCACGCAGGAGGACGAGGTTAGGGAGATGTGAACCGCGATGTGCCTTCCGGGTGCATTCGAGTTCCTCCTCCTTGTACGCCCCGTGTGCCCTGCGCCGGGGCGTTCGTCGTTTTCCGGTCCCGGCGGTCGTCCGGTGGGGCGTCCCACTCGGGACACCGGGAAAACGACTGTTACTGAGAGGAGGCGAAGTATGGCAAAGCCCGAGAAGGTTTCCGCAGTTGCGGAGATCACCGAGCAGTTCAAGACCTCCACCGCTGCCGTGATCACGGAATACCGTGGTCTGTCGGTGGGAAGTCTGACCGAGCTGCGTCGCGCTCTCGGAGAGGGTGCCACCTACTCCGTCGCCAAGAACACCCTGGTCAAGCGTGCCGCCGCTGAGGCGGGCGTCGAGGGTCTCGACGACCTGTTCGTCGGTCCGACCGCCATCGCGTTCGTCAAGGGCGAAGCGGTGGATGCTGCGAAGGCTCTGAAGAACTTCGCGAAGGACAACAAGGCTCTCGTCATCAAGGGCGGCTACATGGACGGCGCTGCGCTGTCCGTGGAGCAGGTCAACCAGATCGCGGACCTCGAGTCCCGCGAGGTGCTGTTGGCCAAGCTCGCCGGCGCGATGAAGGGCAACTTGGCAAAGGCCGCAGGCCTGTTCAACGCCCCCGCTTCTCAGGTGGCCCGCCTCGCGGCCGCTCTGCAGGAGAAGAAGGCGGGCGAAGAAGCCGCCTGACGCTGATCCGCATCACTGCGAATCTGCATCACCGCGAAAGATACATCCACGCGTGCTCCGGCACGCACCATCCCATCCGGTCGCGGATCAGCGACATGGGACTTATCAGGAAGGACCGCCACCATGGCGAAGCTCACCACCGAAGAGCTGCTCGACGCGTTCAAGGAACTGACCCTGCTCGAGCTCTCGGAGTTCGTTAAGGCATTCGAGGAGACCTTCGAGGTCACCGCTGCTGCTCCGGTTGCCGTCGCTGCCGCCGGTGCTCCGGCCGCTGCTGCCGAGGCCGAGTCCGAGCAGGACGAGTTCGACGTCATCCTCGAGGGTGCCGGCGAGAAGAAGATCCAGGTCATCAAGGTCGTTCGCGAGATCGTCTCCGGCCTGGGCCTGAAGGAAGCCAAGGACCTCGTCGAGGGTGCTCCGAAGCCGATCCTCGAGAAGGTCGCCAAGGACGCTGCCGACGCTGCCAAGGCCAAGCTCGAAGAGGCCGGCGCCAAGGTCACCGTCAAGTAAGACGGTTTCCGACCTTCCCCGTCGAGCGTTCCGACGCTCTCCGGGACGGTTCCGCAGAAGGGNCGAATTCGCTTCGCGGAAACGGCCCTTCTGCATATCGTGGCAAAAGCACTCCGAGCTATATGTCCGGTATATCCGAAGCGCATTCCACCCGGTGTTCACGCAGGTCACACCGTAAGTCGAGATATGTAGAACCCCTTGTACGAGATCCTTACTCATGAGTAGGATCGCTAGTCACAGATACCACTATCCATGCGATAGAGTGGCCCAACCCACACGGGGGCGACGGTATCGGACAGCGGAGGTAATCGTGGGAGTCGAGGTTTCCGTCGAGGGGCTGACCAAGTCCTTCGGCTCGCAACGTATCTGGCAGGACGTGACGTTGACGCTGCCGGCCGGTGAGGTGTCCGCGTTGCTCGGTCCGTCGGGTACCGGTAAGTCGGTGTTCCTCAAGTCGCTGATCGGTCTGCTGCGCCCGGAGGAGGGCTCGATCGTCATCGACGGCACCGACATCCTGCAGTGCTCGAGCAAGGAGCTCTACGAGATCCGCAAGCTGTTCGGGGTGCTGTTCCAGGACGGTGCGTTGTTCGGGTCGATGAACCTCTACGACAATGTCGCCTTCCCGCTGCGTGAGCACACCAAGAAGTCCGAGTCCGAGATCCGGCAGATCGTGATGAGCAAGCTCGAGCTCGTCGGTCTGCTCGGCGCCGAGGACAAGCTGCCCGGGGAGATCTCCGGGGGTATGCGCAAGCGCGCCGGCCTGGCCCGGGCGCTGGTGCTCGATCCGGAGATCATCCTGGTCGACGAGCCGGATTCGGGTCTCGATCCGGTGCGCACCACCTACATTTCGCAGACGTTGATCGACATCAACGCCGAGATCGATGCGACCATCCTGATCGTGTCGCACAACATCAATCTGGCGCGCACGGTGCCGGACAATATCGGGATGTTGTTCCGTCGGCAGTTGGTGATGTTCGGTCCGCGGGAGGTGTTGTTGACCTCGGATGAGCCGGTGGTCAAGCAGTTCCTCAACGGCACGATGATCGGTCCGATCGGGATGTCGGAGGAGAAGGACGAGGCGACGATGGCGCACGAGCAGGCGCTCGTCGAGGCGGGTCATCATGCCGGTGGTGTGGACGATGTCGAGGGGATCGTGCCGCAGATGCAGGCCACGCCGGGGATGCCGGAGCGGCAGGCGGTGGCGCGTCGGCAGGAGCGGGTGCGGTCGATCCTGCACACCCTGCCCCCGGCCGCCCAGAGCGCCATCCTCGAGTCGCTCGATCACAACGGCGCGCCCCACACCGCCCGGGGCTATGCCGACGACGACACCCAGATCATTCCCGCCTACACCGGAGAGGGATACGAGCAGCAGGCCCAGCAGTAGCACCAGCCGCAGCACTGGTACAGCGTCAGTAGTGGTACAGCCGCAGGCTGGAGAAGTAGGAGAGTAGATGGGGGCGGGCAGCTCGCTCGTGCGGCCGGTTCACGGCGCACTCACCCAGGCCGGCAACATCGTCGAACTGTTCGTCGACGTCGTGCGGAACACCTTCCGCCGGCCGTTCCAGTTCCGGGAATTCATCGAACAGGCGTGGTTCATCGCCAGTGTCACGATTCTTCCGACGGCGCTCGTCGCGATCCCGTTCGGCGCCGTCGTGTCGCTGCAGACCGGCTCGCTGATCAAGCAGCTCGGCGCCGAATCGTTCACCGGCGCTGCGAGCGTCCTGGCGGTCATCCAGCAGGGCAGTCCGATCGTGACGGCTCTGCTGATCGCCGGCGCCGCCGGCTCCGCGGTCACCGCCGACCTCGGATCGCGGACGATCCGCGAGGAGATCGACGCGATGGAGGTGCTGGGCATCAATCCCATCCAGCGCCTCGTCGTCCCGCGAGTACTGGCGATGGTGCTCGTCGCGCTCCTGCTCAACGGTCTCGTCTCCGTGATCGGCATCGCCGGCGGCTACTTCTTCAACGTGGTGCTGCAGGGCGGTACCCCCGGCGCCTACCTCGCCTCCTTCTCCGCCCTAGCGCAGCTACCCGACCTCTACGTCGCCGAACTCAAGGCTGCGATCTTCGGGTTGATCGCCGGCGTCGTCGCGTCCTACAAGGGGCTGCACCCCGGTGCGGGCCCGAAGGGCGTGGGGGAGGCCGTGAACCAGACCGTCGTCATCACGTTCCTGCTGCTCTTCTTCGCGAACCTGATCCTGACGATGGTGTACCTGCAGATCGTTCCTGCGAAGGGATCCTGACCAGATGACAGTCTCCAGAGGCCGCGGAGATCTCGTTCTTCTCCGGGGTCGCCGAGCGGTGCGCGCACCGCTGAACGTGCTCGACCGCGCGGGGGACCAGATGTCCTTCTACGCGCGCGCCGTCGCGTGGACCCCGCGAACCCTCACCCACTACCGCAAGGAAGTCCTGCGGTTGCTCGCCGAGGTCACCTTCGGCAGCGGTGCACTCGCCGTGATCGGTGGCACCATCGGCGTCATCGCGATGATGTCCGGCTTCACCGGCGTCGTCGTGGGTCTGCAGGGTTACGCCGCGCTCGAGCAGCTCGGCTCGTCGGTGCTCACCGGCTTCCTCTCGGCCTACGTCAACACCCGTGAGCTGGCCCCGATCGTCGCGGCGCTCGCGTTGTCGGCGACCGTGGGCTGCGGCTTCACGGCACAGCTCGGTGCCATGAGGATCAGCGAGGAGATCGACGCCCTCGAGGTGATGGCCGTGCCGTCGCTGCCGTTCCTGGTGACCTCCCGGATGATCGCCGGCTTCGTCGCCGTGATCCCGCTGTACATCATCGGTCTCCTCGCGGCCTATCTCGCGACCCGCACGATCAGCACGCTGTTCAACGGCCAGTCGAGCGGCTCGTACGACCACTACTTCTATCTGTTCCTCCCACCGGAGGATGTGTTGTATTCGTTCGCGAAAGTGCTGGTCTTCGCGTTCGTGGTCATCCTCATTCACTGCTACTACGGTTTCCACGCCAGCGGTGGTCCCGCCGGCGTCGGGGTGGCCGTGGGCCGCGCGGTGCGTACCGCGATCGTGACGATCGCGATCCTCGACTTCTTCCTCAGCCTCGCGATCTGGGGCACGACGACCACGGTGAGGGTGGCCGGATGAGCGACACGACCACTTCGCCCTTGCGTCGCCGCACCCTGGGATTGATCTTCTTCGTGGTGCTGGCGCTGTTCCTGTACGTCACGATCGCGATGTACAACAAGACGTTCACGAAGGTCGTGAAGGTCGACCTCCGCACCGACAGCATCGGAAACGCCCTGCCGCTCAACGCCGACGTCAAGGCACGCGGTGTGCTCGTCGGCGAGGTCCGCGGAACGAGCGCGGAAGGCGGCGACGTCACCGCGCATCTCGCTCTCGACCCCGACAAGGCCGATCTGATCCCGGTCAACGCCACCGCACAGCTGCTGCCGAAGACCCTCTTCGGTGAGCGCTACGTCTCGCTGATCATCCCCGACGATCCGGGCCGTCCCGTCACGAACGGCGATGTGCTGGTGCAGGACACGAGCGAGCGCACCGTCGAACTCGGCGACGTGCTCGACGGGCTGCTCCCGCTCCTCGAGGCCGTCCCGCCGCAGGACCTCGCCAACACGCTCGGCGCCCTGGCCCAGGGACTGAGCGGACGCGGCGAGAAGCTGGGACAGACGGTCGACGATCTGGAACAGATCTTCCGCGAGGTGAACGTCGAACTGCCCACGCTGCAGGAGGATCTGCGCGGACTCGCCGACTTCTCGCAGACCTACTCCGAGGCCGCACCGGATCTCGTCGAGGCGCTGAACAACCTGCGCACGACGGGTGGCACGGTCGTCGAACAGCAGAACCAGATCCGCACGCTGCTCGCGAGCGCGACGGGAGCGTCGTCGCAGACGGCCGATTTCATCGAGCAGAACTCGAACTCGATCATCACGCTGTCCGCCGATTCGAAGGAGGCGCTGCAGCTGCTCGCCCGTTACTCGCCGTCCTTCCCGTGCACCTTCAAGGGATTCGCCGATGCGAAGCCGGCGGCCGTCGACCTGCTCGCGGCCGACGATCCGTTCCCGGGTGTGCGCGCGAACATCCAGTTCACGAACCCGAAGGGCCGCTACCTGCCGAACCAGGACGAACCGCGTCTGCTCGACGATCGCGGACCGGCCTGCTACGACGACGTGACCGCGCCCGGCCGCAACTTCCCGCAGTATCCGGGCGGTTCGGTCAACGACGGTTCGTATCAGGTGCCGTCGCGTAATCCCGGCCCCGAGACCATCGATTTCTTCCCTGCCCCGGCAGGATCCGGCGTCCCCGACGACGTCGGTGAGATCATCGGCACCTCGGACGGCGGCGCGACTCCCGTCTCGTACGCCGGCTCGCGTCTGGAACAGGACACGCTCGACGTCATCTACGGACAGGCCACCGGTGTCGACCCCGAGGAGGTCCCGTCCTGGACCACCCGGCTCGGCGCTCCGGCGATCCGCGGTACGGAGGTGAGCTTCCAGTGAGAGGTCTGGCAGCACCCCTGATCAAACTCATCGTGTTCGCCGTGGTCACCGTCCTCGCGACCGGTGTCCTCGCCGCGACCATCGCCAGTGTCGGCGGTGGGGGAGGAACGAAGTTCCACGCGATCTTCTCCGACGTCACCTCACTCAACAAGGGCGACGACATCCGCATCGCGGGTGTCCGCGTGGGGCAGGTCGAGGAGATCTCGGTCTTCGACGAACGGCAGGCGCGGGTCACCTTCTCGCTCGAGGAGCGCGACTGGCTCCCGGCCGGTGCCACCGCGACCATCCGGTTCCGCAATCTCGTCGGCCAGCGCTACATCGCGCTCGGTCAGGGTGAGGGCGCGCAGGGCGAGAAGATCACGGGCGGCGATACGATCCCGATCGAGCGCACGAAGCCGGCGGTGAACCTCACGACGCTCTTCGACGGCTTCCGGCCGTTGTTCCAGACGCTGAGCGCCGACGACGTCAACAAGCTCTCGTTCCAGATCATCCAGGTCTTCCAGGGCGAGGCCGGAACGATCGGCGATCTGGTGCGCAGCACCGCGTCGCTGACCAACACCATCGCCGACAAGGATCGCGTGATCGGTGCGGTGATCGACAACCTCAACACCGTCCTGGCCACGATCGACCAGCGCGACGAGCAGCTCGATTCGCTGCTGGTCAACACGCAGGCACTTGTCAGCGGGTTGTCGGCCGACCGGGCGACCGTCGGTTCGGCCGTGGCGTCGATGGCGGGGCTGACCGACGCGGTCTCCGACGTACTCGAGCCCACCCGCCCGTCGATCGCACAGTCGATCACGGCGCTCGAACAGGTCACCTCGAATCTCAACGCGAACCGCGACGAGGTCGACCGCGTCCTCGAGACGTTGCCGGTCAAGCTCGACAAGCTCGGGCGCGTGGCCAGCTACGGTTCGTGGTTCCAGTTCTACCTGTGCGGTATCGACATCGTCGCAGGTCCCGGTTCGGTCCCGTATCTGAATCTGCCGACGGGGCTGCCCACCGTGAACCAACCCATCTACACGAATGCGGCGAAGCGTTGCTCGCAGGAGGGGATGCAGGAGTTGCAGGGACGATGAGCAAACGTCGCAGTCCGGCCGCCGCCGGTGCCCTGGGCATCGTCGTGGTGCTGCTGGGGACACTGTCCGCCTTCTTCCTCGACGAACTGCCCATCATCGGGGCAGGCGCGACCTACAAGGCCGAGTTCAGCGAGGCCGCAGGTCTCAAAACCACCAACGAGGTGCGTATCGCCGGCGTGAAGGTCGGCAAGGTCACCGGAGTCGACCTCGAGGGCGACCGCGTGATCGTCTCGTTCAAGGTCCAGGACGCATGGGTCGGGAACGACACGGCGGCCTCCATCCAGATCAAGACGATCCTCGGACAGAAGTATCTGGCACTCGAGCCGCGGGGTACGGAGGTGCTCGACCCGGACGACCGGATCCCGCTCGACCGAACGGTCGCGCCGTACGACGTGATCGAAGCGTTCTCGTCGGCGGCCACGACCCTCGGCGAGATCGATTCCGAGCAGCTCGCGACCGGCTTCCAGACCCTGTCGGAGGCGTTCTCGGAGACACCCGACGACATCCGGGCCTCGCTCGACGGCATCAGCCGCCTGTCCGAGACCGTCGCGAGTCGTGACCAGGAGCTGAAGAAGCTCCTCGACGCGACCGGCAATGTCTCGAAGGTGCTCGCCGACCGCAACGCCGAGTTCAACCGGTTGCTCTCCGACGGTGCGCTGCTCGTCGCGGAACTGAACAACCGGCAGGAGGCGATCTCCCAGTTGCTCGATGGCACCAAGCGGTTGTCGGCCGAGCTCTCCGGGCTCGTCGAGGAGAACCGCGAGACCATCGGTCCCGCCCTGCAGCAGTTGCGCGGCGTCGTCGACGTCCTCCAGGAGAACAACGACAACCTCGATCGGGCCATGGAGCTGTACGAGCCGTTCGTGCGTGTCTACACCAACGTCGTCGGCAACGGCCGGTGGTTCGACCAGGTCGTCGTGAACCTGACCCCGCCGGGCCTGCCGGAGATCCCCGGTTACCGCGAGCCCGGTCGCCGCCTGGAAGGGGGCAACTGATGGCACACGCCGAGAACGGCGAGTCCCGCAGCAATCGCGGGCGCATCGCGCTGATCGCGGCCGTCATGGCGGTCGCGGTGGCCCTGGCCGGAGCGGGCTGGTGGCTGTTCACCCGACTGGGCACCACCGAGATCACCGCTTACTTCGACAAGGCCGTCGGCATCTACGAGGGCTCCGACGTGCGGGTGCTCGGCGTCGAGGTGGGGAAGGTGACCTCCGTCGAACCGCAGGGCGACCTCGTGAAGGTCGGTCTGCGGGTGAACCGCGGCGTCGACATCCCGGCCGACGCCCGCGCCGTGCAGATCACCCCGTCGGTCGTCGCCGACCGCTACGTGCAGCTCACCCCCGCCTACACCGGTGGCGACACGATGAGCAGCGGTGCGGTGATCGACCGCGAGCGCACCGCCACCCCGGTGGAGGTCGACGAGCTCTACGCGAGCATCGACGAGCTCTCCCGCGCGCTCGGTCCCGACGGCGCGAACCGCGAGGGCGCGCTGACCGACTTCGTCGAAGTCGGTGCGGAGAACCTCGCCGGCAACGGTGAGGCCCTCGGGCAGAGCATCGAGAACCTGTCGGCCGCTGCGCGTACGCTCGACCAGTCGCGCGACGACCTTTACGGCACGATCGAGAACCTGCAGCTGTTCGTCAGTGCTCTCGCGGCCAACGACGAGCAGGTGCGCCAGTTCAATGCGCAGCTCTCGGACCTGTCGGGATTCCTGGCGGGGGAGCGGCAGAACCTCGGTGAGGCGCTGAACACGCTGTCGGTCACGCTCGGCGACGTCGCGACGTTCGTGCGCGACAACCAGGCTGCCGTGAAGGACAACGTCGACGCACTCGTGCCGATCACGGAGACCCTGGCGGACCGCCGGCAGGAACTCGTGGATTCGCTGACGCTGCTCCCGCTCGCGGTGAGCAACCTCGTCAACTCGTACGACGCCGAAGCGGGTGTGCTCGCGTCACGGCTCGTGCTGCCCGACCTGCAGGACCCCGCGGGAGCGGTGTGCAAGCTCATCGATCTCGGCAATCTCGTGCCCGGCGACGAGCGTTTCGAGCAGCTCGGCCGGCAGATGCAGCCGCTGATCGACCGGTGCCGCGACGTCGCCACGCAGATCACCGAGGACCAGCGGTCCCCGGATCTGATCCTGCCGTTCGGTGTCCTGAGCGGTGAGAACATCCAGCGGCAGGTCACTCCGGGCACGGTGCCCGGCGTGGTCTCGCCCCGGCTCGACCTCCAGGGAGGAGATCGGTGAGCGGCGCGAAGAGGATGGGCCGCACAGGTGTCTTCGGAGCGGCCGCGTGCGTGGTCGCGGTGACGGTCACGGGGTGCGGAGGTCTGTCCGACGTCCCGTTGCCCGGCGGCGCCGATGTGGGTAGCGATCCGATCCGTCTGTCCATCCAGTTCGACGACGTGCTCGACCTGGTTCCGCAGTCGAGCGTGAAGGTCGACGGTGTGCCGGTCGGGCGTGTCGAATCGATCTCGGTCGCATCCGATTTCGGGTGGACCGCCGACGTCGGCATCGTGCTCGACTCGAGCGTCGACCTGCCGGCGAACGCGCTCGCGAGCGTCGAACAGTCGAGTCTGCTCGGTGAGAAGTTCGTGCAGCTCACGCCTCCGGAGGACGAGCCCCCGACGGGCCGGCTCGCCGACGGCGACGTGATCCCGCTCGACCGCACCCGGCACGCCACCGAACTCGAACCGGTGCTCGGCGCGCTGTCGCTGCTGCTCAACGGTGGCGGTGTCGGCCAGCTCGCGCCGATCGTCAGCGAGTTGTCGACGGCCTTCGACGGCCGCGAGGGAACCACGCGCAGCCTCATCGAGCAGGCCGAGACCCTGATCACCGGTCTCGAACAGCAACGCGACGACATCACCCGGGCGCTCGACGGACTCGACGAGCTCACGGTGCGGGTCGCGGAGCAGAACGACAAGATCGCCGCCGTGCTCGACGAACTGCCGGTCGCGACCGAGGTGCTCGAGCAGCAACGGCCGCAGCTGACGCAGCTGCTCGGCCAGCTCGACCGGCTCGGCACCGCGGGTGTCGACGTCCTCGATCAGTCCAAGGAGGATCTGATCGCCGACCTCCTGGCGTTGCGCCCGACCCTCCAGGCACTCGCAGCGTCGGGCGACGACCTCGTCGAGGCGCTCGCCTTCGTGCCCACGGTGCCGTTCCCGGACGGTGTCGAGAAGGTCGCGCTGGGCAACTCGGTGAACCTCTTCCTCGTCGTCGACCTGCAGATCGGCAACGCGCTGGCCGCGCTCGGTGTGGGCCAGGGCGACCCGGTCTACCGCCAGCCGAAATTCGGCAATCCGAAGCCGCTCGTCGACCCGTCCAACCCGTACTACGACGGGAACGGACCTGCCCCTGGCTGGCCCACCGTGTCGTTGCTGCCGGTGCTTCCCACTCCGCGTCTGCCCGGTGTGACCCTGCCCGAAGGGGTGTCGCTGCCCGACGGCATCGAGATCCCGGGGGTCACCGAGGCAGGTACGGACACCGATACCGGCACCGGCACCGACGGTGACGAGGTCCCGCCGCCGGGGCCGCTGGAAGGTTTGCTGAATCAGCTCGGACTCGGGGGTGGGCAGTGAGATCGCGCCTGGTGAAAGTGCAGCTCGCGCTGTTCGTGGTCATCGCGCTGCTCGGCATCGTGTTCGTCGGTGCCCGGTACGTGCGGCTCGACAACCTCATGGGCTTCGGTCAGTACACCGTCGACGCGCGGTTCCCCACCGGCGGTGGCATCTTCCCGAACGCCGAGGTCACCTACCGTGGGGTGCCCGTCGGTCGAGTCGGGGCGCTCAGCCTCACGGACGACGGAATCAACGTCGAACTGCGCCTCGACAACGGCGGACCGCAGATCCCGGCGTCGGCGCGTCCCGTCGTGGCGAACCGGTCGGCGATCGGTGAGCAGTACGTCGATCTGCAGCCGCCGAACGACGAGGGCCCCTATCTCGAACAGGGCTCCGTCATCGAGGGCACCGAGGACGATCTGCCCACGCCGGTCGAAGACCTGCTGTTGAGCACGAACGACCTCGTGTACTCGGTTCCGCTCGAGCCGCTGCGCACCGTCGTCACCGAGCTCGGCGCGGCCTTCGACGGCCGCGGCGACGACCTGCAGGTGCTCGTCGACGCGCTCGCCGGTCTCAGCGAGAAGGGCACCGAATACCTGCCGCAGACCGTCACGCTCATCCGCGACAGCCTCACGGTGCTCGACACGCAGTCCGCCCAGTCGTCGGCGATCCAGCAGTTCAGCTCGGATCTGGATCTGGTGACCGCGCAGCTCCGCGACAGCGACCCCGATCTGCGGCGCCTGATCGACACCGGCACCGACGCGAGCGACCAGCTCTCCCAGCTGATCGAGGGCTCCGGCCCGGGCCTGACCACCGACCTCGCCAACCTCGCGGCGGTGGCGGAAGCGGCAGCCCCGCAGTCGATCGCTCTGCAGCCGCTGCTGGCCTTCCTTCCCGCCGTTGCGGGCAGTGCGAGTACGGTCGCTCCGGGCGACGGCGCGGTGCGTCAGGGCATCGTGCTCGAGACCAACAATCCGCCTTCGTGCACCATCGGGTACGAGGGGACGCAGGAGATCCTCGCGCAGATGCGCGCGCAGGATCCGAACTTCGACGAGACCCAGCAGGACTTCCCGTTCAACACGAACGCCTCGTGCGAGGTGCCGCAGGGCAGTGTCACCGGCGTGCGCAGCGCGAACCGCATCGTCTTCGCCGATCCGAACACGATCCAGCCCTGGGATTTCAAGCCGAAGAAGGACCCCGACAAGCTCAACCTGAATCCGATCGCGACGCAGCTCGCGCCGTTGCTCGGAGTCACCCCGAAGTGAGCAGTTAGTAGGTTTGTGGAGTGAGTGCACCAATTTCCTCCGACGCTCCGCCCACCCCGCCCCCCTCCGCCGACGGCAACTCGTCCGCGGACGGGCGGGGGCCGGGCGGGGCACGCAGGGCGGCCCTCGCCGTCGTCTCGGTGCTCGCCGTCGTCGCCCTCGCGGCGGCGGTGTGGTTCGGCTACGGCTGGGGGCGCGCGCTCCTGGTGGACCGTTCGGCTGCCGAGGCGCGCGACGCCGCGCTCTCGGGAGCCATGCAGGCGGCCGTCAACCTGAACAGCGTCGACGCGAACGACGTCGACCTGTCGATCGAGAACATGCGGTCGTCGATCACCGGCGACGCCCTGCGCAACGATCTCGCGGCGACCGAGGAGGACATCCGGGCCCGGGTCGCGGAGACCGGCACCAGCATGTCGGCCGAGGTGCTGTTCGGAACGCTCACCGAACTCAACACCGACGACGACCTGGGCAAGGCGCTCGTCGTCCTGGCCGTGCGCACCCAGACCCCCGAGTACTTCGTGACCAACAAGGTCCCGGTGCTCGTGTCGCTGCGCAAGGACGGCGACGTGTGGAAGGCCGAGACCATCGAACCGCTCGCCTCCGTCGAGATGGAGTCGGGACCGGTCCCCGGTGCTCCGGCTCCCGATCCCGGCGCGCAGCCCGCACCCGACGGTGAGCCCGCACCCGAGGGCTCCGGGGCGCCCGCGCCCGAGGGCTCCGGGGCGCCCGCGCCCGAGGGCGAGGCAGGCCCGTGATGTTCGGCAAGTCGACGAAGGAGAACGTGTAGTGCCCCCGCAGCGACGGAAGACCGGCCCCAGTGGGCCCCCGCGCCGTCGGCCGAAGGTCGCCGGCACGTCCCGACCGCCTCGGATGACCCCTGCAGAGGACGAACGCCCGACCCGGGCAGAGGACGAACGCCCGACCCGGGCAGAGGACGAACGCCCGACCCGGGCAGGGGACGAACGCCCGACCCGGGCAGAGCAAAACCCTGCCGAGGAAACTTCTGCGGAGCAGTCACGACCCTCCGAGGTGACGCTCGACAAGCAGGACGAGAAGCAGGAGAAGCCGGCCCCGGCGGCCGGCGACGGAACTCCCGCAGAGCACCCGACGGAGTCTCCGGCCGAGCCGGTCGATCCGCCCGAGCCTCCCGCCGGTGACGCCGGCAGGTCGCGTGCCTCCGGTGGGTGGCGTCCGGTGATCGTCGTCGGTGCGGTGGCGGTGGTGCTCGCGGTGATCGCCGCGGTCGCAGCCTTCCGCCCCGGCGCCGAGGTCTCGAACGTCGCGTGGGTCGACACCGCGGAGACACGCGAGGTCACCGAGGCCGCGAAGATCGCGATCGAGACCATGCACGGCTACGACTACCGCACCATCGACGAGGACTTCGGCCGGATCCGGGAGTTGCTGACCCCGGAGCGGCTCGAGGAGTTCGACTCGACCGCGGACGTCACCAAGAAGGCCGCGATCGACACCCGCACGGTCACCGAGGTGATGGTCGAGCACATCGGCGCGACGATGCTCGACGACACCCGCGCCGAGGTCGCCGCCTACATCAACGTCAGCGCCACCGGCGACGGGATCGCCCAGGGAAGTGCGGCCGCACCCCTGCTGGTGAGGATGGAGAAGTCGGACGGACGATGGCTGGTCTCGGAGATCCGCGACCGGTGACGACGGCTGCGGATCGCCCCCACACCGGGGGCGTCCGCGGCCGCGACGCGCGGATCGTTCCGGACGCGCAGTCTTGACGCAGGCGACGCGAGCGGTCACTCTATCGGTACGCCTGTTCGACTGAAGGCTTCCTCGTGAGCCGCTCGAGGTCGTTTGCCAGGTTTCTTTGAGGCACCCCTGTGGACATTTCGCCTACTCAGGTGTAGGTTAGTTCTTTGCGCTGGCTGCCTCCTGTTCACCTTCTGATCGTCGAGTCGGAATTCGCTCTTTCGGGCGAGACCGTTTCGGTGCGTCGGTGGGGTTCTCGTTCGGGTTGCGACCAGCGAAAACGCCCCACATGAAGAAGCAGGTACAGCGGCGGTCGCACCGGTTGGAGCGGCCCGCGTGAGGTGCTGGAAGGACGCATCTTGGCAGTCTCTAGCCAGACCAAGGCAGTAGCCGGAATCCCCGGAGCCCCGACGAGGGTGTCGTTCGCGAAGATTCGCGAACCCCTCGAAGTTCCCGGGCTCCTCGATCTACAGACCGATTCCTTCGAATGGTTGATCGGCTCGGAGCGCTGGCGCGCGAAGGCTGCCGAGCGCGGCGACGGTCACGTCGTCGGTGGCCTGGAGGAGATCCTCGACGAGCTCTCGCCGATCGAGGATTTCTCGGGTTCGATGTCCCTGTCCTTCTCCGATCCTCGTTTCGACGAGGTCAAGGCCTCCGTCGAGGAGTGCAAGGACAAGGACATGACGTACGCGGCTCCGCTGTTCGTCACTGCCGAGTTCATCAACAACAACACCGGCGAGATCAAGAGCCAGACGGTCTTCATGGGTGATTTCCCGATGATGACCGACAAGGGCACCTTCATCATCAACGGCACCGAGCGTGTCGTGGTGTCCCAGCTCGTCCGTTCGCCGGGCGTGTACTTCGACAAGAACGTCGACAAGAGCACCGAGAAGGACCTGCACAGCGTCAAGGTCATCCCGGGCCGCGGTGCCTGGCTCGAGTTCGACGTCGACAAGCGCGACACCGTCGGTGTGCGTATCGACCGCAAGCGCCGTCAGCCGGTCACCGTGCTGCTCAAGGCGCTGGGATGGTCCACCGAGCAGATCGTCGAGCGTTTCGGGTTCTCCGAGATCATGATGTCGACGCTCGAGAAGGACAACACGGCGGGCACCGACGAGGCGCTCCTCGACATCTACCGCAAGCTGCGTCCGGGCGAGCCGCCGACCAAGGAGAGCGCGCAGACCCTGCTGGAGAACCTCTTCTTCAAGGACAAGCGCTACGACCTGGCGCGCGTGGGCCGTTACAAGATCAACAAGAAGCTCGGCCTGAACACGGGTCAGCCGATCGAGGCGTCCACCCTCACCGAGGAAGACATCGTCGCCACGATCGAGTACCTCGTGCGTCTGCACGCGGGCGAGAACAAGATGACCGTCCCCGGCGGCGTCGAGGTTCCCGTCGAGGTCGACGACATCGACCACTTCGGCAACCGTCGTCTGCGTACGGTCGGCGAGCTCATCCAGAACCAGATCCGCGTGGGCCTGTCCCGCATGGAGCGCGTGGTCCGTGAGCGCATGACCACCCAGGACGTCGAGGCGATCACGCCGCAGACCCTGATCAACATCCGTCCGGTCGTGGCCGCGATCAAGGAGTTCTTCGGAACCTCCCAGCTGTCGCAGTTCATGGACCAGAACAACCCGCTGTCGGGCCTGACGCACAAGCGTCGTCTGTCGGCGCTGGGCCCCGGCGGTCTGTCGCGTGAGCGTGCCGGCCTCGAGGTCCGCGACGTCCACCCGTCGCACTACGGCCGCATGTGCCCGATCGAGACCCCGGAAGGCCCGAACATCGGCCTGATCGGCTCGCTGTCGGTGTACGCGCGGGTCAACCCGTTCGGCTTCATCGAGACGCCCTACCGCAAGGTCGTCGACGGTGTCGTCACCGACGAGGTCGAGTACCTCACGGCCGACGAGGAGGACCGCTACCTCATCGCGCAGGCCAACTCGCCGATCGGTTCCGACAACCGCTTCTCGGACGAGCGTGTCCTCGTCCGTAAGAAGGGCGCGGAGATCGAGTACGTCGCCGCCGACCAGGTCGAGTACATGGACGTCTCGCCGCGCCAGATGGTGTCGGTCGCGACCGCGATGATCCCGTTCCTCGAGCACGACGACGCCAACCGTGCCCTCATGGGCGCGAACATGCAGCGTCAGGCCGTGCCGCTGGTGCGCAGCGAGTCGCCGATCGTCGGTACCGGCATGGAGCTGCGTGCCGCCGTCGACGCCGGCGACGTCATCGTCACCGAGAAGAGCGGTGTGATCGAAGAGGTCTCCGCCGACTTCATCACCGTCATGGCCGACGACGGAACCCGCAAGACCTACCGTCTGCGCAAGTTCGACCGTTCGAACCAGGGCACCTGCTCGAACCAGCGTCCGATCGTGGACGAGGGACAGCGCGTCGAGTCCGGTCAGGTCCTTGCCGACGGCCCCTGCACCGAGAACGGTGAGATGGCGCTCGGCAAGAACCTGCTCGTGGCGATCATGCCGTGGGAAGGCCACAACTACGAGGACGCGATCATCCTGTCGCAGCGCCTTGTGGAGGAGGACGTGCTCACCTCGATCCACATCGAGGAGCACGAGATCGACGCCCGCGACACCAAGCTCGGTGCCGAGGAGATCACCCGCGACATCCCGAACGTCTCCGACGAGGTCCTCGCCGACCTCGACGAGCGTGGCATCGTCCGCATCGGCGCCGAGGTCCGCGACGGCGACATCCTCGTGGGCAAGGTCACGCCGAAGGGCGAGACCGAGCTGACCCCCGAGGAGCGTCTGCTCCGCGCGATCTTCGGTGAGAAGGCGCGCGAGGTCCGCGACACCTCGCTGAAGGTGCCCCACGGTGAGAACGGCAAGGTCATCGGTGTTCGCGTGTTCTCGCGCGAGGACGACGACGATCTGCCTCCGGGTGTCAACGAGCTCGTCCGCGTGTACGTGGCGCAGAAGCGCAAGATCCAGGACGGCGACAAGCTCGCCGGCCGCCACGGCAACAAGGGCGTCATCGGCAAGATCCTCCCGCAGGAGGACATGCCGTTCCTGCCCGACGGCACCCCGGTCGACATCATCCTGAACACCCACGGTGTTCCGCGTCGTATGAACATCGGCCAGGTCCTCGAGACGCACCTGGGCTGGATCGGCAAGGCCGGCTGGCAGATCCAGGTGGCCGACGACGGCAGCCGTCCCGAGTGGGCTCAGAACCTCTCCGATGAGATGCTCGCCGCCGATCCCGACACCAACATCGCCACGCCGGTGTTCGACGGTGCCCGCGAGGAGGAGCTGACGGGTCTGCTGTCCTCGACGCTGCCGAACCGCGACGGCGAGGTCATGGTCGGCCCCGACGGCAAGGCGACGCTGTTCGACGGTCGCTCCGGCGAGCCGTTCCCGTACCCGGTGTCGGTCGGCTACATGTACATCATCAAGCTGCACCACCTGGTCGACGACAAGATCCACGCGCGTTCGACCGGTCCGTACTCGATGATCACGCAGCAGCCGCTCGGTGGTAAGGCGCAGTTCGGTGGTCAGCGCTTCGGTGAGATGGAGTGCTGGGCCATGCAGGCCTACGGCGCCGCCTACACCCTCCAGGAGCTGCTCACGATCAAGTCCGACGACGTGGTCGGTCGCGTCAAGGTCTACGAGGCGATCGTCAAGGGCGAGAACATCCCCGAGCCGGGTATCCCCGAGTCGTTCAAGGTGCTCCTCAAGGAACTCCAGTCGCTGTGCCTGAACGTGGAGGTCCTCTCCAGCGACGGCGCGGCCATCGCGATGGCCGACGGCGACGACGAGGACCTCGAGCGGGCGGCCGCCAACCTGGGCATCAACCTTTCCCGCAACGAGTCGGCCACGGTCGACGACCTCGCGAACTAGGAGCCGAGCCGATGCGGTACGCACCCCGACACCACCGGGCGCGTACCGCGTCGGGCCCCGGCAGCGATAGCGACAACTAGCAGCAATACAACCCGCACAGGGGAAAGGAAGTTACGTGCTCGACGTCAACTTCTTCGATGAACTCCGGATCGGCCTGGCCACCGCCGAGGACATCCGTAACTGGTCGTACGGCGAGGTCAAGAAGCCCGAGACCATCAACTACCGCACGCTCAAGCCCGAGAAGGACGGCTTGTTCTGCGAGAAGATCTTCGGTCCCACCCGGGACTGGGAGTGCTACTGCGGCAAGTACAAGCGTGTCCGCTTCAAGGGCATCATCTGCGAGCGCTGCGGCGTCGAGGTGACCCGCGCCAAGGTCCGCCGTGAGCGCATGGGCCACATCGAGCTCGCCGCTCCGGTGACGCACATCTGGTACTTCAAGGGTGTGCCGAGCCGCCTCGGCTACCTGCTCGACCTCGCGCCGAAGGATCTCGAGAAGATCATCTACTTCGCCGCGTACGTCATCACGTCGGTCGACGACGAGCTGCGCCACAACGAGCTCTCCACTCTCGAAGCCGAGATGGAGGTCGAGAAGAAGTCGGTCGCCGACCAGCGCGACGCCGACCTCGAAGCCCGTGCACAGAAGCTCGAAGCCGACCTCGCCGAACTCGAGGCCGAGGGCGCCAAGTCCGACGTCCGCCGCAAGGTCAAGGACGGCGGCGAGCGCGAGATGCGTCAGCTCCGCGACCGTGCGCAGCGCGAGCTCGACCGCCTCGACGAGATCTGGACGACCTTCACGAAGCTGAAGCCGAAGGATCTGATCGTCGACGAGATGATCTACCGCGAGCTCCAGGACCGCTACGGCGAGTACTTCACCGGTGCCATGGGTGCCGAGGCGATCCAGAAGCTCATCGAGAACTTCGACATCGACGCCGAGGCCGAGTCGCTGCGCGAGACCATCCGCAGCGGCAAGGGCCAGAAGAAGCTCCGTGCTCTCAAGCGCCTGAAGGTCGTGGCGGCGTTCCAGCAGTCCGGCAACTCGCCCATGGGCATGGTGCTCGACGCCGTGCCGGTGATCCCGCCGGAACTGCGTCCGATGGTGCAGCTCGACGGTGGCCGCTTCGCGACCTCCGACCTCAACGACCTGTACCGCCGCGTCATCAACCGCAACAACCGCCTCAAGCGATTGATCGACCTCGGTGCCCCCGAGATCATCGTCAACAACGAGAAGCGGATGTTGCAGGAGTCGGTCGACGCCCTGTTCGACAACGGCCGTCGTGGCCGGCCGGTCACCGGTCCCGGTAACCGTCCGCTCAAGTCGCTGTCCGATCTGCTCAAGGGCAAGCAGGGCCGCTTCCGTCAGAACCTGCTCGGTAAGCGCGTCGACTACTCGGGCCGTTCGGTCATCGTCGTCGGCCCGCAGCTCAAGCTGCACCAGTGCGGTCTGCCGAAGCTCATGGCGCTCGAGCTGTTCAAGCCGTTCGTGATGAAGCGTCTCGTCGACCTCAACCACGCGCAGAACATCAAGTCCGCCAAGCGCATGGTCGAGCGTCAGCGCCCGCAGGTGTGGGACGTCCTCGAAGAGGTCATCAACGAGCACCCGGTTCTGCTGAACCGTGCTCCCACGCTGCACCGCCTCGGTATCCAGGCGTTCGAGCCGCAGCTCGTCGAGGGCAAGGCCATCCAGCTGCACCCCCTCGTGTGTGAGGCCTTCAACGCCGACTTCGACGGCGACCAGATGGCCGTGCACCTCCCGCTGTCCGCGGAGGCGCAGGCCGAGGCCCGCATCCTGATGCTGTCGTCGAACAACATCCTGTCGCCGGCATCGGGCCGCCCGCTCGCCATGCCGCGTCTGGACATGGTGACGGGTCTGTTCCACCTGACCCGTCTGGTCGAGGACGCCCCCGGCGCCTACAAGGCCGCGACCGCCGACGAGCCCGAGCAGGGCGTCTACTCGTCGCCGGCCGAGGCCCAGATGGCCGTCGACCGTGGCGTGCTGTCGGTCCAGGCTCCGATCAAGGTGCGCCTGACCCAGCTGCGTCCGCCGCGCGACGTCGAGAACGAGCTGTTCCCGGAGGGCTGGAAGTTCGGTCAGCCGTGGACCACGCAGACCACCCTCGGTCGCGTGCTGTTCAACGAGCTGCTGCCGACGAACTACGCGTTCGTCAACGACATCATGCCGAAGAAGCGCCAGGCCGCGATCATCAACGACCTGGCCGAGCGGTACCCGATGATCGTCGTCGCGCAGACCGTCGACAAGCTCAAGGACGCCGGCTTCTACTGGGCCACGCGTTCGGGTGTCACCATCTCGATGGCGGACGTGCTCGTTCCGCCGGAGAAGAAGGACATCCTCGAGCGGTACGAGACGCAGGCCGATGCCATCCAGCGGCAGTACGACCGAGGAAAGCTCTCGGAGGACGAGCGTCGCGATTCGCTCGTCAAGCTGTGGCAGGAAGCGACCGAAGAGGTCGGTCAGGTCATGGAGGCGCACTACCCGGACGACAACCCGATCCCCACGATCGTCAAGTCCGGTGCTGCGGGCAACATGACCCAGATCCGTTCGCTGGCGGGCATGAAGGGTCTGGTGACGAACCCGAAGGGCGAGTTCATCCCGCGCCCGATCAAGTCCTCCTTCCGTGAGGGCCTGACCGTCGCCGAGTACTTCATCAACACGCACGGCGCGCGTAAGGGTCTGGCCGACACCGCTCTCCGTACCGCCGACTCGGGTTACCTGACCCGTCGTCTGGTCGACGTCTCGCAGGACGTCATCGTCCGCGAGGTCGACTGCGGCACGCCGCGCGGCATCGAGATGACCATCGCCGAGCTCGCACGCGACGCGACCGGTCAGCCGACCGGTGAGCTCGTGCGCGACGCTCACATCGAGACCAGCACCTACGCCCGTACGCTGGCGACGGACGCGGTCGACGCGAACGGCAACGTCGTCGTCGAGCGTGGTTCCGACCTCGGCGACCCGGCGATCGAGGCGCTGCTCGAGGCCGGTATCCAGAAGGTCAAGGTCCGCTCGGTCCTGACCTGCGACACCGGCACCGGCGTCTGCGCGACCTGCTACGGCCGCTCGATGGCGACGGGCAAGCTCGTCGACATCGGCGAGGCCGTCGGCATCGTCGCCGCCCAGTCGATCGGTGAGCCCGGTACGCAGCTGACGATGCGTACCTTCCACCAGGGTGGCGTCGGTGAGGACATCACCGGTGGTCTGCCCCGCGTCCAGGAGCTGTTCGAGGCTCGCGTCCCCAAGGGCAAGGCCCCGATCGCCGACGTCTCCGGTCGCATCCGTCTCGAGGACGACGATCGTTTCTACAAGATCACGATCATCCCCGACGACGGTGGCGAGGAGGTCGTGTACGACAAGCTGTCCAAGCGTCAGCGTCTGCACGTCATCCGCAAGGCCGACGGCACCGAGGGCGTGCTCGCGGACGGCGACCACGTGGAGGTCGGTCAGCAGCTCCTCGAGGGCTCTGCCGATCCGCACGAGGTGCTGCGCGTGATGGGCCCGCGTCAGGTTCAGGTCCACCTGGTCCACGAGGTCCAGGAGGTCTACCGGAGCCAGGGCGTGTCGATCCACGACAAGCACATCGAGGTCATCGTGCGCCAGATGCTGCGTCGCGTGACGATCATCGATTCGGGCTCGACGGAGTTCCTGCCCGGTTCGCTCGTCGAGCGCAGCGAGTTCGAGGCTGCGAACCGTCGTGTGGTCCAGGAGGGTGGCGAGCCGGCTGCCGGCCGTCCGGTCCTCATGGGCATCACGAAGGCGTCGCTGGCCACCGACTCGTGGCTGTCGGCGGCGTCCTTCCAGGAGACCACTCGCGTGCTCACCGACGCGGCGATCAACTGCCGCTCGGACAAGCTGATCGGTCTCAAGGAGAACGTGATCATCGGCAAGCTGATCCCCGCCGGTACCGGTATCAACAAGTACCGGAACATCGAGGTCCAGCCGACCGAGGAGGCCCGTGCGGCCGCGTACGCCATCCCGGCGTACGACGACCAGTACTACTCGCCGGACGGCTTCGGCCAGAACACCGGCGCTGCAGTGCCGCTGGATGACTACGGTTACTCCAACGACTACCGGTAGTTCGCTGCCGTAGTAGACGACGAAGGTCCCGCCCTCTTCTCTTCGGGGGCGGGGCCTTCGTCATTTGTTCTCGACGGTGACGCCGTCATGGCGGGCGTGCGAGCGTCCCGTGGCAGTTCCGCTCGGGGTGGGTCGCTCGGGACGCGGGTCAGCGCGGGATGTGGAAGTCCACGAGTTCGGCGGTGCCTCGCGACAGTTCGGACCAGGATCCGCTCACCGTGAGGACCGCGATCGCGGAGGTGGGGAACTTCTCGGCCACCTGATGGGCAGCGTCGGTGCTGTGATCCGTGATGAGCCCGAGGACGGTCGCGGAGAGGGTCGGCTCGTGCCCGATGACGAGCAGGGTGTGCACGTCGTCGGCCGTTCCCCGGATCTCGGCGACCAGGGATTCCGGATCGGCGTGGTACAGGCTGTCGCGGTACTCGACGGGAGCCTCCACGGCCGCTTCGGCGAGTGTCTTGCGCGTCCGGGTCGCGGTGGAGCACAGAACGGCGTCCACCTCGGGCAGGTTCGCCCGGATCCAGCGACCGGCGAGTCCGGCCTCGCGGCGTCCGCGGGGGGAGAGGGGACGCTCGTGATCGTCCACGTCGTCCGGGTACGCGGACTTGCCGTGGCGCAGCAAGATCAGGGTACGGGTCATGGGGTCCACCGTAGAGCGTCCGGTTTCCGGCCGATCCACGCGACCGCGCGAGTGTGATCCTCGACCGTGAACCAGACCGTCAGTCCGTCCTCTCGCAGCGTCGTCCGCAGTGTGAGGGTCTCGCCGGCGGCGACGGGGCGCAGGTGTTCGATCACTGCCCGGTACGGCGCGTCCGGGACGTCCGGCCGGAGGGGCAGGAGCTCCTCGAGGCCGTGCCAGTAGACGGCGTTGTTGACGTGCCCGAACGGGTCGAGGTCGGTGGCGCGTAGGGGGAAGACCCGTTCGTCGTCGACCTCGTCGGGTGCGCGACCGGGCAGCCACGCCGTCCACTTCAGACGCGTGTCGTGCGCGTAGCGGGCCATGTGCTCGAACAGGCCGTCGCTGATCCGGGTGGGGGCTCCGGTGGTGGGGCCGATGTCGATCCAGAACGCTGCGGTCTCGATCAGCGGGCCGTCCGGGTCGTCGTCGGGGTCGTCGAGGCGGACCCGCACGTTCGCCCACCGTGTCGACAGGGCGTCGCACCAGCGTCGCAGTCGGAGCGTGCGGCCGTACTCGGCGGGGCGGTGCACGTCGACGATCGTGCGCCGGACGATCCAGAGCGGGTCGGTCTCGGACGCGCCGACGGCGGCGAGGTTGTCGGTGCCGATGTCCTGGAGATAGCGGGCGATGCCGTCGAGTCGCAGTCGCTTGCCGGTGTCGACGTCGCCGGTGCGGACGGTGCGCTCGGTGGAGAAGGGATCCGCTTCCTCGGGCAGTTCCGTCAGCGGTCGTGTCCGCGGCAGGTCGGTGCTCGGCGTCGACGTGGCCATGTGTCCCCCCCGGGTCGGATGTCCGATCGTGCGATTCTTGCAGCTTCGGTGGGTGGTCGCAGGTTCTCTTGCGAACCCACGCCGACAGCCGCTACAGTCGAATTAACTGTTACGGATCGTTACATGAAATTCGCGGACGCTCCGCCCGGCTGCCGAGGACCCTTCCCATGGCCTATGTGATCACCCAGACCTGCTGCAACGACGCGAGCTGCGTCGCGGTCTGCCCCGTGAACTGCATCCACCCCTCGCCGGACGAGCCCGAGTTCGCCACCGCCGAGATGCTGCACATCGATCCGAAGACCTGCATCGACTGCGGCGCCTGCGCCGACGCGTGCCCGGTCGAGGCGATCCTGCCCGACGACAAGCTCGATCCCTCCCAGATGCGGTTCGCCGAGATCAACGCGGCCTGGTACGAGGACCACCCGGCGCCGGAGGGGTGGCAGCCCCTCGTGCCCACCCCGGCGCCTCCGCGCGATCGTGGAACGCTGAGGGTCGCGATCGTCGGCGCCGGCCCCGCGGCCTGCTACGCCGCCCAGGAACTGCTCGAACGGTCCGACGTCGAGGTCGAGATGTTCGACCGGATCCCGACTCCCTTCGGCCTCGTGCGCGCCGGTGTCGCCCCCGATCACCCGGGGACCAAGGCGGTCACGGAATCGTTCGAATGGTCGTTCCGGCGCGAGGAGTTCGCCCTGCACCTCGCCACCGAGGTCGGTCGCGACATCACCCACGCCGAACTGCTCGAGCACCACCACGCCGTGATCTACGCGACCGGTGCGTCGTCCGACCGCCGCCTCGGGATCGCCGGTGAGGACCTGCCCGGCAGCCACGCCGCCACCGAGTTCGTCGCCTGGTACAACGGCCACCCCGACTACGCCGACCGCACTTTCGATCTGTCCGGCGAACGCGCCGTCATCGTCGGCAACGGCAACGTCGCCCTCGACGTCGCGCGGATCCTCACCATGGACGTCGACGAACTCGCGCGCACCGACATCGCCGACCACGCCCTGAAGGCGTTGCGGAAAAGCAACATCCGCGAGGTCGTCCTGCTCGGCCGGCGCGGCCCGGCCCAGGCCGCGTACAGCAATCCGGAGTTCCTCGCCCTCGGCGACCTCACCGGGGTCGACGTCGTCGTCGACGACGCCGACCTCGAACTCGATCCGGTGAGCGCCCGGGCCGTGGAGGAGGACGCGGCGACCGCGCTGCGCGTCCGTCTCGCCCGCGAGTACGCCGGCCGGCCCGTCCGTCCCGGGCACCGCCGCATCGTCTTCCGGTACCTCGCCGCGCCGAGCGAACTGCTCGGCGACGACCACGTGACCGGCGTGCGGATCGAACGCACAGAACTCGTCGACGACGGTGGTCGTCTCACCGCCCGACCCACCGGCCGTTTCGAGGACCTGCCCGCCACGCTCGTACTCCGGTCGATCGGCTATCGCGGCGTTCCCCTGCCGGGTGTGCCCTTCGACGATGTCCGCGGGGTCGTTCCCAACACCGGCGGTCGTGTGGACGCCGGCGTCTACGTCACCGGGTGGGCCAAGCGCGGCCCGAGCGGCGTCATCGGCACCAACAAGGGATGCGCGAAGGAGACCGTCGCGGCGCTGCTGGCCGACTTCGACTCCGGTGCACTCGCCGCTCCCCGCGGCGACCGTCGTGCGCTGAACCGGTTGCTCGCACAGCGCAGGCCCGATCGGGTGGATCTGGACGGCTGGAAGACCATCGACGCCGCCGAGCGGCAGGCCGGACGAGCCCAGGGCCGGCCGCGCGTCAAGATCACCGATCGCGAGAGCCTCGTCGAACTCGGTCGTCGCCGACGCCGTCTTCCGCTGCTCGCCTCGTTGCGTCGTTGACACAGCCGCGGGTGACGCAGGTCGCGGCCCGCCCGGACGTTCGTCGATAGGCTCGGGAGAACCGAATCCCGACCCGAACGGACATGTGCATGAGCAGCGACAACCTCGACCGCACGGCGCTCACGCGCCGCACCCTCATCGGCGGCGCCGGTGTGGTGGCGGCCGGCGCGGCCCTCACGGCCTGCGGTTCGTCCGGCGACACCGGCGAGGCGCGATCGGCGGTGCCTGCACCGACCACGACGGCGCCTCCCGGACCCGACGCGGAGGTCGTCGCCGCGGTCGTGGACGTGCCGGTCGGCGGGGGCGTCATGCTCGAATCGAAGAGGCTCGTCGTCACCCAGCCCGCAGAGGGCGACTTCCGCGCGTTCATCGCGATCTGCACCCACCAGGGCTGCAATCTCAGCGGTGTCGAGGGCGACCGCATCATCTGCCCGTGCCACGGCAGCAGATACGACCTCGACGGCGCCCCGGTGGAAGGACCGGCGAAGCGGCCACTGAAGACCCGTCCCGTGGCGGCGCGCGGGTCCGATCTCGTCGTGGGCTGATCGGTCCGGGGATAGAGTCCGCTCCGTGGAGACCAGCGGAGGCTGGCGCCCGAAGGCGCTGCGTGACGGTACGGACCCGGACCCTCGTTTCACGCTGGCCAACGAGCGCACCTTCCTCGCGTGGGTGCGGACCGCGCTCGGCGTCATCGCCGCGGCGGTCGCGCTGGAGACCTTCGCGGGCGGCATCGTGTCGGAGGGGCTCCGCACGGTGCTGGCGTGCGCGTTGCTCGGATTCGCCGCCGTGCTCACGGTGTTCGCGCTGATCCGCTGGCACCGCGTCGAGCACGCGATGCGCACCGGACGGGCACTCCCGGTGCCGTGGGTGGCCTATCTGCTCGCCGTGGCCCTCGGGGTCTCGGGGGTCGTGCTCGCCGTCGCGATCGCCCGGTGAGACGAGCCGCATCGTGAGCCGGGACGATCTGCGGCACGGCGACGCCGGTCTGCAGCCCGAACGGACGAGTTTGGCGTGGCTGCGCACCGCCTCGGTGCTCGGTGCGGTGGTGCTCGGATTCATGCGGTTCGTGCCCGGCCCGGGTGCCGTGGTCGCGTCGATCGGCCTGATCTGCCTCGTGCCCGTGCTGGCGGTGCTGCTCGCCTCCCGGATCGGTCACCGCGCGCGAGTGCGCGGTCTGGTCGCGGGTCGCGCGCCCTATTTCTGGTGGCGCAACGTCGCGGTCTCCGCCACGGTCGTGGTGCTCGCGATCTCGTCGGCCGTCCTGATCGTCACCGCCCGCTGAGTGACAACACGCCGATCAGGGCTATCGCCGCGACCCAGACGGTCGCCGCTGCCGCGAGCGCGATCGGACGCCATCCGACGCCGCGGAGCACTTCCCGGCGCACCCCCGCGCCCAGGGCGAACATCGCGACGGTCAGCAGCGTGCGCTGCACCGTCCCCGCAGCCTCCACCACGATCGGATCGAGCAGTCCGGTCGAGCGCAGTGCGACGCACGAGAGGAAGCCCAGCAGGAAGACCGGCACGATCGGGGGAGTGCGCTCGTCGCGGCGGTCCTCACCGCGCCGCCGAGCGACGACCCCGACGACCGCCACGACCGGGGCCAGCAGTGCCACCCGCGCGAGCTTGACCGTCACCGCCGCGGCGAGCACCCCACCGGCGGTGGCCTCGAGGGCGGTGCCGGTCGCGACCACCTGGGCGACCTCGTGGATCGCCGCACCCGCCCACAGGCCCGCGGTCCCGGGGGTCAGCCCGAGCATCCCGGCGGCGAGCGGAACGAGCGGGATCATCGCGGTGCCGAAGACGACCACCAATGCGACGGTGGTGACGAGTTCGCGTTTGCGCGAATCGATCACACCGTCGACCGCCGCCGCGGCCGCGGCTCCGCAGATCGAGAAACCGCACGCGATGAGCAGGCGCTGGGTCCAGCCCACCCCGAGCCACCGGCCGAAGGCGAGCGACCCGCCGATACCCGCAACGACGACGGTCGCCGCGACGACCGCTGTGCCCCACCCGAGGTCGACGAGATCGGAGACCGCGAGCTGCACGCCGAGAAGAGCGACGCCCACTCGGAGGAGACGCTTCGACGCCGTACCCAGGCCCGGCTCCAGAAGGCCGACCACCGGTGCGGGTAGACCGATATTCGCCACGACCACACCCAGGACGATCGCGACGAGCAACGGGCTCGCCCCGGGGATCAGGTGCGCCGCTCCCAGTGCGACGACCGCGCCCGCCGCGGCCACCAGGAGACCCGGGACGACGGTGGGCCGGGATGGGGGCGCGTGGACGGTGAGCATGCCTAGACTCTTCCGCCGCAGCGGTGTCCGCACCAGGCGTCGATCGGACATGAGCTCATATCGAATGGATATGAGTAGTGAGTGCGGCATATCGTTCGTGCATGACCAGCTGGCCGGATCTCGTCGCTCTGGAACTGCTCGTCGGGGTCGACGACCGGGGCGGGCTCGGCGCCGCGGCCCGCGCGGCCGGTCTCGCCCAACCCAACGCGACCCGCATGCTGCGCCGGCTCGAACGGCAACTCGGCGCGGTCCTCGTGCGGCGGGGCCGGACGGGTTCGGTGCTCACCCCGGAGGGCACGGTGGTCGCGCACTGGGCGCGGGAGGTCCTGGCCGACGCGGAACGCCTCCTCGACGCCGCTGCAGCACTGCGCGTCGAGCAGCAACCCGAACTGGTGGTCGCGGCGTCGATGACGGTCGCCGAACACCTCATCCCGCGGTGGCTCGGCGCCTTCCGCACGCTCCGTGACGACGTCCAGATCCAGTTGCAGGTCCACAACTCGATGCGGGTGTGTGACGTCGTCGCCGAGGGCGGATGCGACGTCGGGTTCGTCGAGGGGCCGACGGTTCCGGAGGGACTGCACAGTGTCGCGGTGGCACGCGACCGCCTGGTCGTGGTCGTCCCGCCGCAGCATCCGTGGGCGCGGCGGCGGCGCCCGCTCACCGTGGCCGAACTCGCAGCGACGCCGCTGGTCGTCCGCGAGGAGGGGTCCGGCACCCGGCGCACCCTCGACCTCGCGTTGCAGGAGTACGACCGGGCCGCACCGCTGCTCGAACTCGGGAGCGGAGCCGCGGTCCGCACGAGTGTGCTCGGGGGCACGGGCCCGGCGGTGCTGAGCACCCTGGCGGTGGAGGAGTATCTGGACTCCGGCCGGCTCGTCGCGGTGGCGGTGGACGGACTCGACCTGCAGCGTGTGCTCCGCGCGGTCTGGAGGCCGCCGCGGGCGTTGTCCGGTCCGGCGGGGGAGTTGGTCCGACTGATCACCCGTACCCGCTGACCTGGCTTACATCCGGTGCCGGGTCACGCGCGCGAGTGCTGCAACGCACCGGCCCCCGCGACCACCACGAGTGCGATACCCGCGAGGGCGAGAGGTTCGACGACCTGCCCCAGCACCAGGGCGCCGGCGAGCGCTGCGGCGGCGGGTTCGAGCGCGATGAGGATCGCGAACACCTTCTTCGGCAGGTCGCGCAGGGCACGGATCTCGAGGGTGTACGGGATCGCCGACGACAGCAGCGCCACGGCGAGTCCTGCGAGCACGAGGTCGGGCCGGAGGAGCTCGGTGCCGGCCGTCGCCGCGCCGAACGGCAGGACGACGACGGCCGCGATCGTCGTCGCCCCGGCCAGCCCCGCCGATCCGGGCAGGGTCGTCGCCACACGTGAGCCGGCCACGATGTACCAGGCCCACCCCGTTGCGGCGACCAGCGCGAAGGCGACTCCGAGCGGATCGAGACCGGTGGACAGCCCGGCACCGTCGCCGACGCCGAGCAGGACCACCCCGCCCAGCGCGAGCACCACCCACAGGGCGTCGCGCACACGTCGGGACAGGATCGCGGCCAGCCCGAGAGGGCCGAGGAACTCGATGGTGACGGTCGCGGCGAGCGGCAGTCGCGTCAACGCCCCGTAGAACGCCGTGTTCATCAGCGCGAGACTCGCGCCCAGTGTCACCACCGCCCGCCACTGTTCCGGTGTCCACGTCCGCGGCCGGGGCCGGGTGAACGCGCAGAGGATCACGGCCGCGAACAGCAGGCGCAGGGTCACCGTGCCGAGGGCACCAGCCCGGTCGAACAGGGTCGCGGCGAAGGCCGCCCCGAACTGCATCGACAGCACCGCGGTGAGGACCGCGACGACAGGACCGACGGTGTGCGTGCGGGAATCGTCGGCCATCCCGTCAGTCTGTCCGACGAGCACGAACGACGCCTGCCGCAAAAAACAATCACACGTGCTTGATTTTGGGACTGTGACGTGTGACGCTTGCCGCATGTCCGATCTGCACATCGTGCTCGACGATCTCCGCGCGGAGGGCGACGATCTCGACGCTCTCGTCGCGACCCTGCCCGACGAGAGTTGGGCACTGCCCACCCCGGCGGAGGGCTGGACCATCGCTCACCAGATCGGTCACCTGTTGTGGACCGACCGGGCGGCGCTCACCGCCGTGCGTGACCCGGACGCCTTCGTGAAGATGGTCGAAGCGGCATTCGGCGACCCGCTGGGATTCGTCGACGTCGGTGCCGAGGAACAGGCGGGGCGGCCGCCCGCGGAGTTGCTCGCCGACTGGCGCGACACCCGCCGCGAACTCGCCGACGCGCTCGCCGAGCTCCCGCGGGGTACGAAGATCCTGTGGTTCGGACCGCCGATGTCCCCGGCGTCGATGGCGACCGCGCGGCTCATGGAGACCTGGGCGCACGGGGGTGACGTCGCCGACGCCCTCGGCGTCACCCGCACGCCCACCGCGCGCCTGAAGAACGTCGCGCACCTGGGGGTGCGGACGCGCGACTTCGCGTACGTCATCCGCGACCGGAAGCCCCCGGCCGAGCCGTTCCGCGTCGTGCTTACCGCCCCCGACGGGGACAGCTGGGAATGGGGTCCGGAGGACGCGGCGCAGTCGGTCACCGGCCCGGCCCTCGACTTCTGCCTGCTCGTCACCCAGCGCATCCACCGCGACGACACCGCCCTCGTCACCGACGGCCCGGACGCGGAGGAATGGCTCGGTCTCGCGCAAGCCTTCGCCGGTGCCCCCGGCGCCGGGCGCGAGCCCGGCTCGCCCGCCTCCTGAGACCACCCCCCCCAGTCGAGACACCTCCGGCCGAGACATCTTCGACCGAAACACCATCTTCGACCGAAACACCATCGGAGACATCGTGAGCATGTGGACCACCCCCGAGCGCCTCGCCCTCCGCGAGACCGTCACCGGTTTCGTGAAGCGCGAGATCCTGCCCCACCTCGACGACTGGGAGCGCGCCGGCGAACTGCCCCGCGAACTGCACGTCGAGGCCGCGAAGATCGGCCTGCTCGGCGCAGGATTCCCCGAGGAGGTCGGCGGTTCCGGCGGTGACGGTGCCGACACGCTGACCGTGTGCGAGGCGTTCCACGAGGCGGGGGCCTCGGGCGGTACGTTCGCGTCGCTGTTCACGTGCGGCATCGCACTGCCGCACCTCATCGCGGCCGGTGATCCCGATCAGATCGACCGATGGGTACGGCCCACTCTCGCAGGCGAACTCGTCGGGTCCCTCGCGATCACCGAACCGGGCGGTGGATCGGACGTCGGCCATCTGACCACCACCGCGGTACGCGACGGCGACCACTACGTCGTCAACGGCGCGAAGACCTACATCACCTCGGGATGCCGCGCCGACTTCGTGGTCACCGCGGTCCGCACCGGAGGTCCCGGCGCCGGGGGAGTCTCGCTGCTCGTGATCGAGAAGGGCACACCGGGTTTCACCGTCTCCCGCAAGCTCGACAAGATGGGGTGGCGCGCGTCGGACACCGCCGAGTTGTCCTTCGCCGACGTCCGCGTACCGGTCACCAACCTCGTCGGCGCGGAGAACACCGGATTCTGGCAGATCGCACAGGGTTTCGTCTCCGAGCGGATCGCCCTCGCCGCCCAGGCCTATTCGGGTGCGCAGCGGTGCCTGGACCTGACCGTCGCGTGGTGCCGCGACCGCGAGACCTTCGGCCGGCCGCTGATCACCCGCCAGGCCGTGCAGCGCACCCTGTCCGAGATGGCGCGTCGCGTCGACGTCGCGCGCGTCTACACCCGGCACGTCACCGAGCGCGCCGTGGCGGGGGAGACCGACCTGATCGCCGAGGTGTGTTTCGCGAAGAACACCGCGGTCGAGGCCGGCGAATGGGTCGCCAATCAGGCGGTTCAGTTGTTCGGCGGCCTCGGGTACATGGCCGAATCGGAGGTCGAACGGCAGTACCGCGACATGCGCATCCTCGGCATCGGTGGTGGCACCACAGAGATCCTCACCGAACTCGCCGCCAAGCGGCTGGGTTACGGCGCCTGACCCACCTGTTCCCTCATGCGACCGTCCACGGCCGCGCGTCCTCTCACCCGACCCGGAAGGCATCCCCGTGAGCATCATCGAGACCGAAGAACAGAAGGAACTACGCGCTGCGGTGGCGGCTCTGGCCGAGCGCTACAACTACGTCGACTACGTACTTCCCAAGTCGCGCGCGCACGAGCCGCTCACCGAATTGTGGGCGGAGGCGGCCAAGCTCGGCTTCCTCGGCGTGAACCTTCCCGAGCAATACGGAGGCGGCGGCGCCGGCATCTACGAACTAGCGCTGGTGCAGGAGGAGCTCTCCGCGAAGGGCGCCGGGCTGCTGCTCGTCGTGGTCTCGCCGGCGATCTGCGGCACCATCATCTCCAAGTACGGCACCGACGCCCAGAAGCAGGAATGGCTGCCCGGCCTCGCCGACGGCTCTCGCATCATGGCCTTCGGCATCACCGAGGCCGACGCCGGATCCAACTCGCACAACATCACCACGATCGCGCGCCGCGACGGTGACGACTGGATCCTCTCCGGCAGCAAGGTGTACATCTCCGGTGTCGACCAGGCCGACGCCGCGCTCGTCGTCTCCCGCACCGAGGACGCGAAGACCGGCAAGCTCCGTCCGGCCCTGTTCATCGTGCCGACCGATGCCCCGGGCTTCACGAAGACGCCCATGGAGATGGACATCCTCGAGCCGGACTACCAGTTCTCCCTGTTCTTCGACGACGTCCGACTTCCCGCCGACGCACTCGTCGGTGAGCCGGAGGCCGCGCTCATGCAGCTGTTCGCCGGACTGAACCCCGAACGGATCATGGGCGCGGCGATGGCAGTGGGTATGGGCCGGTACGCCCTCGACGCCGCGGTGCGCTACGCCAACGAGCGGACCGTCTGGAAGCAGCCCATCGGTGCGCACCAGGGCATCGCGCACCCGCTGGCGCAGCGCAAGATCGAGCTCGAACTCGCCAAGCTCATGATGCAGAAGGCCGCCGTCCTCTACGACAGCGGCGACGACTTCGGGGCCGCCGAGGCCGCGAACATGGCCAAGTACGCCGCGGGTGAGGCCGCGATCGCCTCGCTGGACCAGGCGATCCAGACCCACGGCGGTGCCGGCCTCACTCGGGAGTACGGCCTCGCGGCGATGCTCGGCGCCGCGCGCATCGCACGCGTGGCGCCGGTCAGCCGGGAGATGATCCTCAACTTCGTGGCCCAGCACTCGCTGGGCCTGCCGAAGTCGTACTAGGCCGACGCTTCCGAGTCGGATGCTTCCGGGTTCGAGGTTTCGGGGTTCGACACCTCGGACCCGGAGGTTCCGATGTTCGGCGGAAAGGAATCCGGCGGGAGGAGACCGGCCGCCTCCTCCGCCGGGAGCAGCGTCCCCAGCAGATAGGCGAGGGACCACCGCAACGAGCTCACGTCCTGCAGCGGCACGGTCTGCTGGTAGCCCACGAGCGTGTACAGGGCCAGCCGCGCGAACCGCTCGGCCTGTTCCCTCGAACCGAGGTACTGGGCCACCGCTTCGGCCACCACCGCGTACCGCAGGTCGTCGACCTTGCTCTGCACCTCGTGGACGCCGGAATCGCTGTGCGACCAACCGCGGATGGCGGACTCGGCGGAGTGGGGGAGGCTGCACGCGAATTCGACGAGCAACCGGAGCCGCCGGGTCAGCGAACCCTCGAGGCGCGCCGCGGCGGCGAGCTGGAGCGTCTGGCTCTCGAGCCAGTGCTGGAGGAATTCGGTCTTGAACTGCGCCCAGCTCTCGAAATAGTTGTAGAACGAGCCGGTCGTCACCTCGAGGTGACTGCACAACCGTGCCTGCTTGAGTCCGGCATGGTCGTTGGTGGCCAGGATGGCCAGCGCGGCGTCGAAGTAGTCCTCGCGCCTGACGATGGTCGCCACGTGGTGCTCCCCTTTCGCCCCGACCTGTTATACGAGTGTACGGATGATGAGCTTTGCGTACGGTCTCGGGGTCGCACGAATACCCGCTCGGCGGAAGATCAGTCGTGACGGAACGGTCGTGACCAGGGGGTCGTGACAGGACAGGCAGGAACAGGAGTCCCGATGGCGCGAGAACCGAAGCAGGACCGCAGCCGCGCCACGCGGCGGCGACTGCTCGAGGCGACGATCGACTGCCTCGTCGAATCCGGTTGGGCCACAACCACGGTGAGTGTGGTCGCCGAGCGGGCAGGAGTGTCGCGCGGGGCCACCCAGCATCACTTCCCGACCCGGGAGGATCTCATCACCGCATCGCTCGAGTTCATGTTCGACAGTCGCATCGAGCGGGTCCGCACCGAACCGTTCGACGTGCCCGAGGGCGTCGGCCGCACGGAGGCGGTGGTCGAGCGCATCGTCGACCAGTGCACCGGCAACATGTTCAAGGCCGCCCTGCAGGTGTGGACGGCCGCGGCCGCCGATCCGGCTCTGCGCGAGATGCTCCTGCCGCTCGAGGAGAAGTTCGGGCGTGTCTCGCACGCGGTGGCCGTCGAGCAGCTCGGTGCCGACGACACCGACCCGGTCGTGCACCGGACGGTGCAGGCGACCCTGGATCTCGCGCGCGGCCTCGGCCTGGCCGACGTGCTGACGGACGACTCGGCACGCCGGCGGGAGATCGTCCGGCACTGGGCCGCGCAGCTCGACGAGGTGCTCCGGGAGTCCTCGAGTCGTCGCACACAGGCGGGCCCGGCTCGGTAGTCTTCCCGCCATGCCTCTCCCGCGCATCGGAAGGACGGCGGCTGCCGTGGCGACGGTCGGTCTCATGGGTCTCGGTGCGGCGGCGTGCGGGAACTCCGACGACGCCGGACAGGTCGAGACCTCGCCGACCGCGTCCGTCACCGACCCCGGCCCGCTGTTCGACGAGTGCGGCGCGATGTCCGACGACGAGGTGGCGGCGGCCTTCGGTCTCGGCAGTTTCACGACGGTGACGCGCAACTCGGTGGGTTGCGAATGGGAGATCTACGTCGGCGGCCCCAGCGTGAGCTTCTCGTGGTACCGGGGAAGTCCCATCGGCCGCGAACGCGCCGGCTCCGATCTCATCGGCCGACCCGCCGCCGACGTCGAGATCGGGGGACGGTCCGGTTTCATGGGGTCCTATCAGAACGAGCTGGGGCAGACGACGCTGTGCGAGATCGGCGTGGAGTTCGGCGGCGACTTCGTCCACTGGTCGGTCTCGTACTCGAACCTCACGCCCGTCGCCGACGCCTGCGTCGTCGCTCGCGGACTGGCCACCACGAGTGTGGAAAGGGTGCAGAAGTGAACGCCCGCCGCTGGGGTGCCGCACTCGCGACCGTCCTCACGACGGGTGCTCTGCTCACCGGATGTACCCGCACCATCGAGGGGCGGGCCGTCCCGGAGGGGATCGGCGGCGGCACGGGCGCCGAGTTCACCCGGCTGCTCACCGAGTGCGATGCGGTCGCCGACGAGAAGATCGCCGAGGCCGTGGGCGCGGACTACGTCTATCGCGGGTTCTTCGGTGCGATCTGCCGCTGGGACGGCGAGGGGCCCACGGGAGTAGTGAAGGTCACCTTCAACTGGTTCGAGACCGGTTCCCTCGACCACGAACGCGCCGCCGCCGAGGGGCTCGGCTACGAGATCGAGAACACGACCATCGAGGGCCGGCGGGCACTGCAGATGCGCCGACCCGGCGATCCGCTGTCGTGCGGGGTCAGTTCCGGGGCGTCGACGACCGGCATCTTCGGGTGGTGGGTGCAGTACACCTCCGGGGGAGCGGACCCGTGTGAAGCTGCTGCTACGTTGGCCCGGCTCACACTGAACCTCAGCAGTTGACGGTGTGTGCGGATCCTCGGGAGGGTGCGCGCTCCTCACTTTGACCTCATGCGCGCACGCCGGGTATCGTTGTGGGTCGTGTCCGGCATGCCCGGGCCGGTCTGTGTGCCTATGCGAGGTAGTGCCGTGCGCGCGGTCTGTGGATATCTGCAGGAGCGAGCCCCCGGCTGCCTGTGTGGGGGTACGCGACACACCCGACCTCGTGTGCACACGAGGGGCGAGTGCGGGGCAGCAGCTTTCTTGCCCCAACCGATGGATCCCTAATTTCAGAACAGCCGAGGTTGCTCGAAGTGAGCAGCTTCAGACAACGAAGAAAGCCGGTTAATGCCAACCATCAATCAGCTGGTCCGCAAGGGCCGCCGCGACAAGGCCGCCAAGGTCAAGAGCGCGGCGCTCAAGGGCAGCCCCCAGCGTCGCGGTGTGTGCACTCGCGTGTACACCACCACCCCGAAGAAGCCGAACTCGGCTCTCCGTAAGGTCGCCCGTGTGCGCCTGACCTCCCAGGTCGAGGTCACCGCCTACATCCCCGGTGAGGGCCACAACCTCCAGGAGCACTCGATGGTGCTCGTGCGTGGCGGTCGTGTGAAGGACCTCCCGGGTGTGCGCTACAAGATCATCCGCGGCTCGCTCGACACCCAGGGTGTCAAGAACCGCAAGCAGGCCCGCAGCCGCTACGGAGCGAAGAAGGAGAAGGGCTGATGCCACGTAAGGGTCCCGCTCCCAAGCGCCCGCTGATCGCCGATCCGGTCTACGGTTCGCCGCTGGTCACCCAGCTGGTCAACAAGATCCTGCTGGACGGCAAGAAGTCCACCGCCGAGCGCATCGTCTACCAGGCGCTCGAGCAGGCTCGCGAGAAGACCGGTACCGATCCGGTCGTCACCCTCAAGCGCGCGCTCGACAACGTCAAGCCCGCCCTCGAGGTCCGCAGCCGTCGCGTCGGTGGTGCCACCTACCAGGTGCCGGTCGAGGTTCGCCCCGGTCGTTCCACCACGCTCGCGCTGCGCTGGCTGGTGACGTTCTCGCGTCAGCGTCGCGAGAAGACCATGGTCGAGCGGCTCGCCAACGAGCTCCTCGACGCGAGCAACGGCCTCGGCGCCTCCGTGAAGCGCCGCGAGGACACGCACAAGATGGCTGAAGCCAACAAGGCGTTCGCGCACTACCGCTGGTGAGTCGTCGCCNNNNCTCCCGGTCGGCTGCTCGCACAACTGTGTCGGTCCCGTAAAGGCCGGCTGACAACACAAGAACATGTGGTCCGCACCCAAGGACCGACACGAGCTACGAGCGGGGTTACCTGTGGCACAGGAAGTGCTGACCGACCTGAACAAGGTCCGCAACATCGGCATCATGGCGCACATCGATGCCGGCAAGACCACCACCACCGAGCGCATCCTCTTCTACACCGGTGTCAACTACAAGATCGGTGAGACGCACGACGGTGCCTCGACCACCGACTGGATGGAGCAGGAGAAGGAGCGTGGTATCACCATCACCTCCGCTGCTGTGACCTGCTTCTGGAACAAGAACCAGATCAACATCATCGACACCCCCGGGCACGTCGACTTCACGGTCGAGGTCGAGCGGTCGCTGCGCGTCCTCGACGGCGCAGTCGCCGTGTTCGACGGCAAGGAGGGCGTCGAGCCCCAGTCCGAGCAGGTCTGGCGCCAGGCTGCCAAGTACGACGTTCCGCGCATCTGCTTCGTCAACAAGATGGACAAGATGGGCGCGGACTTCTACTTCACCGTGCAGACGATCATCGATCGCCTGGGCGCGAAGCCGCTGGTCCTCCAGCTCCCCATCGGTGCCGAGGATGCCTTCGACGGCGTCGTCGACCTCGTCGAGATGAAGGCCATCACCTGGCGCGGCGTCACCGAGATCGGTGCCGAGCCGACCATCGAGGAGATCCCGGCCGATCTCGCCGACAAGGCTGCCGAGTACCGCGAGAAGCTGCTCGAGACGGTCGCCGAGTCCGACGAAGAGCTCATGGAGAAGTACTTCGGCGGTGAGGAGCTCACCGTCGCCGAGATCAAGGCCGCCATCCGCAAGATGACGGTTGCTTCCGAGCTCTACCCGGTGCTGTGCGGCTCCGCCTTCAAGAACAAGGGCATCCAGCCCATGCTCGACGCGGTCATCGACTACCTGCCGAACCCGCTCGACATCGGCGACGTCATCGGCCACCAGGTCGGTAACGAAGAAGAGGAGATGCGTCGTAAGCCCTCGAAGGAGGAGCCCTTCTCGGCTCTCGCCTTCAAGATCGCTGCGCACCCCTTCTTCGGCAAGCTGACCTTCGTCCGCGTGTACTCCGGCCGGATCGACTCGGGCACCCAGGTGCTCAACTCGACCAAGGGCAAGAAGGAGCGCGTCGGCAAGCTGTTCCAGATGCACGCCAACAAGGAGAACCCGGTCGACGAGGCGGTCGCGGGCCACATCTACGCGATGATCGGTCTGAAGGACACCACGACCGGCGACACCCTGTGCGCGCAGGACGCCCCGATCGTCCTCGAGTCGATGACCTTCCCGGACCCGGTCATCCAGGTCTCCATCGAGCCGAAGTCGAAGGCCGACCAGGAGAAGCTGTCGACGGCCATCCAGAAGCTCGCCGAAGAGGACCCGACCTTCTCGGTCGAGCTCGACGACGAGACCGGCCAGACCGTCATCGGCGGTATGGGCGAGCTCCACCTCGACATCCTCGTCGATCGCATGAAGCGCGAGTTCAAGGTCGAGGCCAACGTCGGCAAGCCGCAGGTCGCGTACCGCGAGACGATCACCAAGCCGGTCGAGAAGCTCGAGTTCACGCACAAGAAGCAGACCGGTGGCTCGGGCCAGTTCGCAAAGGTCATCATCGGCCTCTCGCCGTTCGTCGGCGAGGACGGCGCGACCTACGAGTTCGAGAACAAGGTCACCGGCGGTCGCATCCCGCGCGAGTACATCCCGTCGGTCGACGCGGGTGCTCAGGACGCCATGCAGTACGGCGTGCTCGCCGGCTACCCGCTGGTGAACCTGAAGGTCACCCTCATCGACGGTGCGTACCACGACGTCGACTCGTCCGAAATGGCGTTCAAGATCGCCGGCTCGCAGGCACTGAAGGAAGCGGCCCGCAAGGCCGCCCCGGTGATCCTCGAGCCCCTCATGGCGGTCGAGGTCACCACGCCCGAGGACTACATGGGTGAAGTGATCGGCGACCTGAACTCCCGCCGTGGTCAGATCCAGGCCATGGAGGAACGCAGTGGTGCCCGTGTCGTGAAGGCGCTGGTTCCGCTCTCGGAGATGTTCGGTTACATCGGCGATCTGCGGTCGAAGACCCAGGGTCGTGCGAACTTCTCCATGGTGTTCGATTCCTACGCAGAGGTTCCCTCGAACGTCGCGAAGGAAATCATCGCCAAGGCGACCGGCGAGTAGCCTCCGGGTTATCCCTCGGTCACCTGCACGACCAAGTAATACAAACCGCACTGCTGCATACAGCAAGCAACAACAGTCCAGGAGGACATCCAGTGGCGAAGGCGAAGTTCGAGCGGACCAAGCCGCACGTGAACATCGGCACCATCGGTCACGTCGACCACGGCAAGACCACCACCACGGCTGCGATCACCAAGGTGCTTGCCGACAAGTTCCCCGACCTGAACGAGAGCTTCGCTTTCGATCAGATCGACAAGGCACCTGAGGAGAAGGCTCGTGGTATCACGATCAACATCTCCCACGTCGAGTACCAGACCGACAAGCGCCACTACGCGCACGTCGACGCCCCGGGTCACGCGGACTACATCAAGAACATGATCACCGGTGCCGCCCAGATGGACGGCGCGATCCTGGTCGTGGCCGCCACCGACGGCCCGATGCCCCAGACGCGTGAGCACGTGCTGCTCGCTCGCCAGGTCGGCGTTCCCTACATCCTCGTCGCCCTGAACAAGGCCGACATGGTCGACGACGAGGAAATCCTCGAGCTCGTCGAGATGGAGGTGCGCGAGCTCCTCGCTTCGCAGGAGTTCGACGAGAACGCTCCGGTCGTCCCGATCTCCGCTCTCAAGGCTCTCGAGGGTGACGAGAAGTGGGTCCAGTCGATCGTCGACCTCATGCAGGCCGTCGACGACTCCATCCCGGACCCGGTCCGTGAGACCGACAAGCCGTTCCTCATGCCCGTCGAGGACGTCTTCACCATCACGGGTCGTGGCACCGTCGTCACCGGCCGTATCGAGCGTGGCGTGATCAACGTCAACGAAGAGGTCGAGATCGTCGGCATCCGCCCCGAGTCGACCAAGACCACGGTCACCGGCATCGAGATGTTCCGCAAGCTGCTCGACCAGGGCCAGGCCGGCGACAACGTCGGTCTCCTCGTCCGCGGCATCAAGCGCGAGGACGTCGAGCGCGGCCAGGTCGTCGTCAAGCCGGGCACCACGACTCCCCACACGGAGTTCGAGGGCCAGGCCTACATCCTCAACAAGGAGGAGGGCGGCCGCCACACGCCGTTCTTCAACAACTACCGTCCGCAGTTCTACTTCCGTACCACGGACGTGACGGGCGTTGTTACCCTCCCCGAGGGCACCGAGATGGTCATGCCCGGTGACAACACCGAGATGTCCGTCAAGCTGATCCAGCCGGTCGCCATGGACGAGGGCCTCCGCTTCGCGATCCGCGAGGGTGGCCGCACCGTCGGCGCCGGTCGCGTCACGAAGATCATCAAGTAGGCACCGCCTACGGGATCATCAAGTGAGCTAGTCCTCACTGACGCTCGAACGGCGTCCACCCTCCGGGGTGGGCGCCGTTCGGCGTTTCTGCTCCGGCGTGGACGCCGTTCGGCGTTTCGGGGTCACAGGCGATCAGCCGACGATCTCCTTCAGCTGGTTCGCCACGGGGGTCACCGGTTCCTCCCCGTCGGCCGTCGGGATGTCGCTGTTCACGGCGGCGACGACCACGGCCCGGCGTTCGGGCAGATATCCCACGTAGGTGTTGAAACCGGGGAGTTCGCCCGTGTGGCCGAGCCAGCCGTTCTCGATACCGAGCCCGAGGCCGTAGGCGCGGGTGTCGGTCGCACCGGGGACGTCGAACAGGAACGAGTCGAGACGGAGCTGCTGCATCTCGGGGGAGAGGATGCCCTCGCCCGTCCCGAGGGCCGTGCCCCACAGTTCGAGGTCGTCGACGGTGGAGATCACCGCGCCGGCCGACCATCCCCACGACGGGTTCCAACCGGTCGCATCGGCCGTCTGCCCGTCCGGCTGTCCCTGTTCGGTGATCCCGTACAGGTGCGGTGACGCGATGGCCGCGTCGGTGGGCATCACGGTGTCGGCCATGCCCAGGGGCTCGAAGATGTTCGCCCGGAAGTACTCGTGCAGGCTCTGCCCGGAAACCTGCTCGACGACCACCCCGAGCGCGATCGTGTTGGTGTTGGAGTACTCGAACCGCTCCCCGGGAGCGAAGTTCGGTGCGTCACCGCGTACGTAGTCGAGGAGTTCGTCCGGGGTCCACGGTGCCTCCGGATCGTCGAAGAGTTGCTGCTGGAACTCCTCGTCGAAGGTGTAGCTGGGGATACCGCTCACCATCGAGGCCAGTTGACCCAGGGTGGCGACGTCGCCGTTCGGCAGGCCCGGCACATAGCGGTCGATCGGATCCTCCAGCGACAGGCGGTCGTCCTCCGCCAGTTGCAGCAGAGCGGTGATCGTCATCGTCTTCGTTATGCTGCCGATGCGAGTGTGGTCGTCGGGGCCGGGTTCCTCCGATCGATCCGCGCCGATCGTGCCGGACGAACCGGTCCACTCGTATTCCTGGGTGACCACGCGCGCAACGACTCCCGGGAAGCCGACTTCCTCGCGGACGCGGTCGAGCACGTCCTGGAATTCGTCGGCGGGCGCCGCGCCGGTGGCGGTCGCACCGGTCGCTGTCGCTTCGGACGTTGCGGCGGGCGGTGATTCGCCCGAGGTGTCGTTGCCGCAGGCGGCCACGACGGTGAGGATCACGGCGGACAACACGATCGGTAGTCGACGCACGGCACTCTCCCCGGTCGAGTCGACGGTGTGAGAACGACAGTGATCAGTATGTGCCGTTCGGCAGGACGCCGGGTCTGTTTTCGAACCCGGAGATGACCGCGCGCCGTAGATGATGCGCCGTGCGTCAGGCGCTCTCGATCGCGGCGAGGAGCATCCGCGCCGTCACCGCGATCATCCGGGTCCGATCGGATCTCCGGGGCCGCAGGAGGGCGATCCGTGAACACAGGCTCGCCGTCGCTCCCATCACGATGAACACGAGATCGTCGAGTGCTGCGTCGTCGAGATCGGGTCGCAGCCGCGCCGGGATGATGCGTCCGAGCGGCCGCAGCGGACCTTCGACCTCGGCCCACGCGAGTCCGAACTCGATCTCCTCGGAGGTGTACGACACCCGGAGCACCGCGGCGTGTTTCTCGAACGCGGCGGTGAGACTCTCCACGACCGTCACCATGGCCTCCTCCGGCTCCTGGTCCATCGCCCGCCCGATGGCGGTGGACAGCGAGGTGGTGATCGCGTGGACGGCGGTCATGCGGAGTTCGTCGAGCACGGCGTCGACGTCGGGGAAGTATCGGTAGACCGTCCCGATGCTCACGTGGGCGTGCTCGGCGAGTGCCGTGGTGCTGATCCGCGCGGTGGGGCTGCGCTCGAGCAACTCGTACGCAGAGGTGAGGAGCAGCTTACGGGTGTCGTGACTCCGCTGCTGCACAGGACGCTTCCGAGGGGTTCTGCCTGCGGTTCTGTTGCCGCGCGGGGAGCTCATGAAAAGTGAATAGTAAGTGAGGATTCCTCGTGTTTCCATGGATGTATGGAGCGACGTATCCCACGTGATCTCGTCAACGCCGACCTTGCGGTGCGCCGATACGCAGATCTCGGCGAGCGCTGGCTCGACGGCATGTGGCAGGCCGACCCGCCGGCCGACGCCGTGGTGAACGACGACTTCGGTCCGAACTCCGCGACGGCTGCCGTGCGCGTCGCACTCACCGACGGTGTCGAGGCGGTCCCCGACGCACCCGAATCCCTGCGAGAGCTGTTCGCCTTCCTCGACGACGAACCCGCCTGGGTCGACCACCACCGCATCGACAACGCCGCCGACGCGCTCGTTCGGCACACGCCGATCCTCGGCATGGTGCTCGGTGCCGCCTCGCTGCTGCGCGGTGCCGGAAACTTCATCGCCGGAAAGCCTCTCGCACTGACGGGCCGCTATGTGAGTCAGCCTGCCGTGCGGTCGGTCGAGGTCGGGGAGTGGTTACGGCACGTCCTCACTCGCGGCGGAATGCGCCGCGACGGAGGCGGATTCGCGTTCACGGTGCGGGTGCGCCTGATCCACGCCCACGTGCGCAAGAGCATCCTCGCGAGCGGGGTGTGGGACGAGGACGCCTGGGGAGTGCCGATCCCGCAGTCGTACATGGCGCTGACGATGGCCGAGTTCGGGCACATCGCGGTCGAGGCGATGCAGATCCTCGGGGTGCGCTTCACCGATCGCGAACTCGACGACATCTACCACCTGTGGCGCTACGTCGGGCACGTGATCGGGATGGGCGAGGAACTGGGCCTGCGCACCGAACGCGACCACATCGCGGTCGAGGACCTGTACCGGCTCACCTCGCCCGGCCCCAGCGACGAGGACCGGGATTTCGTCACCGCGCTGACCGAGCAGTATCTCGTCCCGGAGCTGGCCAACCTGCTGCCGGGCACCGCACCGATCCGGACGACGGTCGCCCGCACGGTGATGCACTCGCTGCAGCGGGTGTTCATCGGTGACGCCGACGCCGACGCCCTGCACATCCCCGACAGCCCGCTCAAGCACGTCCTCGGACGCGTCGGGCCGCTGCTCGCGCTCGTCGACCGCGTCCAGGAATTCCGCTATCCGGACCTCGAACGCACCACACAGCGGGCATACAAGGTGCGCGACGTGGCGATGGACCGGATGCGCGTGGACTACAGCGTCGAGCACGACCTCGTGGACGCGGCCCGAAGCTGAGCCGCCCCGGGCCGGATGGGTTCCGGCCCCGGGTGGGTGGGCTCAGTGAACGTCCACAGCCGGGTCGAGATGTACGAGGACCTGCGTCGCCACGTGCGCCCCGCCGAGAGCCCGCGCGACCCGCTGGGCGGCATCCTCCGCGGCTTCTGTCAGCTCGGTGACGTCGATGGTCGGGTCGGCGTGCACCACCACCGAGAGCGTCGGCAGGTGGCGTTCGACGACCGCGCGTCCGCGCACGGCCCGCACGCCCGGCAGGGCGGCGAGTTCGGCTGCCACACCGTCGGCGACGGGACCGAGTTCGACACCGAGGGTGGCGTCGGTGACCTGGTCGTAGAGCTGCACGGTCGACGTGCGCCGGCGCGACAGGTTGACGGCGAGCAACGCGATGCCGAGCACGAGTCCGCCCGCGAAGACCGACCACAGGGCCGGTGTCCACCACGACTGGTCCGGGACGTCGGTCACGCGGGGACGGTCGAGACGCGAGAGTTGCTCTCGGGCTAGGGGAACCTGCCACACCCACGCCAGGGCGAATGCGCCGGCACCGGCGAGGGCAAGGCCCGCCAGGAAGGTGACGAGCCGATTCGCCAGCACGGTACGGAGTTTCACCGCGCCACCTCCACCACGAGTTCGACGGGGTCGGCGAGCGCCGCGAGGTTCGGGGCGACCGCGCCGCGCACGGACGCGGTGATCTCGTCGACCGGTGTCTCGTCCTCGATCGAGATGCGCACCACGGCACGGCGACGGTCGACGACCGTGCGGGCCGTGCGCACGCCGGTGAGCGCGGACGCGTGGGCGCTGCACATGCGTGCGACGTCCGTGCGCCGCATCCACACCGTGGGCACCGGCCCCGCGACCTGCAGCGGCACATGCGTCCGGCGGCGGGGTTTGAGGGCGACGACGATCAGGACGATCCCGAGGACGAGGCAGACGCCCGCGACGGGTGCGAGCCAGGTGTGCCAGTGCAGGCGGCCGAACCACTCGAAGGAGTTGCGCAGCCACGGGGCACCGCCGTACGTCCCGTTGACGATGAGCAGTTCCCGGGCGGCGACGAACGACAGGGCGAGCGCCGCGATCGCCACGATCGCGGCGGCGGGTGCGGCCGCGGGCGGCGCCAGCGGTGGCAGGGGAGCGACGGTGGGGATGTCGGGATGCGGAGTGGTCCGCGCCGCGACGATGTCGGATTCCAGGTACTCGACGGGTGGCTGCGCCTCGTCGGTCTCGCCGTCCTCGACGAGCGCGGTCGCGACGATGAGCACGTTGAGTTCGCTGATCCGCATGCCCGTCAGGTCGTGCAGCTGGCGTTCGACCGCGTCGTGGACCCGGCGGGTGAGCATCGCCGCGTCGTACGGCCATTCGGCGGCGATGTAGAGATTCACCGCGACGGCCTTCGCGCCGGTGGTGACGTCGGCCCGGGGCAGGTCGCGGCCGGTGAGACGCAGGATCCCACCTCCGCTGTGCCGCACCACACCGGGAACGCCGAGCGCGGCAGCCGCGGCGATGCGTTCGATCGCACGGTCCTTGACGACGAGGCTGCCGCGTTCGCCCGGGGGAACGACCCCGGTCCCGGTGTCGTCGGATGTCCCGACGTCGGACGCAGTGGGATCAGCCACGGCCCCGACTCCTCAGCAGGGCGCCGAGGTCGAGGTGGCCGTCGCGATGGGCGCCGATCGCGGCACCGAGCGCGCCGAGCAGCACGGCGAACAGCAGACCGCTGAACCCGCCGATGATGCCGGCGAGGGCCAGGAGCAGCCCCGCGAGGAGTCCGACGACGGTGTTGCTGACGGGTGTGTGGTTCACGATGGGGCTCCTTCTCGTTCACCGGCGTGGACGTCTTCGATGGTCACCTGGACAGGGACGTCCACCAGCGGGGACACCCGGACGCGGACGGCGTCGGCGACGGCCGGGAGATCGGCGGGGATCCGCACGACGATGTGCACCGCGCACAGCTGATCGGTCAGCCGCACACCTTCGACCCGTCGGCCGGGCAGATAGGTGGCGACCTCCCCGAATGCGCCGCGGTGCAGACCCACGACGCCGGGAACGGACAGCGCGGCGTCCGCCACCAGGTCGGCCGCGTTCGCCTGCGCTGCTGATCCGGGGTTCACTGCACGCGGGGTTTGGCGTCGTCGGTGAGGGCCGCGGCCTCTTCGTGGAGCATGACGTCGAAGACCGTGATGTTGACCTCGGTGACCTCGAGTCCCGTCATGCGTTCGACCGCAGCGATGACGTTGTGCCGGATGGCGACGGCGAGTTCGTGCAGCGCGACGCCGTATTCGGCGACGATTCCGATGTCGATCGCGGCCTGACGTTCACCGACCTCGACGGCGACACCCTGCCCGTGGTTGATGCGCGCACCGGGGATGCGGTCGCGCAGTGCGCCCACGACGCGGGCGGTGCCGGCGCCCACCTCGATGACGCCGCTGATCTCGCGGGTCGCGAGCCCCGCGATCTTGGCCACCACCGCGTCCGCGATGATCGTGCGGCCCTGCGGGTCGGCGGGGCCGGAGGAGGTTCCGGCGCCGAACTGTATGCGGCTGATACCTGCGCCGCTGTCGCTGGTCATGAGGGCTCCCAGGTAGGTGTACCGGTCGTGTTCCGTGCTCGATCCTGTGCTGGATCCCATTGTCCTCACGGTGCCTCGAACTCTAACGGCCGACGTAGGTCTGTCGCCCGTCGTCGCCGTTTGGTAAGAACGTGGGACGCAGGGTGGGATGCATCACTACCGCGCGGCACGCGCATGCGTGTCACAGACGAAGCGAAGGATGGGCCGAGGGTGTCGATCGAGCGGGAGACCGAGAGTACGCCGGAGCGCGTCGTCGTCGTGGGCGCCGGCCTGGCGGCGGTGCGTACCGCCGAGGAGCTGCGCCGCGCCGGATACGAGGGCGAACTCGTGCTCGTCGGCGACGAGACGCACCTGCCCTACGACCGCCCGCCCCTGTCGAAGGAGGTTCTGCGCGGCGACCGCGACGACACGACCCTCCGGCCGAGCGAGTTCTTCGGCGAGAACCGCATCGAGCTGAAGCTCGGTGCCGCGGCTCGCTCGGTCGACACCGCGTCGCGCACCCTCACCCTCACCGACGGCATCGAACTCGGCTACGACGAACTCGTCGTCGCCACAGGTCTGCGGCCCCGCCGCATCCCCGGTCTGCCGGATCTGGCGGGGGTCCACGTCCTGCGGTCGCTCGAGGACAGCCGCGCCCTGCGCGAGGCGATCGTTCCGGGTGCCCGCGCGCTCGTCGTCGGTGCCGGGTTCATCGGGTGCGAGGTCGCGGCGAGCCTGCGGGCGCGCGAGGTGGAGGTCGTGCTGGTCGAACCGCAGCCCACCCCGCTCGCATCGGTGCTCGGTGCCGAGGTCGGTGCTCTCGTCACCCGCCTGCACACCGCCGAGGGCGTCGACGTGCGTGCCGGCGTCGGATTGTCGGAGATCCGCGGCGACGAGCGTGTCACCTCCGCAGTCCTCGGCGACGGCAGCGAGATCGACGTCGACCTCGTGGTGCTGGGCATCGGTTCGATCCCGGCCACCGAGTGGCTCGAGGGATCGGGTGTCGAAGTCGAGAACGGTGTCGTGTGCGACGGCACGGGCCGCACCTCCACCCCGCACGTGTGGGCCGTCGGCGACGTCGCGTCCTGGCAGGTACCGGCCGGGGGGCGCAGGCGCATCGAGCACTGGACGAACGCCGGCGAGCAGGCATCCGTCCTGGCGAAGACCATCATGGGCGTCGAGGCCGGGGCGGCCGCGCAGGTGCCCTACTTCTGGAGCGACCAGTACGACATCAAGATCCAGGGCCTCGGTGCGGTCACCGCCGACGACACGGTGCACGTCGTGCGCGACGACGGCCGCAAGTTTCTCGCGTACTACGAGCGCGACGGCAGGTTCGTCGGCGCTGTGGGCGGCGGCCTGCCCGCGCTGGTCATGAAGTCGCGCGCGAAGATCGCCGCGGGCGCCCCGATCGACGAGCTGCTCACAGCGGCGGTCTAGGGGAGTGGGCTGCGCGCCGGAACGACCGCCGTCGGGCCGGCCGCGCGCGACCCGCTAGATTCGTAGGGTGATCGTTGCGCTCATCGACTCGGGTCTCGGGCTGTTGCCGACGTCCGCGTGGCTGCGACGGTTGCGTCCCGATCTCGACCTCATGTTGTCGACGGATCCCGACGGCGCCCCGTGGGGCCCGAAGTCTCCGGACTGGGTGATCGACCGGGTCGTCACTACCGCCCGTCGCGCCGTCGCCCGGGGCGCCGAGGTGGTCGTGCTCCCGTGCAACACCGCATCGGTGACTGCCCTCGAACACGTCCGGGCCGATCTCGGTCCGTCGGTGCCCGTGGTGGGCACGGTCCCCGCGGTCAAGCCCGCGGCCGCCGCGTGCGATTCGGTGGCGATCTGGGCCACCGCGGCGACCACCGCGAGCAGGTACCAGGCGAATCTGATCGAACAGTTCGCGAACGGGTCCGAGGTCGTCGGCGTGGCGTGTCACGGACTTGCCGACGCCATCGATGCGGGTGATCGGGTGGCCGTCGCCGCAGCGGTCGCCTCCGCGGCCGAGCGCACCCCTCGGGACGTCCAGGGTGTGGTTCTCGGTTGCACCCACTACCCGCTTGTCGCCGACACCATCACCGAACACCTGCCGGCCGGAGTGCGCCTGTTCGACAGCGCCGAGGCCGTCGCACGGCAGACGCTGCGCCGGATCGATGCGCTCGGGCGACCCGCCTCGGGATCGGGTCGTGTCGAAGTCTTCCGCAGCGGTGTGCCCGGAGAGTTGCCGCCGGCAGCGACGGTCTTCGCTGCCGGTCGCGCCCTGCTCGCGGCGCCCGGCGACATGCGGGACGAGGACGTCGAGGACGCCACCTCCCTCTGAGTGTCCGAGCCGTCGGGTGGATGGCCGGAGGAATACTTCGTCGAGCGAAGTATGTTGGTGAAGGGATGTTCACCAATTCGCGCGGGGGCGCATCGTTCGTTTCCGCGTGGGACACGCCGTTCGTCTCTCGCGTGGAACGCGCCGATCACCTTCTGGAGGTTCGATGACTGCTCCCGTACAGCCCCGAGGCCGTATCCGCTCGTTCGGTTTCGCCGTGGTCGGCCTGGGAGCGTTCACCCTCACCGCGTCGTCGTCGGCACCGTCACCGCTGTATCCCGTCTACCAGCAGATGTGGGGATTCTCCGCGGCGATGCTCACGGTGGTGTTCGCGGTCTACGTGCTCGCACTGCTCGCGGCGCTCGTGACGGTGGGGTCGCTGTCCGACCACGTCGGGCGCAGACCCGTGATCGTGACGGCCCTGCTGTTGCTCGCGGCGAGCATGGTGGTCTTCATCGCCTCCCCGGGGGTGGGGTGGCTGATCGTCGCGCGGATCCTGCAGGGTCTCGCGGTGGGCGCGGCGACGAGCGCGCTGGCGGCGGCCGTGATCGAGATGCAGCCGAACAGGCACATCGGTCCGCTGATCAACACCGCGGCGCCGTCGCTCGGCCTCGCACTCGGCGCGGCGGGAGCCGGCGTACTCGTACAGTTCGCGCCGTTCCCCACGGTCCTGAGTTATGCGGTCGTCGGCGTTCTCGCCGTCGTGCTGGCGATCGCGCTGATCTTCGTGCCGGAGACGTCGCCGTCGGTGGGTTTCCCGTCGCGACGCGACGCCCTGCGGAGCCTGGTGCCGAGCGCGTCGGTGCCCCGTGAGGTCCGGGGCCGCTATCTGCTCATCCTGCCCAGCCTGATGTCGGCGTGGGCACTCGGCGGGCTGTACATGTCGCTGGGGCCCTCGATCGTCGACTCGGTGTTCGGTATCGACAACCGCCTCGCCGCGGGTCTGGCGATCGGCACGCTGTTCACGGCGGGCACGGTCGCGGCGACCACCACGGCCCGCCGCGACCCCCATCGCATCGTGATCCTCGGGGCCGTGCTGCTCGCGACGGGACTGGCCGCGGTGATCACCGCGCTCCTCACGGGATGGGTCGCGGTGTACTACGCGGGTACCGCGGTCGCCGGCTTCGGCTGGGGTTCGACCTTCGTCGCGGCCATGGGCGTGGTCGGCTCGCTCGGCCGACCCCACGAGCGCGGCCGGATATTCGCGACGACCTTCGTCGTCTGCTACTTCGCGTTCTCGGTGCCCGCGATGGCCGCCGGGGTGGCGGCCGGATCGTTCGGCCTGATGTCCACCGCCGTCGGCTACGGCGTGGTCGTCGCCGTGCTGGCGCTCGTGGCCGGGGTCGGCGTGCTCGTGCGCAAGCCGAAGCCCGACTCCGCCGGGATGCGGGGAGTGCCCGTCCCCGCACGTTCGTAGGGGCCGGGCACTTCCGCAAAGAGCGGGAGCAGCGGGGCGTGAACCCGCCGGCTCAGAACTCGATCTTGAGGTGGTCGGTCACCGGCCGGGCCTGGCAACCGAGGATGTAGCCCGCCTCGATGTCCTCGGGGTCGAGCACGTCGCAGTTCTCCATCTCGACCTTGCCCTCGAGCACGGTGCACGCGCACGACCCGCATTCGCCCTCCTGGCACGAATACGGCACGTCGATGCCCTTCGCGAGCATGATGTCGACGAGGGTCTGCTTACGCGGCCACGAGAGCTTGTGGACCTCGCCGTCGAGTTCGACCTCGACGGTCGCGGCGTCGGCGGCGTCCTCGTCGCTGACCTCGACCGGCGCCTGGTCGGCGAACGGGTCGCCCGACAGCGAGTTGAAGACCTCGGCGTGCACGCGGGCGCGGGGCATGCCCACGGTGTTCAGTGCCTGGTGGACCGTGTCCATGAACGGTCCGGGGCCGCACATGAACGCCTCGTACGACTCGTAGGGCGTTGCGATCGCCGCGAGCTGGTCGGCGGTGGGCAGACCCTGGACGGACTCGAGCCAGTGCACGACGGTCAGGCGCGTCGGGTACTTCTCCGCGAGAGCCCGCAGCTCCTCGGCGAAGATGACGGACTTCTCGTCGCGGTTGGCGTAGACCAGCACCACCTTGCCGCCGCCCTGGGTGAGCGCGGACTTGAGGATCGAGATCACCGGGGTGATGCCGCTGCCGGCGCCGAACAGCAGGAAGTCGTGGTCGAGCGACTTCGGGGTGAAGACACCCGCGGGCGGCAGCACCTCGATGGTCTGTCCGGCCGCGATGTTGTCGCACAGCCAGTTGGATCCGTAACCGTCGGCGGTGCGCTTGACGGTGACCTTGGGGGCGTCGTCGGTGAACGGGGAGCTTGCGAGCGAGTAGCAGCGGGCCACCGAGCCCGTCCGGTCGCTCGGGATGCGCAGGGTGAGGAACTGGCCGGGCCGGTAGGCGAATTTGTCGCGCAGCTCGTCCGGGACGGCGAACACGATCGACCGCGTGTCGGCGGTCTCCTCGACGACGGCGGACACGGTGAGGATCACCGAGCGTGAGCCGTGGGGCACCTCGACAGTCGTCATGGGTGGGTCTCGTCCTCTCCTGCAAAGATGGCCGCGCACGACCGAATCTAGAACGTGTTCTAATTCAGGTTACCAGCGCGCATGGGATGAGGAAAACGGTACCGGCACTGCTCGGGCGGGTGCGGCGCCCACCCGGTCAGCGGGAGGTGCCCTACCCGAACGGGCGGTGCCCCCGCGGCGACCGGACGGTTTCGGCCGCTGCGTCTTTCACGCCTCGCAGCTCTGGTCGATGGTGAATCGCGGATGAGGTCCACATCACACTCCCGATCCGGTACACCCCCTCTGCGAGGAGATACACCATGGCAATCGAGCTCAATCAGATCTGGGACTTCCCGATCAAGGAATTCCACCCCTTCCCCCGCGCGCTGATGGGTGTCGGCGCCCACGACATCCTCGGCGTCGAGGCGAAGAACCTCGGCTTCAAGCGCGCCCTGCTGATGACCACCGGCCTGCGCGGATCGGGGATCATCGAGGAGCTCATCGGCAAGATCGAGTACCAGGGCGTCGAGGTCGTCCTCTACGACAAGGTCGAGTCCAACCCCAAGGACTACAACGTCATGGAGGCCGCGGCGCTCTACCAGAAGGAGAAGTGCGACTCGATCATCTCCGTCGGGGGCGGATCGAGCCACGACGCCGCGAAGGGCGCCCGCGTCGTGATCGCCCACGACGGCCGCAACATCAACGAGTTCGAGGGCTTCGCGAAGTCCACCAACAAGGAGAACCCGCCGCACATCGCCGTCTCCACGACCGCCGGCACCGGCTCCGAGACGTCCTGGGCCTACGTCATCACCGACACCTCCGACATGGACCACCCACACAAGTGGGTCGGCTTCGACGAGGCCACGATCGTCACCCTCGCGATCGACGACCCGCTGCTCTACTACAGCTGCCCCCAGCACTTCACCGCCTACTGCGGCTTCGACGTCCTCGCCCACGGCTCCGAGCCGTACGTCTCCCGGCTGGACTTCGCCCCGTCGCTCGGCAACGCCCTGTACTCGATCGAGCTCGTCGCGAAGCACCTGCGTGAAGCGGTCTTCGAGCCGCGCAACCTCAAGGCTCGCGAAGGCATGATGAACGCCCAGTACATCGCCGCGCAGGCCTTCAACTCCGGCGGCCTCGGCATCGTGCACTCCATCTCGCACGCCGTCTCGGCCTTCTTCGACAGCCACCACGGCCTCAACAACGCCATCGCCCTGCCGCGCGTGTGGGAGTACAACCTGCCCTCCCGCTACGAGCACTACGCCCGCATCGCCACCGCGATGGGCGTGGACACCCGCAACATGACCACCGTCCAGGCCGCCGACGCGGCGGTCGAAGCGGCGATCCGTCTCGCGAAGGACGTCGGCATCCCCGACAACTTCGGGCAGGTGCGCACCGACTCGTACGAGAAGAACCAGATGAACACCAAGAAGTATGCGGGTCGCGGAGACACGATCCGCGGCGACGAGAAGACCGTCCGGGCGATCTCCGAGCACATCCAGGACGACTGGTGCACCCCGGGCAACCCCCGCGAGGTCACCGTCGACTCGATGATCCCGGTCGTCGACCACTGCATCAACCGGTCCTACTGAGAACCCGCGCTCCCGGGGCGTCCCCTNGGAGCGCCCTGCTCCGCTGCGACCACGCCACAGAAGGAGACCCCGGATGACCCCGTTCGCCTCGGGCGCCGAGTTGAAGGATGCGCTGCGCCGGCACGACTACATCGCCGACGACGAGTTCGCGACCGTCGTGCACCTCGCCACCGCACTCGAGCGGCCCCTGCTGCTCGAAGGCCCCGCCGGGGTCGGCAAGACCGAACTGGCCAAGGCGCTCGCCGCGGTCGGCAGCCGGAAACTGGTTCGACTGCAGTGCTACGAAGGGCTCGACGACAGCCGCGCCCTCTACGAGTGGGACTACGCCAAACAGCTGCTGCACGTGCAGATGCTGCGCGACCGCATCGGCGAACTGCTCGCCGGTCACGCCGACCTCGCGGACGCGTCGAAGTTTCTCGCGCAGCAGGACTTCGGACTGTACTCGGAGACCTTCCTGTCGGTCCGTCCGCTGCTCGAGGCCGTGCTCTCGGAGGAGCCGGTGGTCCTGCTCGTCGACGAAGTGGACCGCACCGAGGAGTCCATGGAGGCACTGTTGCTCGAGGTGCTCGCCGAACGGCAGGTGACGATCCCCGAGGTCGGCACGTTCACGGCCCGGTCCACACCGTGGGTGATCCTGACCTCCAACGACACTCGCGAGTTGTCGCCCGCGCTCAAGCGTCGCTGCCTGCACTACCACGTCGGATACCCGACACCCGAGCGTGAACGCGAGATCGTCACCGCACGGGTGCCGGACGTGCGCCCAGGGACGGCCCACCAGATCGTCGACCTGTCCCGGACCCTGCGCGATCTGCCGCTGCGCAAGAGTCCCTCGATCTCGGAGGTCATCGACGCCGCACGTGCAGCGACGGTGATGGGACACGACGCCGACGACCCGGATTCGCTGGGCGGCATGCGCGACGTGCTGCTGGCGACGCTGCTCAAGTACACCGGCGACGTCGACCTCGCGAAGACCCGGCTCGGCGGTGCGGCACCGGCAGCCGCGGTGTCCGAACCGATCGCGTCCGAACCGATCGCGTCCGAAGCGAGTGCGCCCGAAGCTGGTGTGACGGAATCTGTTCCGTCGCGTGAACGCGTGACGGTCGCATCGCGCCCGGCGAACACCACGACCGCCGTCTTCCGGGGACGCGGTGGTGGCGGTCGCGACGCCGCGGGCAGCGGACTGCGGGGGTGACCCCGCAATGCACGCATCCCGGGTCACACGGGTGACCGCGCTCGACGAGCGTCGCCCCCGCTACGTGCTCGACGTGGTAGCGGCGGTGTTCGGCCTGCTCCTGCGACGCCACGGTGTCGCGGCGTCACCGGCCGAGAGCATCGAGGTGCGCCGGGTGCTCGACCTGGTCTCCGTCCGCGAGCGGGATTCACTGCGCTCGTGCCTGCGGGCGGTGTGCGCCAAGTACCCGCACGAGCGGGCCGGTTTCGAGCGCGCTTTCGACGAGTTGTTCGGTGCGGTCGACGCCGCCGTCGCCGCGAGCGGCGGCGGTCCCGCCCGGGCGCAGTTCGCCGAATCCCTGCCGGCGGCGCTCGAGATCGGCGACGACCCGAGCATCGCGCGCTACGCCGAGTACAACGACCGCGCAGCCGAGGTCGGCGACCACTTCGACACCCCGGAGGCCCGCAAGGGGTTCAACCCGCACAAGGACGACGACGATGTGTCGATGACGTCGTCCGATGCCGATCTGTCGGTGGACACGGGTGCGGACTCGGGCCGTCGCGGCGTCACCTACACCGTCGACGTCGAGAATGCGGCGACCACGACGGTGGGTGATCTGTCCGGTGAACCGGGTGCCGCGGTCGTCGGATCGCTGTCGTGGGACGACCCGGCGTCGATCCTCGCGTGGCTCGACGCCTACGACCCGCACCGCACGTACGGGGGAGAGGTCCTCGACGAACCCCTCTCCGCATCGCAACTCGCGCGACTCGTGGACGCGGTCGAGGCGT
>NZ_JBKFBA010000014.1:59216-85209 GCF_053345925.1 Rhodococcus sp. C26F
GGCGCCCGAATCGCACGACGCCGCCGGCATCGATCGCGCCGAGATCGAGCTCGCGTGCCACGAGGTGCTGCGCCGCATGCGCGGACCGGTCCGGCCCCATCCGCGTGAGCGGACCCGCGGACGGCTCGACATGCGCAGGACCGCCCGAGCGGGGATGCGGACCGACGGTGTGCCGTTCCGGCTCGTCGTCCGCGCACCCCGCCCCGACCGGGTGCGACTGCTCGTCCTCGCCGACGTCTCGCTGTCGGTCCGTCCGATCACCGCGTTCACGCTCCGGCTCGCCCAGGCGATGCACGGGCGGGCGCACCGGTGCCGGGTGGTCGCCTTCGTCGATCGTCCGGTGGACGTGACGACACAGTTGCTCGCCGCCGGCGGTGACGGTGCCCTGGCCGCCGTACTCGCCCATCCTGCAGTCGATCTCGAGGCGAGCAGCGACTACGGCAGGATGTTCGACGAACTGCTCACCGAGCACTCCGGATCGATCGACGGCCGGACGTCGGTGCTGGTCGTGGGGGACGGGCGCTGCAACGGCCTGCCCCCGCGCACCGATCGGCTCGAGGAACTCCGTCGCCGCGTGCACCGCCTCGCGTGGATCACGCCCGAACCCGAGCGGTACTGGACGCAGGCGACCTGCGCGATGCCCGGCTACGCCGAACTGTGCGACGAGGTGGTCGTCGCCCGCGACGGCGCGCAACTGCTCGCGCGCGCCGCCGAACTCGGCCACGCCCTGCGGTGAACGGCGCTCACCGCGTCGCGGACCCGGCCAGCAGTTCCTCGAGTCGTTCGAAGCCCTCGGTCAGGCCGGTCTCCATACCCGATTCCGCCATGCCGTCGCGGGCCTCCTGGCTCGGGTACACGGAATGGCCGACCAGCTTGCAGCGGCCGTTCCCGAGGTCGACGAAGGTGAGCGTCTCGAGGCTCACCACATCCGGGAACCCGAGATATTCGAAGGTCTGGACGATGAGCTCGTTCTCGCGGACGGTGTGGAAGACACCCGCGAAGCGGTAGCTGCCGCTGTCGTCGGAGTGTTCGTAGCGGTACGAACCGCCGGTGCGGAGGTCGTACTCCTCGATCTTCATCTCCAGGCCGCGCGGGCCGAGCCACTGCGCGACGAGATCGGGGTCCTTGTGGGCGCGGAAGACGTCCTCGACGGGAAAGTCGAACTCCCGCTCGTAGTCGATGAAGGGGACGCCCTCCGGGATCGAGAGGGTGACTGCGTTGTTGCTCATGATGGTCCTCCAGGGATCGGGGTGCGCTACGCACGCTGTGTGGATCGGGGTGGACTACGCACCCCGTGGGCGATCGGGGGCCGCTTCCCGGGCCAGCACGGCATCGAGACCGCGGAACTGCTGCTCCTTGACCAACCGGTAGCGGTCGATCCAGGAGGTCAGCATCTCCAGCCGTGCGGGGTTCAGGTGGACGGGCCGGCGCTGGGCGTCGCGCGTGCGCGTGACGAGACCTGCGTGTTCGAGCACCCGAATGTGTTTCGAGATCGCCTGTGTGGTGATCGCGAAGGGTTCCGCGAGTTCGGTGACCGTGGCCGGGCCCCGGCTGAGCCGGGCGACGATGCGGCGGCGGACCGGATCGGCCAGGGCAGCGAACGCCAGGTCGAGCGCGGTGTCGTCCGTCTCGTCGTCGTACACGATCGCCTCCGCTTCGTGAACCTTCCGGTTTATCAACCATCCGGTTGAATAAAGGATGCTCCCCGGGCGACGGCCGTGTCAAGGGGTACGGCGCGCGGACGCGAGCGGATCGCGGTCGAATTCCCTACGGGCACTCACGCGCCCGGCTACGGTCGGTGAATGGTCCTGCCCTCGAGAGCCCGGTCCGGTGTCCGCGCGGCCTTCGCCGCGGCCGTCTCGATCACCCTCCTCGGCGCGTGTACGTCCGCGTCGGGCGATACGGCTGACGTGCAGGAGACCGCGGCAGCCGCGACCTGCACCGCCGAACCCAACGGCACCCCGATCACCGACACACAACCGACGACGGAAACCGGGGATCGCGACATCTCCACGAACCCCGAGATCGCGACCGGTTACCGCACCGGCATGACCGCGGTGACCACCTCCTCTTTCGCCGTGTCGACGGCCAATCCCGCATCCACCGAAGCGGCATGCGAGGTCCTGCGCGACGGCGGGACCGCGGCCGACGCACTCGTCGCCGCCCAGATGGTCCTCGGTCTCGTCGAACCCCAGTCGTCGGGTATCGGCGGCGGAGCGTTCCTGGTGTACTACGACGCCGAGTCCGGTGAGGTGAAGGCATACGACGGCCGCGAGACGGCACCGATGTCCGCGACCGAGAACTATCTGCGCTGGATCAGCGACACCGATCGCACCGAACCCCGCCCCGACGCGCGTGCGAGCGGCCGCTCGATCGGCGTGCCCGGCGTCGTGCGGATGCTCGAAACCGTCCACGCGGAGCACGGGAGTACCGCCTGGGGCGAATTGTTCCGCCCCGCCATCGATCTCGCCGATCAGGGCATCGTGATCAGCGACCGTCTGGCACAGTCGATCGCCGATTCCGCCGAGCAGCTCGCCGTCGACGACGAGACCCGCGCCTACTTCCTGCAGGCCGACGGCTCGCCCAAGCCCGAAGGTGAGATCGTCACGAATCCGGCGATGTCCAAGACACTCTCGGCGATCGCCACCGACGGCGCCGACGCCTTCTACACCGGTGACATCGCGGCCGGCATCGTCGAGTCCACCGGCACCGATTCCGGCGGGCGTACACCCGGAACGATGACCCTCGAGGATCTCGCCGTCTACGAGGCGAAGGAACGGCAACCGCTGTGCACGCCCTACCGCGAGTACGAGATCTGCGGGATGCCCAACCCGTCCTCGGGTGGCATGGCGGTCGCGGCGACGCTCGGCATCCTCGAGAACTTCGACCTCGCGTCGTTGCCGCCGGGTGATGTCGATGCCGACGGTGGCGTCCCCGACGCGGATGCGGTGCACCTGATCTCCGAGGCCGAACGACTCGCCTACGCCGATCGCGACAAGTACGTCGCCGACGCCGATTTCGTGCCCCTCCCGGGTGGCTCACTCGAGACCCTGGTGAACCCGGACTACCTGTCCGAACGCGCAGGGCTGATCGACCCCGGCAAGAGCATGGGCGAGGCGCAGCCCGGCGACTTCGGTCCGGTCCCGCTCGGCATGCCGCCGCAGAGCCCCGAACACGGCACCAGCCACATTTCGGTCGCGGACAGCTACGGCAACGTCGCATCCATGACGACCACCATCGAGTCGGCCTTCGGCTCGTTCCACACGACCGACGGGTTCCTCCTCAACAACCAGCTCACGGACTTCTCGGCCGAACCGGTCGACGAGGAGGGACTGCCCGTCGCCAACCGCGTCGAACCCGGCAAGCGGCCGCGCAGCTCGATGGCCCCGACGCTCGTCTTCGATCGCACCCCCGACGGCGGTCGCGGCGACATCCGGATGGTGGTCGGGTCGCCGGGCGGCTCGGTGATCATCCAATTCGTCGTCAAGACACTCGTGAACACCCTCGACTGGGGACTCGACCCGCAGCAGGCCGTCTCGGCCGTGTCGTTCGGCGCCGCGAACACCCCCGTCACCGGGGTCGGCGGCGAACATCCGGCGATCGACGGTGCCGACGACGGAGCGAACGATCCTCTCGTGCAGCAGCTCCGCGACATGGGCCACGAGGTGTCCGTCGCCCCGCAGTCCAGTGGACTGAGCGCGCTGCTGCGTCAGGGGGAGGGATGGGTCGGTGGCGCCGACCCCCGACGCGAGGGCGCCGTGATGGGCGATACCGGCGGGCAGTGACGATCGACGCCCTACCGGCGGACAGTGACGATCGGCGCCCTACCGGCGGCCGCCGACGGATCGGCGCAGGCTGTCGACATATCCGTCGAGCGCGAATCGCACGCCCGTGACCTACCCTGTCGGATAGGTGCCGACCTCACCATCGGTCCGGTGCGTCCCGTGCCCGCTCCGCCCGACAACCCGTGCACCGTAAGCTGGATCACACAGGTGCGCGGATCGTGCGGATCGTCAGGAGTGAACAGTGGCCGTCGTCATGCCGGGACACCAGAACACGACCCATCCCCGTGCTTCCGCGACCCCTCGGGACGACCACCCCGCTTCGGGGCCGGCCCTGGTCAAGTTCCACGCCCCCGAGATCGTCTTCGGGGAGGGCTCGCTCGTCGAAGCGGCCCACGCCGCCGTCCGGCTCGGCGGTGTCCGCCCCATGCTCGTCACCGACCCGGGACTGATCGAGGCCGGGTGGGTCGACGAACTCCTGCAGCACCTGCGTGATCAGGGGGTCGACGCCACCGTGTGGGCCGGTCTCACCCCCAATCCCAAGGACCACGAGGTCGCGGCCGGCCACGAGCTGTACCGGTCGCGGGGCTGCGACGTCCTCGTCGCGCTGGGCGGCGGCTCGGTGATCGACGCCGCGAAGGGCGTCGCGATCCTCGCCGCCAACGGCGGCAACATCCTCGACTACGAGGGCGTCGACCGAGCGCCGTTGCCCATCCCGCCGATGGTCATGGTGCCGTCGACGTCCGGGACGGGAGCCGACGTCTCCCAGTTCTGCGTGGTCACCGACACCGCGCGCGGCAGCAAGATCACCATCATCGGCCGGTCGCTCGTCCCCGACCTCACGGTGATCGATCCGCGACTGCTCACCACCATGCCCGACGACCTCAACGCCGCCACCGGACTCGACGCCCTCACCCACGGCATCGAGGCGTTCGTCTCCCGCGCCCACAACCCCCTCACCGACCATCACGCACTGCGGGCGGTGGGCATGGTCACCGGCACGCTCGTGCGCACGATCGACGACCCGACCTACATGCCCGCTCGCGCCACCATGGCCCAGGCCAGTCTCGAGGCCGGACTCGCGTTCACCAACGCGATCCTCGGTGCCGCCCACGCGATGAGCCATCAGGTCGGCGGTCTGCTCGACCTGCCGCACGGGGTCATCAACGGCGTGCTGCTGCCGCACGTCATCCGGTTCAACGGTGCCGACGATCCCGAGCCGTTCGTCCAGGTCGCCGCGACCCTCGGTCTGGAGGAGGCGCGCGGTGCCGCGCCCGAGGCCGTCGAGGCCGTCGCGTCGCGCATCGACGCCCTCGCCCGCGAGGTGGGCGTGCCGCGCGGACTGCGCCAGCTCGGTGTGCGGGAGGAAGACCTGCCGCGACTCGCCGAGGGAGCACTGCGCGACGCGTGCATGTCGACGAATCCGCGCACCGCGACCCGCGACCAGATGATCGAGTTGTTCCGGACGGCGCTGTGAGTGCTCCCGACCTGTCGGCACTGACCGGACTCCGCTCCGGGAAGTCGACCTTCTATCCGCAGTACCGCGGCGCCGCCGAACGACTCGAACGCGTCGTCCACGCACTCGAACTGATCTCCCGGGCGCTGGTGCGCACGGTCGAGGGGCCGGAGACGCTCATCTGCGCCGTCGCCGAAGCCGCCCGCGCGCACCTGAGCGCGACGTGGGTTGCCTTCGCCCTCGCCGACGGGGTCCTGCCCGATGCCGGGCCGCGCAGGCTCGTGCTCGGCCCCGACGCCACCCCCTTCCTCGTCGACAATGTCGAGGGACCGCCCCTGCCCGACGAGGTCGTGGCCCTGCTCGACGCCGTGCGTACCGGTGCCGTCGAACGTCGCGAGCTGGTCGAGAACCACCACGCGTTCGTGCCCATCGTCCTCGACGGGGGAGTCGCCGGTGCCATCGCCGCGTGGACGCCGGACCACCGCGTCCTCGACACCACCGACCGCGCCGTCCTGTCGATCCTCGCCAGCCAGACCGCGGTCGCGCTGCAGAACTCCGCGCTCTACCAACGCGGACAACTCCTACTCGAACGCGCCGAGCAGGCCTACCGCGAAGCGAACCGCTCCGCCGCCGATCTGCAGGCACGCAACGAGGAACTCGAAGCGACCCTGAAGAAACTCGCTCTCACGCAGCGGCAGCTGGGCGTCGCCCACCGGAACCAGGCGCTCGACGAGGAACGCCACCGCATCGCGCGCGAACTCCACGACAGCGTCACGCAGGCCGTGCTCTCGGCGGGCATGCAGATCGAGGTGTGCCGCAGCGACATCCCCGACGCCGAACGCAGCGAACGACTCGACCTCGCCAAGGAACTCACCCGCGGTGCCGTCGAGCAGTTGCGATCCGCGATCTACGCGCTGAACCGGCCGTCCGATTCCGAACGGATGTCGTTGCCGGAGATGCTCGAACAGCTCAGCGTGGCCCACATGCCGGGCGAACTCGAGGTCAGGACGAGGATGGGCGGCACACCGGTCGAGTTGAGCGGCGAGGCCGAGCACGCCCTGCTCCGGATCGCCGGCGAAGCGTTGTTCAACGCGGCGGTGCACGCCAACGCGAGTCGCGTGGTGCTGCGGCTGAGTTACGGACGCGATGCGGTCCTGCTGTCGGTGGCCGACGACGGCGACGGCGACCCGGCGCGTCTGCGGGTGATGCTGCGACTCGCCGCCAACGATCTCGACGGGAGCCATCGCGGTCTCGCGAACATGCAGGCCCGCGCCCGCGAACTCGGAGGCACGCTCGAGGTGCGTCGTTCCCGGTTCGGTGGAGTGCGGATCGCGGCCCGTATCCCGTTGCAGGACAATGCTGTAGCTCAACAGGTGGGAGAACCGTCATGACCGTCACGCCGCCGCAGGCAACCCCGCGGGCGCGGCCCGGCACGGTGCGCATCGCACTCGTCGACGACCACGCGATCCTCCGCCAGGGACTCCGCTCGATCCTCGACCGCGAACCGGATCTCGAAGTGGTGGGGGAGGCCTCGACGGACGTGGAGGCGCTCGCGCTCGTCGACCGCATGCGTCCCGACATCGTGCTGCTCGATCTCAAGCTCTCGGCCGGGTCGGACTTCGAGGGACTGGGATTGTGCGGGCGGCTGTCCTCGGCGCACCCGGGCATCGGTCTGCTCGTGCTCACCACCTTCCTCGACGAACAACTCGTCGTGCGGGCGGTGCACGCGGGCGCGCGCGGTTACGTCGTCAAGGACGTCGACACCACCGAGCTGGTGCGCGCCATCCGGGCGGTCTCCCGCGGCGAGAGCGCCTTCGACTCGCGCAGCGCGGCGGCGGTCGTGCGTTCGCTCAACGGGCAGGGCACATCCGCCGAACAGTTGACCGGCCGCGAACTCGAGGTGCTGAAGCTTCTCGCCGCCGGCATGTCGAACGTGAAGATCGGTGAGCAGCTTTTCATCTCGGCCACCACCGTGAAGTTCCACGTCAGCAACATCATGCGCAAGCTCGGAGTGAGCCGCCGGGCCGAGGCGGTCTACGCCGCCAGCAAGCAAGGGCTGATCTGACCGCCCGGCCCCTTCCGACGCTCAGCTCTGCGCGGTGAGCCTGCTGCTGTAGGCCGCACCCCAGTCGTCGAGCCACGCGACGGCCGGCTCGAGGGTCCGGCCGAGCTCGGTCAGCTCGTACTCCACCCGCGGCGGCACCTCGGCGAAGACCGTGCGCGACACGATCCCGTCGGCCTCCAGTTCGCGGAGTTGCCGGGTGAGCACCCGCGCGCTGACGGGACCGACCCGCCGGCCCAGTTCGCCGAACCGGCAGGGCCCGTCGATCAGGTTCTTGACGATCGTGAGCTTCCACGCGCCCCCGAGAACCGCCACGGCGATCTCCACCGGGCACACCTGCATCGCCGTCTCCACGGCCTTCCGTGTCATCGAAACCCCTGTGTCATAGAAACCCCTGTGTCATCGGAATTCCCTGGTCATCGCCGATGGTTACCTTTCGGTCCGTAGGTGATCGGAAAGTGCGTACTTCCCTTACCGTTCCCGTCCCCAGACTATGGAGACATGGCCGAGAAGAACAGTGCAGACAAGGACAATGTCGAGAAGGGCAGCGTTCTGTGGGTGCACGCCCATCCGGACGACGCCTCACTGGGGCACGCCCTCGTCCGCTCGGGGGCGGCACGACTACGCGAGTCGGGCACGCACGTCGCGATCTCGGATCTCTACGCGATGAACTGGAATCCGGTGCTCTCCGACACCGACTTCGGTGCGGCGCCGGGGAGGACGTTGTCGGAGCGACAGAAGAACGCCACGGCGACCGGTCTCCTCGCCGACGACATCCGCCGCGAACAGGACGCGCTGCGCGCCGCCGACCACCTCGTGGTGTCGTTCCCTCTGTGGTGGTACGGCATGCCGGCGATCCTGAAGGGATGGTTCGACCGCGTGTTCACCAACGGTTTCGCGTTCGGTGTCCGCGACGAGCACGGGCGCGTCCGCAAATACGGCGACGGGGGACTGGCGGGCAGAACGATGCTCGCCGTCGTCACGGCGGGCGATCGAGCCGCAGCGCTCGGACCGCGCGGAATCAGCGGGTCGATCGATCACGTGCTGTGGCCGCTCCTGCACGGCACGGGCTTCTACACCGGAATGCGGGTACTGCGACCGCATCTCGTCGCGAGCGCCGACCGACTCGACGAGGAAGCCGTCCTGCGCGAGGAACATCGGTTGCACGATCGTCTCGACGGCTTGTCGTCGGACCCCGGAATCCCGTACAGGCCGTTGCGCGGAGGAGAGTACGACCGCGAGCACGTGCTGGTCGACCACGTCTGCCCGGGCGAGTACGGACCCGACGTCCACACCGCGTCAGCGTCCGGTCGGAGCAGGCGAGTGCAGTGGCACGAGTACCGACAGTGCGCCGGTGTACAGGATCAGGCGCAATAGCGGTCCGCCTCGAAGAAGCTGCCGGGTGATCTCCCGGACCCGTCGGCCCTCGTCCTCACCCGGCGGCGCGGCGAGCACGATCGCGGGACCCGTCCCGGGCCGGACCGCGGTGACGAGCAGGCACTCCTCGACGGTGGTGAGTACCGGAATGTCGTTCGCGCCGTCGGTCTTTCCGATCGCCACGGCGTCGTAGTCGGAGTCGTCCGTCTCGTCGTGGTAGACGAGCAGCCGCACGTCCGGTCGCTCGGGGAGCGGCCGATAGTCCGTCACCACTCCGGACGACGATGACATCTCCCGGTCCGCGGCGCGGCGGGGGAGGACGACGCGGCGGGTCGTCCAGCCGAAGTGGCTCTCGACGATCTGGTCCATCGCGCCACCTCCTTCCGTCCACACCGGGTATTCGTCGCCGGACGGGAAACGGATGGGCGGGCAGGCGGATGGCCCGGGTGGATCACCCGATGACGAGCCACCCACCGTGGTGTTCGAACACTTCGAAGGGACGCCCCGTGCTGCGGCCCAGTTCCTCGAGTGCGGGCAGGTCGAAGGTGCGCACGTGCCCATGGCAGGCCGTCGCCTCGTCCTCGAACGGCACCGCGACCACCACCCGCTGCCGGGCGATCCGCAGCGCCTCGGCGAGGATCGTGGCACCGAGGGCGTCGTCGACGTGCTCGAGCAGGTGGATCGCGGTGACGGTGTCGGCGCTGCCGTCGGGGACCGGGACGTTCGCCGCGTCGCACACGAGTGTGTCGACGTGCAGTCCGAGCCGCGGTGCGACCGCATCGAGCAGACGCATCGTGCCGGGCAGGATGTCGGTGGCGGTGACGGCGGTGCCGGCGGCCGCGAGTCGCAGTGGCAGGAAACCGAAACACGACCCCAGGTCGAGCACGCTCCCACGGACGAGTTCGGCGGCCCGATCGTGGATGGGCGCGAAATCTGCTGTACCGTCGAGTAGTTCGCCGAGCGAGTTGCGGTAGTAGGTGACCCACGAGTCGAGGGCGCCGGGCACCGTGGAGCGGACGAGTCCCACCATCGTCAGCTCGAACTCGTCCTGACCGAACTCGACGTCCTGGATCGAGGCGGTCACCTCGGCGACGAGTCGCTCGCTGATCTGCTCGGCCGTGAGGGAATGCGTGACGTGGAGTCGATCGTCCTCGCGCCGGACGTTCAGCGGCCCGGCGGGTACGCGTTCGACCGTCACGTGGTCGTGTGTCCACCGGTCCGGGCTGCAGGGAGCGAGCGAATCGAGCAGGGTCATTGTTTCGCAACCTTTTTCGGAGGTGTGGAAGGGGGAGGTGTGGAAGGGGAGTGCGGGTCACTGTAATCGAGACCGGCGGTCAGTGTCCCCATCCCGATGGCCAGGTATTCGTGCAGATCCGATCCGGGTTCGTCGAGCCACGCCTCGTAGGCGGAGATCGCGACACCGAGCAGCAGGTAACCGACGGTGCGGGGGATGTGGTCGTCGGGATCGGCCCCGGTGCGACGGGCGACGAACTCGGCGACGACACGTCTCCAGCCCTGGTACATCACCGACGAATAGCCCTGCAGCGCGGGCGTGTGCAGTATGAGTCCCATCCGTGCGCGGTGTCGTTCGGCCTCGCTGTCGGGGAAGGTGTTGAAGTCGTGCAGGGCGGTGGTCAGCGCTTCCGAGAGCGGAACGTCCTCGGGGATCGTTTCGAGGCTCGCGCGCATGCCGGCGAGGTGTTCGTCGAAGTTTCCCCAGGCCACCTCGTTCTTCGACGGGAAGTAGCGGAAGAAGGTGCGTCGCGCGATACCGGCCGCCTCGGCGATGTCGTCGATGCTCGTCTCGTCGAAGCCCGCCTCCGTGAACAGCTCGATGCCGATTGCGGCGAGTTCCTCCTTCGAGGTGGACGGGCGGCGACCTATCCGAGCGGACGGTTTCCCGCGACTACGCGTCATTCTTCCTCCCGGAGGCGTGACATTCTGCACTCGATGCCATTACAGTGGTGAACCGGCTCACAGCGCAAGTCCCACTGTGACGACCGGCTCCGATCCAGGAGAAGAAACCGAGGAGGAAACATGTCCGATCGTGACAACGCCGTGATCGAATCCGATCTGATCGAGGAATCCCTCGTCGAAGAGGTCTCCATCGACGGCATGTGCGGCGTGTACTGACATGACCGCGCCCGGAGCCACCGACGTGTCCCCCGTAGCAATGGACACCGAGATAGCAATGGACACCGAGATGTTCGATCCGGGTGCCGGCTGGCGGCTCCACCCGCAGGTAGCGCTTCGCCCCGAGCCGTTCGGGGCGTTGCTCTACCACTTCGGCACCCGCAAGTTGTCGTTCCTGAAGAACACCGTCATCGTCGACGTCGTCCGATCCCTCGGCGACCACGGTTCGGTGCGAGAAGCGTTGCGAGCGCACGGGATCGACGAGAACGCCGAGCGGCCCTACGTGCGTGCCCTGGGCACCCTGGCCGACTCGCACATGATCGTTCCTGCCTGACGTCTGTAAGGACCAGCCCATGACCTCGCTGCTCGAACCGCCCACCACCTCCGCCCCACCGAAGGTCGGTCGCCTCGTCGACCAGTTCGAGAAGGGCCTCGACGCCCCGATCTGCCTGACCTGGGAGCTCACCTACGCCTGCAACCTCTCGTGTGTGCACTGCCTGTCCTCGTCGGGCAAGCGCGACCCGCGCGAACTGTCGACCGAACAGTGCAAGGCGATCATCGACGAGCTGCAGCGCATGCAGGTCTTCTACGTCAACATCGGTGGCGGCGAACCTACCGTGCGATCGGACTTCTGGGAACTCGTCGACTACGCCACCGAACATCAGGTGGGTGTGAAGTTCTCGACCAACGGTGTGCGCATCGACAAGAAGGTCGCCGCCCGGCTGGCCGCTTCCGACTACGTCGACGTGCAGATCTCCCTCGACGGTGCCACCGCCGAGGTCAACGACGCCGTGCGCGGGCCGGGTTCGTTCGCGATGGCCGTGCGCGCGCTGGAGAACCTGTCCGAGGCGGGTTTTCGCGACGCGAAGATCTCCGTCGTCGTCACCCGCCAGAACGTCGACCAGCTCGACGAGTTCAAGGCTCTCGCCGACCGTTTCGGCGCGACCCTGCGCATCACGCGACTGCGCCCGTCCGGCCGCGCCGTGGATGTATGGGACGATCTGCATCCCACCCACGAGCAGCAGCGGCAGCTCTACGACTGGCTCGTCGCCCACGGCGAGGGTGTGCTCACCGGCGACTCGTTCTTCCACCTGTCCGCTTTCGGCGGTGAGGGCGGCGGTTCGCTGCCCGGACTGAACCTGTGCGGCGCGGGACGCGTGGTGTGCCTGATCGACCCGGTCGGCGACGTCTACGCGTGCCCGTTCGCGATCCACGAGAACTTCCACGCCGGGAACATCCTGACCGACGGTGGTTTCGCGTCGGTGTGGAAGAACTCCGAGCTGTTCCGCGAACTGCGCGAACCGCAGTCCGCCGGTGCGTGCGCGTCGTGCAACTTCTTCGATGCGTGCCGCGGCGGTTGCATGGCCGCGAAGTTCTTCACCGGTCTGCCGATGGACGGCCCCGATCCCGAATGCGTGCAGGGCTACGGACAGTCCGCGCTCGAGGCCGAGCGCACCGTGCCGCAGTCGAGCGTCGACCACTCGCGCACCGGCAAGCGCGCCGAACGGCGCACCCCGGCCGCACCGGTACCGCTGACCCTGCTCACCAAACCCCCCGCCAAGTTCTGCGACGAGAATCCGCTCGCAGGGCTCTAGATCTTCCGAGGAGACGACCGACGATGGCCAAGCCTTCCTGGTTGAAGAATCCGTGGGCCCAGGACCCGTGGTTCGAGACCGTCGCAATCGCACAGCAGCGCGCCCGCAAACGCCTGCCCAAGTCCGTCTACGGCGCACTCGTCGCCGGGTCCGAGGCCGGTATCACGGTCGACGACAACACCACCGCCTTCCGCGAACTCGGATTCGCCCCGCACGTCGCGGGACTGTCCGACAAGCGGGAGATGGCCACGACCATCATGGGACAGGATGTGTCTCTGCCCGTGATGATCTCGCCGACCGGTGTGCAGGCCGTGCACCCGGACGGTGAGGTCGCCGTGGCCCGTGCTGCCGCCGCCCGCGGCACCGCGATGGGTCTGTCGTCGTTCGCGAGCAAGTCCATCGAGGAGGTCGCGGCGGTCAACGACAAGACCTTCTTCCAGATGTACTGGGTGGGTAGCCGCGACACGCTGATCCAGCGCATGGAACGTGCCCGCGCCGCGGGTGCGAAGGGCCTGATCATGACCCTGGACTGGTCGTTCTCGAACGGTCGCGACTGGGGCAGCCCCGCCATCCCGGAGCGGATGAACCTCGAGGCGATGGTCAAGTTCGCCCCCGAGGGCATCACCCGCCCCAAGTGGCTGCTCGAATGGGCGAAGACCGGCGGTGTGCCGGATCTGACCACCCCAAATCTCACCCCGCCGGAGGGTCAGGCCCCGACCTTCTTCGGTGCCTACGGCGAGTGGATGACCACGCCCCTGCCCACCTGGGAGGACGTCGCGTGGCTGCGCGAGCAGTGGGGTGACGCACCGTTCATGCTCAAGGGCGTCATGCGCGTCGACGACGCCAAGCGCGCCGTCGACGCCGGGGTCACCGCCATCTCGGTGTCCAACCACGGTGGCAACAACCTCGACGGCACCCCGGCGCCGATCCGGGCGCTGCCGGCGATCGCCGAGGCGGTGGGCAAGGACGTCGAGGTGCTGCTCGACGGCGGGATCCGTCGCGGCAGCGACGTCGTCAAGGCGATCGCGCTCGGCGCCAGGGCCGTGCTCATCGGCCGCGCGTACCTGTGGGGTCTGGCCGCGAACGGCCAGGCCGGTGTGGAGAACGTCCTCGACATCCTGTCCGGCGGAATCGGTTCCGCCCTCATGGGTCTGGGCAAGAACTCGATCCACGAGCTCACCCCCGACGACGTCTTCGTGCCGGACGGTTTCCGCCGCGACCTCGGCATCTGACCGAACCGACGACATGGGCCCCGCGCTCACCGAACCGATCACCCTTGCCGGACGCATCGCTCCGGCGAGGGTGATCTTCGGTCCGCACGTCACCAATCTTGCTGACGGCCGGTCGTTCTCGGACCGTCACGTCGCGTACTACGCGCGACGTGCGCAGGGTGGATGCGGGATCGTCGTCACGGAGACGGCCTCGGTGCACCCGTCCGACCACCCCTACGAACGCGCGCCGCTGGCCGAGCACTGCGGGGACGGCTACCGGCGGATCGTCGAGGCCTGCCGTCCGCACGGCACACTCGTGCTCGCAGGTCTCGGTCATCGCGGCCTCCAGGGTTCGAGTGCGTGGACCCGCGCACCGTTGTGGGCGCCCTCGCGCGTGCCGGACCCGGTGACACGCGAACTGCCTGCCGAGGCGACCGAGCGCGAGATCGCCGAGCTCGTCGAGTCCTTCGGCCGTGCCGCCGTCGTCGCCGTCGACGCGGATCTCGACGGGGTGGAACTCGACGCGGGACCGACCTCGCTGCTGCGGCAGTTCCTCTCCGGGCTGACCAATCACCGTGACGACGCATACGGCACCGACCGCCTGCGGCTGCTCCGCGAGGTGATCGCTGCCGTTCGAATGCGGATCGGTGCAGATCGTGTCCTCGCCCTGAGACTCTCGTGCGACGAGAACGCGCCGTGGGCGGGCATCACGCCCGACATCGCCGCCGGATACGTCCGCGCGATCGCACCGTCGATCGACCTGCTCACCGTGGTGCGCGGTGGATTGTTCTCACCCGAGTCGTATCGGCCCGACGCGCATGTCCCTGCCGGATTCAACGACGACCTGTGCCACCGGATCCGGGACGAGTTCGCCGGATCGGTCCCGATCGCTCTGCAGGGGAGTGTCGTCGATGTCGGACACGCGCAGCGGGCACTCTCCGCCGGCACGTGTGATCTGGTCGAGATGACCCGCGCGCAGATCGCCGACCCCGACCTCGTCGTCGCCGTCCGTCGCGGTCGTCGGCCGCGTCCCTGCGTGCGCTGCAACCAGGCGTGCCTCGTCGACGACTTCCACAACCCGATCGTGGGGTGCATCGCGAACCCGGAGGCCGGCGACGAGACACGGAACTCTCCCGGACCAGTGGACTCCGCACGCGACGTGCTCGTGGTGGGTGCCGGACCCGCCGGCCTGGAAGCAGCGCGAGTGGCAGCGATGCGCGGTCACCGTGTCGTCCTGGTCGAGGCGAACGAACGGGTCGGTGGGACGATCGCCGCCGTCTCGCGCGGTGGACGGCCCGATTTCGCTGCGCTCGTCGACTGGCTCGAACAGCAGTGTCTGGAGTCCGGCGTCGACATCCGTACCGGCACGGAAGTGAGCGCTGCCGACATCGAGAGTGCGCTCGCCGCGGGTACGGAGGTCGTGCAGGCCACCGGCGGGCTTCCACGTCCACCCTCTTTTTCGGTGACCGCGTCCGAGCGGTACGCGACCGCCGCGGAGGTGCTGTCGGGGATTCGGCCGCCTGCGTCCCGGATGGTCGTGTGGGATCCGACGGGTGGTCCGGTGGCGAGTGCCGTCGTCGACCGTCTCGTGGAGCGCGGCGTGGACGTCCACTATGCGACGGGTGACCCGGTCGCCGGATCACGACTCGCGCCGACGGGCGACCTCGTCGCCTTCGACGTCCGCATGCAGCGGGCAGGCGTGGCGAGACATCCCGGATGCCGGATCGGTTCCGTCGATGCCGACGGAGTCGTCCTCGTCGACCGGGTGTCCGGGGAATCCAGGCCGGTCGCGGACGCGGTCCTGGTCGACTGCGTACCCCTGCTACCGGCAGAAGTGTCCGAGTGGCCGGGATCGTGGTCGATCGGCGACCGGGCGGCCCCGAGGACCGTGCGCGAGGCCGTCCGAGAGGGATACCGGGTGGCCACGGCGCTGTAACGTGGGGCACACTGAAACGCGTTCTAATCTGGGTCTACGGGAAGGGTCGACATGGGAGATTTCGACGGCAAGGTCGTCTTCATCACCGGGATCGCACGCGGACAGGGCCGCAACCACGCCATCCGGTTCGCGCGCGAGGGCGCGTCCGTCATCGGCGTCGACATCGCGGCCCCGGTCTCGGAGTACGTGACCTACGAGCAGGCCACCGAGGACGACTTCCACGAGACGGTCCGCCTCGTGGAGGAGGCCGGCGGGAAGATCCTCGCCCGTGTCGCGGACGTGCGCGACAGTGCCGCACTGAAGGCCGTCGTCGACGAGGGCGTCGCCCAGTTCGGGCGACTCGACGTGGTGGTCGCCAACGCCGGCATCTGCAGCTGGAACCGCTTCTGGGAGATGCCCGACGACCAGTTCGAAGAGCTGATCGACATCAACCTCACCGGTGTCTTCAAGACCCTCAAGGCCGCTGCCCCCGCGATGATCGAGGCCGGTAACGGCGGATCGATCATCGTCGTCAGCTCGGTGGCGGGCCTCAAGGCGATGCCAGGTCAGATCAACTACGCGGCAGCGAAATTCGGCCTCGTCGGTATCACGCAGGCAGCGGCGAAGGAACTCGGCCCGTACCGTATCCGGGTCAACTCCATCCACCCCTACGGCGTGAACACCCCGATGGGCACCGACGTCAGCGTCCTGAAGCTGTTCGAGAAGAACCCGTCGTGGGGACCGAACTTCGTCCCCATCCTCACCGAGAAGCCTGCGGCCGACCCCGACGACATCTCGGAGACCGTGTTGTTCCTCGCGAGCGATCGGGCCTCCACGATCACCGGCAGCCAGATGGCCATCGACCAGGGCAACTCGAAGGTCTGACGGTGACGCGCACGGCGACCGGCACCATTCCGCACGCGTCGTTGCGGATCGGTCCGGTCACCCTGCGCAACCGCATCGTCTTCCCGGCGCACCTGACCAACTTCTCGGTCGACGGCACCGTCACCGACCGTCACATCGCGTACTACGAAGCCAGAGCACGCGGCGGCGCGTCGATGATCGTCACCGAGGAGCACACCGTGCACCCCTCGGACCGGCCCTACGAGAAGCTGATCCGGGGCTGGGACCCGAACGTCGTCACCGGCTATCGCCGCCTCACCGACGCCGTCCACCGGCACGGCACGCGGATCCTCGCGCAGCTCAACCACAACGGCGCGCAGGGGACCTCGATGTACACGGGGCAACCGTTGTGGGCGCCGAGCCCCGAACCCGACCCGCTCTTCCGCGAGGTCCCGCGCGCGATGACGGAATCCGACATCGCCGAACTCGTCGCGGGCTACGCCGACGTCGCCCGCCGCTGCGCCGAGGGCGGCTTCGACGGTGTCGAGATCCAGTGCTCCCAGGCATCGGTCCTGCGCGCTTTTCTCGCACCCGCGACGAACCGTCGCACGGACCGCTACGGCGGGGATCTCACGGGGCGGGCCCGTCTGCTGCTCGAGGTCGTGTCCGCCGTGAGACGGGCAGTCGGACGCGACCGTGTCGTGGGCGTGCGACTGACGGGTCACGACGGCACCGAGGGCGGTGTCGGTATCGACGACGCCGTGCAGGTCGCGCGGATGCTCGAGGCGAGCGGCGACGTCGACTACCTCAACACGTCCGTGGGCGTCGCGACCGAGACGTTGCATCTGATCGAAGCCCCGATGTCCACCCCGCACGGTTATTCCCTGTTCGTCCCCGACGCGATCCGGGCGGCGGTGTCGCTGCCGGTCGTCGGGGTCGGGCGCTTCACCCGACCCGAACAGATCGGTGTCGCGCTCGCCGACGGAGTATGCGATCTGGTCGGCGCCGTGCGTGCACAGATCGCCGACCCGGAGTTCGCGAACAAGACCCTCTCCGGCCGCGAGGACGAGATACGGCCGTGCATCGGCTGCAACCAGGAATGCATCGGACGGGTCGGGCTCAACCGTCCCATCGCGTGCGCGGTCAATCCCCACGCCGGGTACGAATCCGACGCTCCTGCCGCGCCCGCCGTACCGCACCGGGTCGTCGTCGTCGTCGGCGGCGGACCCGCGGGTCTGCGGGCGGCGGTGACGGCTGCCGGGCAGGGGCATTCGGTCACTCTGCTCGAACGGAACCGGTGCACCGGCGGCCAGATCCGTGAGGCGGCTGCAGCGCCGCACCGTGCCGAGCTGCTCGGTGCGGTGATCCACCTCGACGCCGAGTGCCGCCGTAGGGGAGTGGAGGTGCGTACCGGTGTGACCGCCGATGCCGCGACGCTGCACGCGCTCGCGCCCGACGTCGTGGTCGTCGCGACGGGTGCGCGCCCGCACCGGCCCGCCTGGGCGGGATCGTCTGCACGGGTGAGCGACGTGCGCGACGTGCTCACCGGTCGCACTGCACCCTCCGGCCGGGTCCTCGTCGTCGACGATCTCGGTTTCCACCAGGCGACGTCGGTCGCCGAACTGCTGGCGGACCGGGGGAGTGCGGTGAAGGTGTGCACACCGGGGATGGTCGTGGGCCAGGACCTCGGCCTGACGCTCGAGCTCGACGGCTGGATGCGCCGCGCCCAGGACAAGCGGATCGAGCGACTCGCCGGCGTCGCCGTCGGCGGTGTCGTGGACCTGCCGGACGGCGCCGAGGTCGCCCTGGTCCACCACGCAACCGGTGAGCAGACGACGCTCACGGTGGACGCGGTCGTCGTCGCCACCCATCAGGAGCCCGTCGACGAGCTCTGGCAGGAGCTTTCGGCATCCGGCACGAGAGTGATCCGTGTGGGCGACGCGGTGACGCCACGCCGCCTGCACGCCGCGATCGTCGAGGGGGATCGGGTCGCCAGGGACCTGGCTCCTACGCCTTCAGCCCGCGGCGCATGACGATGCGCGGCCAACGGTCGAGGCCGTGCTTCCGTTCCTCCGCGCGGATCCGGGTGAGAGCGGGGGAGAGGGCATCGTCCGCGACCGTGCGGAAGCCGAGACGGGCGTAGTACGGGCCGTTCCACGGCACATCGCGGTAGGTGGTCAGCGACAGCGATCCGAACCCGGCGTCCCGCGCCCACCCCGCGACGTGGTCGATCAGCTCGCGGCCGATCCCGCGACGCGCGTGATCGGGATGCACCGACACCTGCTCGATGTGGACGCCGTCGTCGACGAGGTCGGCCACGAGATACGCGACCGCTCGTCCGTGCTCGTCGAACCACGCCCAGCAGCGACCCGCGTCCCGGTGGGCGCGCAACTCCTCGACGGACGGAGGATCGTCGTCTGCGACGAACTCCATCCCGATCTCGGCGAAGGGCTTACCCGCAGCGCGTTCGATCTCCTGCAGCACCGGCAAGTCGTCGTCGGTCGCCAGACGGATCGGGGGCAGTTCCTTGCAGTAGTACATCGCCGTCGGTGATTCCGCGTAGAGCCCGAAGCGCTCCGTCATCGGTACGTACCCGGCCTTCGCGTACAACGCGATCGCCTCGGGTTGCTCGCTGCCCGTCTCGAGAATCATGCGACGGCGACCGGCATCGGTCGCCGTCCGCTCCAGCGCACCCAGCACCCGTTCCGCCACACCGCGGCGCCGCATGCTCGCCCGCACGTACATCCGCTTGATCTCGGCATCACCGTCGCGCACCCCTCGATGAGCATGCTCCGGTGCACGCCAGCCGCCGATCCCGGCCGGAACCCCGTCGGCCACCGCCAGGAGGAACACCCCGCGCGGAGGGTCGAATTCGTGCGGCGCCAGTTCGGTGTCGTCGGGTCCGCCGTACCTCCGCACGTATTCGAGCTGGACCTCGCCGATGAGGTCCTGCACGTCCGGATCGTCCAGCGGACGAGGTTCGATCAGCACCGGGAAAGCGTACCGATCGGATCTCGGCGTCCGGGCGGACCTACCGGGACCTCCGGGTTTCGTGCACGCCCGCGAAACCCTTAGCATCGGAGCGGTGATGCGGGAGCTCGCCGACGCCTGTTGGACGGACATCGAACCCGACCGGGTGACGGTGGCCGTCCCGATCGGTGCGTTCGAACAACACGGCCCACACCTTCCCCTCGACACCGACACCCGGATCGCGACTGCTGTCGCCGCCGAGCTGCCCGAGGTGGTCCTCGCCCCACCCCTGCCCTACGGAGCCAGCGGGGAACACGAAGGTTTCGCCGGCACCGTCTCGATCGGAGCCGAGGTGACGAAGGCGCTGATCGTCGAATACGGCAGGTCGGTGTGCCGATGGGCGAAGCGGGTCGTCTTCGTCAACGGGCACGGCGGTAACGCCTATCCGCTGATCGAGGCGGTGAGCCTCCTGCGATACGAAGGCCGCGACGCTGCCTGGCTTCCGTGCGCGGTGCCCGGATCCGATGCCCACGCCGGTGTCACCGAGACGAGTCTGCTGCTGCACCTGGCACCCGGGACGGTCGACATGACACGGGCCGCGGTCGGAGCGACGGAACCGATCGGAGCACTGATGCCACGACTGCGCGAAGCCGGTATCGTCTCGGTGTCCGCGAACGGAGTGCTGGGAGACCCCACCGAGGCCACCGCAGAACTCGGCGCGCGCCTGTTCGCGAGTCTGGTCGAGCGGGCGAGTGCACAGGTCGCCCGGTGGCAGCCGGGAACGGAAGGAAGGCTTCGGTGAGTCGGGCGATCACTCCACAGGCGACGTCCCCGGAGGCGGCGCAGCCCTCGGCGACCCGGCTCCCCGACGGTTTCGGTGTGCGCATCGACGCGCGGGTGCGCAGCTTCGCCGGAGGACGCGTCCTCGTCGGAGGATCGCCCACGCGCATGCTCAAACTTGCCCCCGCCGCCGTAGCGATGATCGACGAGGACTTCGTCGAGGTGGTGGACGCGCAGAGCGCCGCGGTCGCGCGACGCCTGCTCGACTCGGGCATCGGAAACCCCCGGCCGACGAAGCTGCCGCCGAGTTCCGCCGTCACCGTCGTCGTCCCGGTCAAGGACAATCCGTCCGGCCTCGCCCGTCTGCTCGCCGCTGTCGAAGGGCACGAGGTCGTGGTCGTCGACGACGGTTCCGAGAAACCGGTCGAGGCGCCGGAACGCGGTCGCGTCCGAGTGATCCGGCACGAGACCTCACGCGGGCCCGCCGCGGCCCGGAACACCGGATTGCAGCAGGTGACAACGGAATTCGTGGCCTTCCTCGATTCCGACGTGGTGCCACAACTCGGCTGGCTCGAACGATCGCTGGGGCACTTCACCGATCCCGCGGTCGCACTCGTCGCGCCGCGCATCGTGGCCCTCGAACCCGACAGCAGCGCGCTCGCGAAGTACGAGCACGCACGCTCGTCGCTCGACCTCGGCAGCCGGGAATCCGCTGTGGTCGCGGGTGGTCCCGTCTCGTACGTGCCGAGCGCGGCGCTGCTCGTGCGCCGCGACGCGCTCGTCGCCTGCGGCGGTTTCGACGAGACGATGCACGTGGCCGAGGACGTCGATCTGTGCCGGCGGCTGCAGACCTCGGGGTGGCGGTTGCGGTACGAGCCCATCTCGCGGGTCGCGCACGACCATCGCACCCGCTTCCGGACGTGGTTGACGCGCAAGGCCTTCTACGGAACCGGTGCGGCTCCGCTCGCCGAGCGGCATCCGGGTTCCGTCCCACCGATGGTGATGTCGATCTGGACGCTCCTCGCGTGCGTCGCGATCGCGAGCTTCACCCGCGTAGGGGTGATCGCAGCGGTGCTGACCCAGGTGGTCACCTTCGTGCGGTTGCGGCGGATGTTCTCCGAACTCGACCGGCCCGACCGCATCGCTACGCTGCTCACGGCCCAGGGATTCGCCGGCGGTCTGTGGCAGGTGGCGTCGGCGGTGTGCCGGCACTACTGGCCGGTCACGGTCGTCGCAGCGGTGTTCTCCCGCAAGTTTCGTCGGGCGGTTCTGGCTTGTGCTGTGGCCGAAGGCATCTGGGACTGGAAGACGCACCGCGAGAGCGGCGGGCTCGATCCCGTCCGGTACCTGCTCTACAAGCGCCTCGACGACCTCGCCTACGGCGCGGGGCTGTGGAAGGGTGCGCTCGACGCCCGCACGGCGGCCGCGCTCGTACCCGACATCCGGAAGTGACATGATCCCGGCGCACGCCGATGTGGTGATCGTCGGCGGGGGAAGTTGTGGCTGCGTTCTCGCCGCCGGGCTCAGCGACGATCCGGACCGCACCGTGCTGCTGCTCGAGGAGGGCGCGGCGTTCGGATCGGCGTCCGCTGTTCCACGCGAGATCCGTGACGCTGCTGTCCTTCCGGTGGGTCCGGAGAGCCCGTGGACGGCGGACTTTCCCGCACGGTTGACCCCGGACGTCGGGGCGACCGTGACGCGGGGCCGGGTGCTCGGCGGTTCCGGCGCGGTCAACGGCGCGTACTTCGTGCGTGCGCGGCCGGACGACTTCGCATCGTGGCCCGCCTCGTGGTCGTACGAGGAGGTGCTGCCGTCCTTCCGGGCCGTCGAGACCGACGCGGATGTCCCCGGCGACCTGCACGGAAGTTCCGGCCCGATACCGGTCGCCAGGGTGCCGCGCGAACGGATGCATCCGCTCTCGCGTGCCTTCGTCGACGCCTCCGAAAGTGCGGGATTCGCACCGGTCGCCGACCTCAACGCTCCCGGACCCGACGGGGTGGGTGCGGTTCCGTCGAACATGCGCGACGGCACGAGAGTGGGTCCGTTCCTCGCGTACCTGGCTCCCGTCCTGGACCGGCCGAATCTGACGGCCACCGGCGGGGTGAGCGCGACCCGCGTCGTGATGGCGGGCGGTCGCGCGGTGGGTGTCGAGATCGCCGGACCCGACGGACCACGAACCATCTCGGCCGGACACGTGATCGTCGCCGCAGGCGCAGTGAGGTCCCCCCAGCTGCTGATGCTCTCCGGGATCGGACCGGCCGACGAACTGCGCCGGCTCGGCGTCGATCCGCTGCACGACCTTCCCGGGGTGGGCCGCGACTTCTCCGACCATCCGGAGTTCGCCGTCCCGTACCGATTCCGCCCGGGCCTCCCGTCGCACACGCTGCTGCTCGAGACGGTCCTGCACACCGAGAACCTCGAACTGCGCCCGTACACCGCGGCATTCGGTGCGGCGATCCCCGGCAGCGGTGTCGCCGATCCGGTGCTCGGCGTCGTCCTGACGCGCCCACGCAGTCGCGGACGCATCGTGCTCGACGAACGTGACCCGCGACGTCCACCTCTGCTCGACTACCGATACCTGACCGACCCGGCCGACCGGCAAGCTCTGGAGGAGGGTGTCCGGCTCGCCGCCGACCTCCTCGCCGCGACCACCGGCGTCGTCGAGGCCGGCAGCGTGGACGCGCGCGGCGGCAGGCTCGGAACGTCGCTGCACCTGTCCGGCACGTGCCGGATGGGCGACGACGAGCACGCCGTGGTCGACGAGTGGTGCCGCGTGCGCGGGATCGACGGGTTGAGCGTCGTCGACACCTCGGTGTTTCCGCAGGTCCCCAGCCGTGGGCCGCACGCCACCGCGGTGATGCTCGCCCACCGCGTCGCCGCGACCGCGAGGGATGCCCTGCCGCACACGGTGTGATCCCGACTACAGTGTCGGGGGAGGAGGCGCCGGTACATGACGGATCGTGGAATCGCGACGACCAACCCCTGGGTGGCACTGGACCCCGGAGCGGACGTGGCCGCGCACGCACGTGCGGTGCTGCGCGCGCACGGCACGTTCGTCTCCGCCCGCGGCAAGGATCGGCTCGACGGGGTGCGCTCGGTGGTCCGCGACTCGTGGAGCCGGAGCCTGCAACGCGGCATCGATCCCGACGTCGTCGAACAACCCGCACTGCTCTCCGGGCACGACCTCGAGGAGTACCGCGCCGGCCACCCCATGTCGCTGATCCGCCCGGTGGTGCGCAAGCTCCTCGTCGAGGACGCCGCCGACAGCGGACTGCTCGTCGCCATCACCGACGGACAGGGACGGCTGCTGTGGGTCGAGGGCGATCACGCCGCGCGCGACCGCGCCCTGTCGATGAGCTTCGTCGAAGGGGCCGACTGGAGCGAGGACCGCGTCGGCACGAACGCTCCGGGAACGGCTCTTGCCGTGGATCATTCGGTACAGATTTTCGGCGCCGAGCATTTCAACCGCACGGTGCACGAATGGAGTTGTTCGGCCGCTCCCGTGCACGACCCCACCAGCGGCCGGGTCCTCGGTGCCATCGACATCACCGGTGGGCACCGCGTCGCCGCGCCCGAGGTCCTGCAACTCGTCCGCGCGACGGTCGCGGCGGCGGAGGCCGAACTGCGGTTGCATGCCCTGAGCGGCCGCCCGCTGTTCCCCTCGGCGACGCCGCGCATCGAGACGATCGGCGCCGGGCGGCCCGCCCTGCACCGCGGAGGCGAACGCGTGGGCCTGTCCCGCCGGCACGCCGAGATCCTGCTGATCCTCGCCGATCACCCCGAGGGCCTGAGCTCCGACCGGCTCGCGATGCTGCTCGACGAGAACGAACTCGACTCGGTGACCATACGCGCCGAGATGTCGCGCCTGCGCAAGGTGCTCGGGGCCGAACACCTCGGATCGCGGCCCTACCGGCTGCTCACCACGCTCGACACCGATGTCGCGGACGTGCGTCGCGCACTCGACCGCGGCGACGTGGCCTCGGCGGTCCGCCTCTGTACCGGGGAGATCCTGCCCGGATCGGTGGCGCCGGGCATCGAGGAGATCCGCGACGAACTCCGCTCCGGCGTGCGGGCGGCGCTGTTGCGCTGCGGCGAGGAGCATCTGCTCGCGCAATGGACCTCGTCCGTCCACGGCCGCGAGGACATCACCGCCTGGGCGGCCTACCGGGCATCGATCGATCCTCGGTCGCCCCGCTTCGCGCAGGTCGATGCCACATTGACCCGATTGGACAGGCAGCTCGCAACGTAGTTGCAACCCTCGCGTTCGTAGTGTTCCGGATCACATACCGACCGCTCGACGCTGCAGGAGATGCACATGACCGTGTACGCCCGTCCCGGTTCGCCCGACGCCCTCATGTCCTTCCGGTCCCGGTACGACAACTGGATCGGTGGCCAGTGGGTGCCTCCGGTGAAGGGGGAGTACTTCGAGAACGTCACCCCCGTCACCGGCCAGGTGTTCACCGAGGTCGCTCGCGGCACCGAGGGGGACATCGAACTCGCGCTCGACGCAGCCCACGCCGCCGCACCGGCCTGGGGGAAGACCTCGCCCGCCGAACGTGCGGTGATCCTCAACAAGATCGCCGACCGCATCGAGGAGAACCTCGAGTCGATCGCCCTCGCCGAGTCGTGGGACAACGGCAAGCCCATCCGTGAGACCCTCAACGCCGACATCCCGCTCGCGATCGACCACTTCCGCTACTTCGCGGGAGCCATTCGCGCGCAGGAGGGTTCGATCTCCGAGATCAACTCCGAGACGGTCGCCTACCACTTCCACGAGCCGCTCGGCGTCGTCGGCCAGATCATCCCGTGGAACTTCCCGATCCTCATGGCCGTATGGAAGCTCGCGCCGGCCCTGGCCGCCGGCAACGCGGTGGTCCTCAAGCCCGCCGAGCAGACCCCGGCGTCCATCCTGCACCTGATCTCGATCATCGGCGACCTGCTGCCGCCCGGCGTGGTCAACATCGTCAACGGCTTCGGTGTGGAGGCGGGCAAGCCCCTCGCGTCGAGCCCGCGCATCCGCAAGATCGCGTTCACCGGTGAGACCACCACCGGCCGGCTGATCATGCAGTACGCCTCGCAGAACCTCATCCCGGTCACCCTCGAACTCGGTGGCAAGAGCCCGAACATCTTCTTCTCCGACGTGCTGTCGGCGAACGACGACTACCAGGACAAGGCGCTCGAAGGCTTCACGATGTTCGCCCTCAACCAGGGTGAGGTGTGCACGTGCCCGTCGCGTGCGCTGATCCAGCAGGACATCTTCGACGACTTCCTCTCGCTCGCCGCGGTCCGCACCAAGGCCGTCCGCCAGGGCGATCCGCTCGACACCGACACGATGATCGGCGCTCAGGCCTCGAACGACCAACTCGAGAAGATCCTGTCGTACATCGAGATCGGCAAGAGCGAGGGCGCCAAGGTCATCACCGGTGGTGAACGCGCCGATCTCGGCGGCGACCTCTCGGGCGGCTACTACGTGCAGCCGACGATCTTCCAGGGCGACAACAAGATGCGCATCTTCCAGGAGGAGATCTTCGGCCCGGTCGTGTCCGTGACGTCCTTCAGCGATTTCGACGACGCGATCTCGATCGCCAACGACACCCTCTACGGTCTCGGTGCCGGTGTGTGGTCCCGTGACGGTGGTGTCGCCTACCGTGCCGGTCGCGCCATCCAGGCCGGCCGGGTGTGGACGAACACCTACCACCAGTACCCCGCGCACGCGGCCTTCGGTGGTTACAAGCAGTCCGGCATCGGCCGCGAGAACCACCACATGATGCTCGACCACTACCAGCAGACGAAGAACCTCCTGGTGTCCTACGCCCCCAAGGCACAGGGCTTCTTCTGATCCGAACTTCGGCGCCTGTCACGTCCGCAC
>NZ_JBKFBA010000014.1:85218-88102 GCF_053345925.1 Rhodococcus sp. C26F
GGCGCCGTTGCCATACGCTCGGAACACCGTGCACCCAACGGAAAGGCAGGCCTGTGACCGTCCCGCGAATCGTGGCGACCGTCGATGCCGTCGCCCTGCTGCGCCGCCTCGCGCAGCGCAACGGACCGCTCATGATGCACCAGTCCGGCGGATGCTGCGACGGCTCCGCGCCGATGTGTTATCCCGACGGCGATTTCGTCGTCGGCGACCGCGACGTGCTCCTCGGAGTCCTCGACCTGCGCCTCGGGGCAGGGGAGACCCGCTCCGATCCGCCGGTCGGCGCCGACGCCGTGCCGGTGTGGATCTCCGGTTCGCAGTTCGAGGCGTGGAAGCACACCTGTCTCGTCCTCGACGTGGTGCCCGGGCGCGGCTCCGGGTTCAGTCTCGAGAGTCCGGAGGGGGTGCGGTTCCTCAGCAGGGGGCACGCGTTCACTCCCGACGAAATGGCCCTCCTGGAAGCCCACCGGCCACTCACCGGGCGGGACCGGGAGGCCGGCGTGGAGCCCGCCGTGTCCGATGTGCCCACCGTGGTCGCCGAGGCCGCCGACGCGTGCCCGGTACCCGGCCTGTCCCCGTGATCCCATCTGCGTGATCCCATCGGGAGGAGGGTGACTCACCTGCCGGTTGCCGGTGTGCGTCAGAATCGGGACGGAATCCGTCCGGATTCCGGACGACGACGTGGGCGCCCGGCGGGTGCGACGAGGAGTGGGCATGGCCTTCGCAGGCAACGTGGACGAACTGGCACTGCTGCAGACGGTGCGTCTGAAGAAGCAGGTCACGGCCGAGGTGATCGCCGCGCACCTCGGTGTGTCGGTGGCGGCCGGCCAGGCCGCGGTGGCCGCGCTCCTCGAACAGGGCAAGGCGTCGGAGAACGACGGCGGCATCAGCCTCACCGACAAGGGCACCTCCGAGCTGAACGATCAGCTCGATGCCGAACGGGTCTCCATCGACGAGGATTCGATCTCGGAGCTCTACGACCAGTTCCTCCCGCTCGACGAGGAGCTGAACACGCTCCTCGAGAACGCGGACGCCGACGGATTCGTCGACGGCCTCATCGACCTCGACCGCCGGGCGCAGAGTCTGTTCGACGACGTGTCGGCGTTCGTGCCGCGCCTGTCGCGCTATCAGGACCTGTTCGCCGAGGCCCTGGAGAAGATCAAGGGCGGCTCGCTGGCGTGGGCCACGGCCGCCAACATCGACTCCTACGCCTCCGTGTGGGGCGAGATGCGCCAGGAGATCGCGGGCGCCGTCGGCCGCTGACAATTTCGTTCGTTCGGCGCACTATGTGATGCCGGTCACCCCTACCCCCCTTTCGGGGGTGGTGAGGGGGTGACCGGCATCACTACGTTTCGTTCATCCGCCGAGGCGATCACGCCCGCGGTTCGAACGGACAACGGAGGACTCACGTGACCAGTGTGTCGACCCCGGGGGCTGCCGAACCCCCCGTCGCCGGACCGGTGGGACGTTCGCGTCCCGATCCATCCACACCCCGCCACGCGGGCCCCTCGAAGGAAGGGCCCGGTATCCGGCGCGTCGCCGTCGCCAGCTGCATGGGCACGACGATCGAGTTCTACGACTTCTTCATCTACGGCACCGCCGCAGCGCTCGTCTTCCCGACGGTCTTCTTCCCCGCGCTCGGATCGACCGCAGGTACCGTCGCCTCCTTCGCGACCTTCGCCGTCGCCTTCATCGCCCGCCCCGTGGGCGCAATGCTGTTCGGGCACTTCGGCGATCGCATCGGACGCAAGAAGACGCTGATCTCCACGCTGCTGCTGATGGGTATCTCCACCCTGCTCATCGGCCTTCTGCCCGGCGCCGAGACCATCGGTGTCGCCGCCCCCATCATCCTCGTGCTGTTGCGATTCGCCCAGGGCTTCGCAGTGGGCGGTGAGTGGGCCGGTGCGACCCTGCTCACCGCCGAATACGCGCCACCGGGCCAACGCGGTCTGTACGCGATGTTCCCGCAGCTCGGTCCCGCCATCGCATTCGCCCTGTCGAGCGGAACCTTCCTGTTCACCGGTCTCGCCCTCGGCGACACCAACGACGCCTTCCTGAACTACGGCTGGCGGATCCCGTTCCTGCTCAGCATCGTTCTCGTCGGCATCGGCCTCTACATGCGCCTCGCCATCGAAGAGACTCCTGTCTTTCGTGCGGAGCAGGAAGCCCGCCGTAGTGCCCCGGCCGCCGAGATCGAGGCCCCGCGCCGGCTGCCCTTCCTCGACGCGTTGCGCTACCAGGCCAAGGAGATCTTCCTCGCCGGCGGCGCGCTGGCCATCATGTTCGCCTTCTTCTACATGGGCACGGCCTACCTGACCAGCTACGCGACGTCCGAGCTGGGATTCGACCGGCCGTTCGTCCTGATGGTGGGCATCGCCTCGTCGCTCGTCTTCGGTCTCGCGATCGTGCTGTCCGCGCTGTATTCCGACCGCTTCGGGCGCAAGAAGGTCATCATGGTCTCGTGCGCCTTCTCCGTGGTCTGGGCACTGGTGTTGTTCCCGCTCCTCGACACCGGCTCACCGATCGCGTTCGTGCTCGGGATGATGATCACCCTCGCGATCTTCGGTATCGCCTACGGGCCGTGCGGAGCACTGCTGCCCGAGATGTTCGCGACCCGCTACCGCTACACCGGTGCCGGTCTGGGCTACAACTTCGCCGGTGTCCTCGGCGGCGCCATCCCGCCGATGATCGCCGCACCGCTCGCCGCCTCCTACGGCGGTATCGCGATCGGGATCATGCTGGCCGCGATCGGCCTCGTGAGCCTGGTCTGCACCGCCGCGCTCATGGAGACCCGCGACCGGGCTCTCTGATCCGCCGCAGGCGGATCCGTCTCGCACCGATCCACACCCGGTGGATCCGTTCCACCCCGATCCACTCCCGGTGGCGG
>NZ_JBKFBA010000014.1:88121-124790 GCF_053345925.1 Rhodococcus sp. C26F
CCGCCACCACAGCCGTTTCCCCGCCTCGTGAAGGAGAATGCGATGTCCGGCCTCGACGCCGACCGTCTGCCCAGCTACGCCCAGGGTGCCTGGGACGTCCCGCTGCTCGGCGACACCATCGGCGACAACCTCGACCGCACCGCCGCCCGCTTCGGCGACCGTGAGGCGCTCGTCGATTCCGCCGCCGGAAAGCGCTGGAGTTACAGCGAATTCGTCGCGGACATCGACACGCTCGCGCTCGGTATGCTGCGGGCGGGCATCACCAAGGGTGACCGCGTCGGCATCTGGGCACCCAACTGCTGGCAGTGGGTGCTCGTGCAGTACGCGACCGCGAAGATCGGGGCGATCCTCGTCAACATCAACCCCGCCTACCGCTCGCACGAGCTGCAGTACGTCCTCGAGCAGGCCGGTGTGCGGATGCTGGTGTCCGCCCCGACGTTCAAGACCTCCGACTACGCGCAGATGATCGAGACCGTGCGGCCCAACTGCCCCGATCTCGAGGACGTCGTCCTGCTCGACTCGCCGCGGTGGGACGACCTCGTCGGCTCCGGCCGCGCCGCGCTCACCGAGGACCGGGCACCGCTCGACGCGGCCCAGGCCTCGTTGTCGCCCGACGATCCGATCAACATCCAGTACACCTCGGGCACCACCGGTTTCCCCAAGGGCGCCACCCTCAGTCACCACAACGTGCTCAACAACGGTTTCTTCGTCGGCGAGCTGTGCCACTACACCGAACGCGACCGGGTCTGCATCCCCGTCCCGCTGTACCACTGCTTCGGGATGACGATGGGCAATCTCGCGTGCACGAGTCACGGCGCGACCATCGTGCTGCCGGCGCCGGGCTTCGATCCCGCCGCGACGCTGAGCGCCGTAGCCGAGGAGAAGTGCACGTCGCTGTACGGCGTGCCGACGATGTTCATCGCCGAACTGGCCGACCCGGGATTCGACAACCACGACCTGTCGAGCCTGCGCACCGGCATCATGGCGGGATCACCGTGCCCGGTGGAGGTGATGAAGCAGGTCATCGATCGGATGGGCATGAGCGAGGTCTCCATCTGTTACGGCATGACCGAGACCTCCCCGGTCTCGACGCAGACCCGCAGCGACGACAGCATCGAGCGGCGCGTGAGCACCGTCGGTCGTGTCGGCCCGCATCTCGAGGTCAAGGTCGTCGACCCCGTCACCGGACTGACGGTGCCGCGCGGCGAACCCGGCGAACTGTGCACCCGCGGTTACTCGGTGATGCTCGGCTACTGGGATCAGCCCGACAAGACCGCCGAGGCGATCGACGCGGCCCGATGGATGCACACCGGCGACATCGGCGTCATGGACGAGGACGGGTACGTCTCGGTGACGGGCCGGATCAAGGACATGGTCATCCGGGGTGGGGAGAACATCTACCCCCGCGAGATCGAGGAATTCCTCTACACCCACCCGGACATCCTCGACGCCCAGGTGGTCGGTGTGCCCGACGCGAAGTACGGCGAGGAACTGATGGCGTGGATCCGGATGCGCGAGGGCGCCGAGCCGCTCGACGCCGAGTCGCTCCGGGTGTTCTGCACCGGGAAACTCGCCCACTACAAGATCCCGCGCTACGTGCACGTGGTCGACGAATTCCCGATGACGGTGACCGGGAAGGTCCGCAAGGTGGAGATGCGGGAACAGGCGATCGCGCTGCTCGCGGCGGCAGGAGCAGACGGGGGCCGGTGAGATCCCGGGTTTGCCGGAGAAGGAAATTCACCCGGAAGGGACGTCGATTCGCCCTCCGCGTGTGCCGTTCATGATCGACACTGAGGAGGTACATGGTCGTCGAGGTTGCGCCGCCCGCAGGTGCGGCGCCGAACAGGGAGGCTCACCATGGGACAAATCATCGGCACCATCATCTTCGGCGCAGTCATCGGCATCCTCGCCCGGTTGGTGATTCCGGGTAAGCAGGCGATGGGCATGATCATCACGATCATCATCGGCATCATCGGCGCGCTGATCGGCTACTGGATCTGGGGCATGATCTCGTCCGAGGGCAACGAGGACACCTCCGGCATCGACTGGATCCGCTGGATCATCTCCATCGCCGTCGCGGTGGTTCTCACTCTCATCTACACCTCTGCGACGCGCGAGAGGAGATAGCCGAGAGCCCGTCGCGCGGGGCTCCGCCCGGACGACCGGGACGTGGTGCACGGCGATCGGCCGTGCACCACCTCCTGTCGGGCCCGAGCGGGGCCTTCGCGCGTGTTCGGATACGGTCCCGGACCGGAGGTGAACTGTGGTGGAACCGCAATGGACCCCGACAGACGTCGATATCGAGCAGGCGAACGTCACCGGGTTCACCCGGTTCGTCGAGGAAAGACACGGACTCGACCTGCCCGACTACCGGGCGTTGTGGCAGTGGTCCGTCGACGAACCCGGTGATTTCTGGCAGGCCGTGTGGGACGCCTTCGACGTCGTCTCCCACACCGATCCGGGCCCGGCTCTTGCCGACGCCGCCATGCCCGGCGCCGTGTGGTTCCCGGGCGCGAGGCTGAACTTCGCCGAGTACGTCTTCCGGGAGCGTCCCCCGGACGAGGCAGCCGTCGTCCACCTCGACGAGGAGGGACACCGGCGCGAGATCGGCTGGGCCGAACTCGAACGTCACACGGCCGCGCTCGCTGCGACCCTCCGAGCGCACGGGGTGGGGGAGGGCGACCGTGTCGTCGGTTACCTGCCGAACATCCCCGAAGCGATCGTCGCCCTGCTCGCCACGGCGAGCATCGGCGCCGTCTGGGCGGGCTGCGGGCAGGACTACGCCGTGCCCGCGGCGATCGACCGTCTGGGCCGACTCGAACCGCGGGCGCTCGTCACGGCGACCGGGTACCGCTACGCGGGACGGCGGCACGACCGCGTCGACGAGGTGAACCGACTCCGCGCCGCGATGCCCGGTCTCGCCCTGACGGTCGTCGTGTCGGACGGTGGAACGTCCGTCGATACGGACGGCGAGCCGCCGTCGGACACGGCCGGACAGAACGGGACCGTCGTGGACTGGAAGGACGCCGTCTCCGGTGACACCGCCCTCGAACCCCTGCCCGTCGCCTTCGACCACCCACTGTGGGTGGTCTTCTCCTCGGGCACCACCGGCCCGCCGAAGGGTCTCGTGCACGGCCACGGCGGTGTGCTGCTCGAGCACCTCAAGGCGTTGTCGCTGCACCTCGACCTCCGTCCCGGCGACCGCTTCCTCTGGTACACCAGCCCGAGCTGGATGATGTGGAACTTCCTGCTCTCGGGGCTGCTCGTGGGATGCACCGTCGTCACCTACGACGGCGCCCCGTCCCATCCCGAGGTCGATCGCCTGTGGCGGATCGCGGCCGACGAGAACGTCACGGTGCTCGGGACGAGCCCCGGATACGTGCTGGCCTGCATCAAGGCCGGTGTCGTTCCGCAGGACGACCACGATCTGTCGGCCCTCCGAGGCGTTGGAGTCACCGGGTCGACGCTGCCCGCCTCCTCATCGTCGTGGCTGGCACACAACGCGGGGGAGCACGTGCAGGTGATGTCCATCTCCGGCGGGACCGATGTCGTCACGGCCTTCGTCGGGGCCGTCCCCACTGTGCCGGTGTGGCCGGGGGAGATCTCGGTGCCCTGCCTCGGTGTGGCGGTCGACGCCTTCGACGAGGCGGGCCGACCGGTGCGCGGAGAGGTCGGCGAACTCGTCGTGACCGCTCCCATGCCGTCCATGCCGGTGCGGTTCTGGAACGACCCGGACGGCAGTCGTTACCGCGACTCCTATTTCTCCGTCTATCCGGGCGTGTGGCGGCACGGCGACTGGATCACGATCACCGAGCGCGGCACATTCGAGATGCACGGCCGGTCCGACTCCACGCTCAACCGTCACGGCGTGCGGATGGGCAGTGCCGACATCTACCAGGCCGTGGAGACCCTGCCCGAGATCGTCGAGTCGCTCGTGCTCGGCATCGAACGACCCGACGGCACGTACCGCATGCCGCTGTTCGTCGTCCTCGCGGAGGGCGTCGCGCTCACCGACGACTTGAAGGAACGGATCCGTGCGGCCGTGCGCGAGCACGCCTCGCCCCGGCACGTGCCCGACGAGATCGTCGCCGCGCCCGGGGTGCCGCACACCCGCACCGGTAAGAAACTCGAGGTTCCCCTCAAACGGATCCTGCAGGGAGCCGATCCCGCCAGGGCGGTCGACCGCACCGCGATCGACGACCCGGACCTGCTCGATTGGTACCGCAGCCAGGCGTGATCGCGGGCACTCGCTGAGTGTCGCCTTACTGGACAGCCCACGCCCGGAATGGTCGGATTGCGCCCATGGACATCGCCATCAAGATCTTCCTCATCCTGCACTTCATCGGCCTCGCGGGCATCATCGGTTCGTGGCTCGCGGTCATCAAGGAACCGCGCGTCGTCGCCGGCATGCTGCACGGCGCCATCCTGCAGGTCGTGACGGGTCTGGCCCTGGTCGGTCTCCGGGAGGCGCAGGACGTCGTCGAGGTGAACCACATGAAGATCGGCATCAAGCTGCTGGTCGCCCTCGCCGTGCTCGTCGTGGCGTTCATCGGCCTGAAGAAGGAGAAGCAGAATCCCGGCTCGACCGCGACCCTCGCCCATGTCGCCGGTGGTCTGGGCATTCTCAATGTGATCATCGCCGTGGCGTGGACGTGACCGTCGGCACTCGGTGACAGTCGGTCGGCGCCCGGGCGGGCACCCTGTAGATTGGGGCCGGTGCGTATGTCATGGGCTCCGGTGATGACCGGCGGGTAACCTGCTTCGGGCGCCTCGGCCGACAGGCTGGGGATCCGTTGCTGCGTCCGGTCCTGCGGAGAGTTCTACCGCCCGACCACGCCGTAACGATCCTCACCTGCTCAGCAGATGAACCGAGAGGGTTGTGCGCTGCGCAAGCTACCGCCGATGGGGGATTGCGCGACGGTGAGAGAAAGGTTGGGGATTGGACTCGCTGGGTAACGGCGGATCGGAAGCGGGGAACTCGCGGGGCGTCGTGCCGCCCGGGGCCTTTCCGCTCTCGCCGGCACAGCTGGGAATGTGGTTCGCCCAGCACGTCGACCCGACGGTGCCCGCCAACATCGCTCAGTACGTCGAACTCGAGGGCGACCTCGACCTCGACCTGCTGCACGCCGCGAGCGTCCGCGCCGCCCGCGAGATGGGGTCGGGTTTCCTGCGGTTCATCGAGGTCGACGCTCAGCCCTACCAGCTCGTCGATCCCACCCTCGACGACTCCGTCGGCTACGAGGACCTGCGGAGCGAACCCGACCCCCGTCAGGCCGCCCTCGACTGGATGCGCGACGACCGCAGCCGTCCCGTCGACGTCCTCCGCGACCGGCTGATCTCCGCGACGGTCCTGCGCATCGGTGACCGTCGTTACTTCTGGTACAACCGCGTCCACCATCTCGCGCTCGACGGTTTCGCCGCCGCGACCTTCATGACCCGCATCGCCGAGCTCTACACGGCGTCGGTCGACGGCGTCGAACCGTCCCCGAGCCTCGCGTCCGATCTGCGCAAGGTCCACGACGTCGAGATGGAGTACCGCGGATCGAAGCGGTTCGCCGACGACCGCGAGTACTGGGCGCAGCAGATCGAGGGCATCGAGGAACCCACGACCCTCGCCGGCCGCACCGCGGCGCCCGCGCCGGTCAGCCGCATCGACAGCGCGGCGTTGTCGGACGAGACCGAACGTCGCGTCGAGCAGCTGTCCGAGCGGGAGAACACGAGTCTGGCGACCGCCGTCATCGCGGCGTTCGCGGCCTACGTCGCCCAGATGACCGGGCAGACCGACGTCGTCCTGAGCCTGCCCGTCGCGGCTCGCACGACCGCCCTGTTGCGCCGCTCCGGCAGCATGGTCTCGAACGTCGTCCCGCTCCGGCTGAGCGTGACCGACGAGACCACCGTGCACGACCTGATCGCGGCGTCCGGTGCTGCCGTCTCGGGCGCGCTGCGTCACCAGCGCTACCGGCACGAGGACATCGTCCGCGACCGCGCCGCGACCTCGGCGGGTGGAGCGCAGTCCACCTTCTTCGGACCGTGGGTCAACATCATGCTGTTCGACAACGAGGTCCGACTCGGCGACATGGTGGGACGGATCAACATCCTGTCCACCGGTCTGATCGAGGATCTCGGCGTCAACGTCTACACCAGCGGCGACAACACCCACATCGACTTCGAGTCGAACCCGAATCTCTACGGACCCGACCGGGCCGCCTCCGACCACGCGCGGTTCGTCGAGTTCTTCGACCGCTTCGTCGGTTCGGCCTCCGACCGGCCCGTCTGGGACATCCCGCTCGCCGGCGGCACCGAACTCGACCGGGTCGTCCGCGACTGGAACCGCACCGACCATCCCGTGCAGCGCCGCGACCTGCTCGCGGAGTTCCACGACCGGGTCGCGACCTCTCCCGAGGCGACTGCGCTGGTCTTCGAAGGCGAATCGCTGACCTACGCCGAATTCGCCGCGCGGGTGAACAGCCTCGCCCGGGCACTGGTCGATCTCGGTGTCGGCCCCGAGTCCCTCGTCGGACTGTCGATCCGACGCTCGCTCGAGCTCGTCGTCGGCATGTACGCGATCGTCGAGGCGGGTGGTGCCTGGGTGCCGATCGACCCCGACCACCCCGCCGATCGCACCGCCTACATCCTCGAGACCGCCCACCCCGCGGCGGTGCTCACCACGGCACGCGACGACGTGACGCTGCCCGAGGGCATCCCCACGATCGACGTCGACACCTTCGACCACTCGCGGTTCGGCACGACGCCGCTCACCGACGCCGAACGACGCGGACCGATCCTGCCGGACACGACCGCCTACGTCATCTTCACCTCCGGTTCGACGGGCCGGCCGAAGGGCGTGGCCGTGAGCCACGTGGCGATCGACAACCAGATCCAGTGGATGAACGACCAGTACGGTCTGACCTCCACCGACGTGTACCTGCAGAAGACCGCGACGACCTTCGACGTGTCGCTGTGGGGCTTCTTCATGCCCCTGCGCGTCGGCGCGACCCTCGTGATCGCGACGCCCGACGGGCACCGCGACCCGGTCTACGTCGCGAACAAGATCGCCGAGTACGGCGTCACGATCACCGACTTCGTGCCGTCGATGCTCACCGTCTTCGTCGCGAATGCGCCTGCCGGAACGTGTGATTCGCTGCGGCACGTCTTCGTCATCGGTGAGGCCCTGCCGTCCGAGACCGCCGCGGACTTCGCGCGCATGTGCCCGGCCGGGCTCCACAACCTGTACGGACCCACCGAAGCCGCGGTCTCCATCACCTACCACCGGGCCGCTCCCGGCGACGTGCACAGCGTCCCGATCGGCGTTCCGCAGTGGAACAGCCGCGCATACGTCCTCGACCGGCGGCTGCGGCCGGTGCCGGTGGGCCGCCCCGGCGAGCTCTACCTCGCCGGCGTCCAGCTCGCGCGCGGATATCTCGACCGTCCCGACCTGACCTCCGACCGTTTCCTCGCCGACCCCTTCGGGGCGCCCGGCGAGCGGATGTACCGCACCGGCGACCTGGTGCGGTGGGAGACCGCCGCCGACGGCACGGGTCTGCTCGAATACATCGGCCGCACCGACTTCCAGGTCAAGTTCCGCGGCCAGCGCATCGAACTCGGCGAGATCGAAGCGGTGCTCCTCGGGCACTCCGCCGTCTCGCAGGCCGTCGTGCTCGTGGTGGCGACCCCCACCGGCGACCAGCTCGTGGGGTACGTCGTCGCGGCTCCCGGCCGCACCATCGACACCTCCGACCTCGCCGACCACGCCGGCCGGTCGCTGCCGTCGTACATGGTTCCGGCGTCGCTCATGGTGCTCGACGCGCTGCCGCTCAACACGAGCGGCAAGCTCGACCGGAAGGCGTTGCCGGAGCCGGTCTTCAGCAGCACCCGCATCTTCCGTGAGCCGCGCACCCCCGCCGAGCGTGCCGTCGCCGAAGCGTTCGGCGAGGTCCTCGGTGTCGAACGTGTCGGTCTCGACGACGACTTCTTCGAACTCGGCGGCAACTCCCTCGTCGCCACCCAGGTGGTCTCCCGCATCGGAGCCGCGCTCGACACCCAGGTGCCCGTGCGTGTGCTGTTCGAGGCGTCCACCGTCGTGGGTCTCGCGACCCGGCTCGCCAAGCAGATCGGTACCGGCGCGCGGTCCCCGCTCGTCGCCCGGCCGCGACCCGACGTGCTGCCGTTGTCGACTGCGCAGCAACGGATCTGGTTCCTCAACCGCTTCGACGTCAGCACCGCAGCCTACAACCTTCCGTTCACGGTGCGGCTCACCGGCGCCGTCGATCCCGCAGCGGTGTCCGACGCCTTCGCCGACGTGGTGGCGCGGCACGAGAGCCTGCGGACCGTCTACCCCGAGGTGGACGGCGAACCGCAGCAGACGATCCTTCCGGTCGAGCAGGTCGTCGTCCCGCTCGAGCCGATCGACGTCGACGAGCAGGACCTGCACGCGGCCGTCGTCGACCTCGCGAGCCGCGGTTTCGACGTCGTCCGCGACGTCCCCTTCCGGGTCGCGCTGTACCGGCTCGCCCCCGACGACTACGTCCTGGCGATGGTGCTGCACCACATCGCCGCCGACGGCTCCTCGTTCGGCCCGTTCGCCCGCGACGTGGTCACGGCCTACAGCGCCCGCGCCGAGGGGAACAAGCCGAGCTGGACGCCGCTTCCCGTCCAGTACGCCGACTACGCCGTTTGGCAGCGCGAGGCCCTCGGCGACGAGGCCGACCCGAATTCCGTTGCGGCGCAGCAGCTCGACTACTGGGTGAACGAGCTCGACGGTCTGCCCGACCAGCTCGACCTGCCCACCGACCGGACCCGGCCCGCCGTCTCCTCCTACAACGGCGACAAGCACCGCTTCGCGATCGACGCCGAGACCCACCGCGGTCTCGTCGACCTCGCCCGCAAGCAGCACGCGTCGCTGTTCATGGTCGTCCACGCGGCCTACGCGGCGCTGCTGTCCCGCCTCAGCGGTTCCGACGACATCGCCATCGGTACCGCCGTGGCAGGTCGTGGGGAGAAGGATCTCGACGACCTGATCGGCATGTTCGTCAACACCCTCGTCCTGCGCACCAGGGTCGATCCCGGCGTGTCGTTCGAGGACTACCTCGCCGGCGTCCGGGAGACCGACCTGACGGCGTTCTCGAACGCCGACGTCCCCTTCGAGCGTCTCGTCGAGGTGCTCAACCCGCCACGCTCGACCGCCCGGCACCCGCTGTTCCAGGCCGCGCTGTCCCTCGAACCGGGCACCGCGCGCGACGTCTCGTTCGCGGGAGTCCACGCCGTCGGCGCCGAACTGGACGTGCCGATCTCGAAGTTCGACATCCAGCTGTGGGTGACCGAGAAGACCGGTGACGACGGCGAACCCGCCGGCCTCGACGTCCTGTTCGAGTACGCCACCGACCTGTTCGACGCCGCGACGGTCGCCGTCTTCGCCGAACGCTTCGCGCGGATTCTCGCCGGGATCGTCGCCGATGCGTCGACCTGCGTGGGCGACCTGGCGATCCTCTCGCCCGGGGAGGCCGAACGCCTGCTCACGGCGACGGGACCCGAGCCCGCCGAGGCCCGCACCCTGGTGGAGCTGCTGACCATCGGCGCCGTCGACCATCCCGACCGCGTCGCCGTCCGCGACCGCGACACCGTCCTGACCTACCGCGAACTCGACACCTGGTCGAACCGCATCGCCCGGCGGCTCGTCGAGCTCGGTGCCCGGCCCGACGGCATCGTCGCGCTGGCCTTCCCGCGGTCGTGGGAGATGGTGCTCGCCGTGTGGTCGGTCGCCAAGACCGGCGCCGCCTACACGCCCGTCGACCCGGAGTACCCGGCCGAACGCGTCACCCACATGCTCGACGACTCGTCGGCCGTCTTCGGCCTGACGACGGGGGAGTACGCCACCGGTCTACTCTCGGCCACCGAGTGGATCCGCCTCGACGACCCCGAATTCGTCGACGCGTGCGCGTCCTACCCGGACGGCCCGCTCACCGACGCCGACCGCGCTGCGCCGCTGCGCCTGGACCACACCGCCTACGTCATCTACACCTCCGGTTCGACGGGCAAGCCCAAGGGCGTCGCCGTCACCCACCGCGGCCTCGCCGGTCTCGTCCGCGAGACCGTCGAACTGTACGGCGTGACAGAGGAATCGAAGCTCCTGCACATCTGCTCGCCGAGCTTCGACCCGACGGTCCTCGACTGGACGCTGGCCGGGTCCACCGGCGCCGAACTCGTCGTGACACCGCCGTCCGTCTACGGCGGCGCCGAACTGCGCGCGCTCATCGAACGCACCGGCGTCACCCACACCGTCATCACCCCGGCGGTGCTCGGTTCCGTCGACCCGAGCGGACTCGACGCCCTGCGCGTCGTGAACGTCGGTGGCGACGTGTCCACGGCCGACCTCGTCTCCCGCTGGGCGCCCGGCCGCAGCTTCTACAACGCCTACGGGCCGACCGAGACCACGATCGTCTCGACGCGCGCTCTGCTCGAACCGTCCGGGCCGATCACCATCGGACGGCCCGTGGCGGGCGTGCACGCCCTGGTCCTCGACAGCCGGCTCCGCCCGGTCCCCGCCGGTGTCGCGGGTGAGCTCTATCTCGCGGGCGACGTGCTCGCCCGGGGTTACCATCGACGTCCGGCGCTCACCGCCGACCGGTTCGTGGCGAACCCGTTCGGCGCGAACGGAACCCGGATGTACCGCACCGGCGACATCGTGCGCTGGGACGAGCAGGGCCGCATCGAGTTCGCCGGACGCGCCGACTTCCAGGTCAAGGTCCGCGGCTACCGCATCGAACTCGGGGAGATCGACGCCGCACTGCTGACCCACCCCTCGGTCGCCTTCGCGACCACCGTCGGACACGAGATGCCGTCGGGCCAGACCGCGCTCGTCGCGTACGTGCACGGAGTCGACGTGCACGGGGACGAGCAGATCGATCCTGCCGAACTCGCCGATCACGTCGGCCGCTCGCTGCCGTCGTACATGGTGCCCTCGCAGATCATCGTGCTCGACGAGGTGCCGCTCAACCCGGTCGGCAAGCTCGACCGCCGTGCCCTGCCCGAGCCCGATCTCGGCATCAGCTACCGCGAGTTCCGTGCCCCGACCACTCCCATCGAGGAGACGGTCGCGAACGTCTTCGCCGAGGTGCTCGGCGTCCAGGGCGTGGGTCTCGACGACGACTTCTTCGAACTCGGCGGCAACTCGCTGCTCGCCACGCAGGTGGTCTCCCGGCTCGGTGTCGCCCTCGACGCGCAGGTGCCGGTTCGGGCGTTGTTCGAATCCAGTTCGGTGGCGGCCCTGGCGGTGCGCGTCGAGCAGGAGGCAGGTCGCGGAGCGCGCATCGCTCTGACGAAGATGCCGCGGCCCGAACGTGTTCCGCTGTCGCTCGCGCAGCAGCGCATGTGGTTCCTCAACCGCTTCGATCCGCGGTCGTCCACCTACAACCTCCCGATGGCGCTGCGCCTGACCGGCGAACTGGACGTCGCCGCACTGCAGGTGTCGATCATGGACGTCATCGATCGGCACGAGTCGTTGCGCACCGTCTTCCCCGATTCGCCGAACGGACCGCACCAGGTCGTCCGTGCCGCGGCGGAGGTCGTGCCGGATCTGACCCCGACCCGGATCACCCCCGACGAGCTGCCCGCGTCCGTGCGGCGCCTGGTCTTCACCGGACTGGACGTGACGTCGGACGTGCCGATCCGCGCCGAACTGTTCGAACTCGGCGACCAGGAACACGTGCTTGCGCTCGTCGTGCACCACATCTCGGCCGACGGCTGGTCCACCGGTCCGATGGCGCGCGACATCATGGTCGCCTACACTGCCCGCACCGAATGGGAGGAGCCCTCGTGGGCACCCCTGCCGGTGCAGTACGCCGACTACACGCTGTGGCAGCGGCAGGTGCTCGGGTCCGAGGACGATCCGCAGTCGCTGATCTCCCGGCAGCTCGACTACTGGCGTCGCGCCCTCGCCGGTGCGCCCGATCAGCTCGATCTGCCCGCCGACCGTCCGCGGCCGGCCGTGCAGTCGTACTCCGGTGCGACCGTGGACTTCCCGATCGATCCGGAACTGCACCGCGAGCTCGTGGCGCTGGCACGTACCCGCAATGCATCGCTGTTCATGGTGGTGCACGCGGCCCTGAGCGTGTTGCTCGCGCGGATGTCCGGTCAGGACGACATCGCGATCGGCACCCCGGTCGCGGGTCGCGGCGAGCAGGCGCTCGACGATCTGATCGGCATGTTCGTCAACACCCTCGTGCTGCGCACGGATGTCGATTCGGGCAGGCCGTTCACCGCGCACCTCGCACGGGCACGCGACGCGGCGCTCGGCGCCTTCGGCCACGCCGACGTGCCGTTCGAGCGGCTCGTCGAGGTGCTCAACCCGACCCGCTCCACCGCCCGGCACCCGCTGTTCCAGGTGATGCTCTCGTTCGAGAACCTGCGCGCCGCGCACGTCGAACTGCGTGGCCTGACCCTCGACGTGCTCGACATCGACACGGCGGTCGCCAGGTTCGACCTGCAGCTCACCCTCACCGAGGACTTCGCGGAGGACGGCACGCCGAACGGTCTCGGAGCGGCGTTCACCTATGCGACCGACCTGTTCGATCACGCGACGGTGCGCGGATTCGCCGATCGCTTCGTCCGCATCCTCGAGGCCGTGGTGCGCGAGCCGGAGGTCGTCGTCGGCGACATCGACCTGCTCGACGCCGACGAGCGACTCGCGGTCCTCGAATCGTGGAACGACACCGCGCACGAGCTGGAACCGGCCACTCTCGTCGACCTGTTCGACGCCCGGGTCGCGACGGATCCCGACGCCGTGGCCGTGGCCTTCGAGGGCGAGCAACTGACCTACGCGGACTTCGACGCGCGAGTGAACCGCCTTGCCCGCCATCTGATCTCGCAGGGGGTCGGACCGGAGTCGACCGTCGGACTCGCGGTGCGGCGATCCCTCGACCTCCTCGTCGGCATGTACGCGATCGTCAAGGCCGGCGGTGCCTACCTGCCGCTCGACCCCGATCAGCCCGCCGACCGCAACGCGTACATCCTCGACACGGCTGCGCCGGTCGCGGTGCTGACCACCACCCGCGACGGCTTCGTGTCGACCGCGGCCGCGCGCACGATCGAGATCGACACGCTCGATGTGTCCGACCTGCCGTCCGGTCCGATCGCCGACGCCGATCGCATCGCCACGCTCACGCCGGCGAACACCGCCTACGTCATCTTCACGTCCGGTTCGACGGGGCGCCCGAAGGGTGTCGCGGTGCCGCACGGCGCGATCGTCAACCGCCTGCTGTGGATGCAGGACGAGTACGGCCTCACCCGCGACGACGCGGTGCTGCAGAAGACGCCGTTCACCTTCGACGTGTCGGTGTGGGAGTTCTTCTGGCCTCTGCAGATCGGTGCGCGACTCGAGATCGCACTTCCCGACGGTCATCGGGACCCGGCCTATCTCGCCCGGGTCATGGCCGACCGCGGCGTCACGGTCGCGCACTTCGTGCCGTCCATGCTTGCGGTCTTCGTCGCCGAGAACGCCGCGGCCTCGGCCTCGTCGTTGCGAATGGTCTTCGCCTCGGGCGAGGCCCTGCCCGCCTCGGTCGCCGCACGCCTGCGGTCGATCCTGCCGGGCGCTCGCCTGCACAACCTGTACGGCCCCACCGAGGCGGCCGTCGACGTGACCTACCACGAGGTCACCGCAGCCGACGCGGTGTCGGTGCCGATCGGCGTCCCGGTCTGGAACACCGGCGTCCACGTCCTCGACGGCCGACTGCATCCGGTGCCGGTCGGTGTCGCGGGTGAGCTCTACCTGTCGGGTGTCCAGCTGGCGCGCGGTTACGTGGCGCGGCCGGACCTGACTGCGGAACGCTTCGTCGCCTCGCCGTACGGGGCGGGGGAGAGGCTCTATCGCACGGGCGATCTCGTGCGGTGGGTCGCCCGGGAGACCTCCGACGCACGCACGGCGCGTGCCGAACTCGACTACATCGGCCGCACCGACTTCCAGGTCAAGCTGCGCGGTCTGCGCATCGAACTCGGCGAGATCGAGACGGCCCTGCTCGCGCTCGACGACGTCGACCAAGCCGTCGTGCTCGTGCGCTCGGACGCCCACTCCGGTGAGCACCTCGTCGCCTATCTCGTCGCCGCCGACGGCCGGTCGCTCGACACCACCTCGGTCTCGCGTCGTCTCGCCGGCTCGCTGCCGGCCTACATGGTGCCGTCGGTCTACGTCGTGCTCGACGAGTTCCCGCTCGGATCGTCGGGCAAGCTCGACCGCAAGGCCCTACCGGCCCCGGTCTTCGAGGTCAAGGAGTTCCGCGCCCCGACGACCCCGGTCGAACAGATCGTCGCGTCGGTCTTCGCCGACGTCCTCGGACTCGACCGCGTCGGTCTCGACGACGACTTCTTCGCGCTCGGCGGCAACTCGCTGATCGCGACGCAGGCAGTCTCCCGCATCGGCGAATCCCTCCGTGGCCGAGTGGCATTGCGCTCGATCTTCGAGGCGTCCACCGTCGAGGCCCTCGCCGCCGCCGTCGAGGCCGACTCGTCGGGTGCGGCCCGCACACCGCTCGTCGCCGGACCCCGCCCCGAACGGGTTCCGCTGTCGCTCGCGCAGCAGCGCATGTGGTTCCTCAACCGCTTCGACCCGGAGTCCGCGGTCAACAACATCCCGGTGGCCGTGCACCTGTCCGGTGCGCTCGACGTCGCCGTGCTCGGGACCGCGCTGCGCGACGTCGTCGCACGGCACGAATCGCTCCGCACCGTCTACCCGGACGTCGACGGCTACGGCTACCAGAAGGTGCTCCCGGTCTCGGAGGTGCCGGTCGAGCTGACCGTCACACCCATCGACGCCGACCGTCTGCCCGCCGAACTGCGGGCACTCGCGGCGACCACCTTCGACGTCGTGCGCGACGTGCCGATGGTGGTGCGGCTGTTCGAGACCGGACCCGACTCGCACGTGCTCGTCGCGGTCCTGCACCACATCGCCGCCGACGGTTTCTCGATGGTGCCGCTGACCCGCGACATCATGATCGCCTACGCGGCCCGGTCGCAGGGCGAGGTTCCGGCCTGGACCCCGCTCGAGATCCAGTACGCCGACTTCACCCTCTGGCAGCGCGAGGTGCTCGGCGCGGAGGACGACCCGAAGTCGGTGCTGGCCCGCCAGATCGGCTACTGGACCGACACCCTCGCCGACCTGCCGGAGAGCCTCGGCCTGCCCACGGACCGGCCGCGTCCGGCGGTCGCCTCGTACCGCGGTGCCGTCACCCGGCTGACGATCGACCCCGAACTGCGCGCCGCGGTGGAGCGTCTCGCGCAGCAGCGGCGCACGACCGAGTTCATGGTCGTGCACGCGGTGCTCGCGACGCTGCTCGCGCGTCTGAGTGCCTCCGACGACATCGCGATCGGCACGCCGATCGCCGGTCGCGGCGAACGGTCCCTCGACGACCTGATCGGCATGTTCGTCAACACCCTCGTCCTGCGGACCCGGGTGGATGTCACCGCGACCTTCGACGAGTTGCTGGCCCACGTCCGCGAGGTCGACCTCGGCGCGTTCGCCCACGCCGAGATCCCGTTCGAGCGTCTCGTCGACGTCCTCGCCCCGGTCCGCACCCAGGCGCACAACCCCCTGTTCCAGGTGATGCTGGCCTTCCAGAATCTCGGACAGGTGTCGCTGCAGCTGCCGGAACTGTCGGTCACGAACGTGCCCCTCGACAACGGACTGTCCAAGTTCGACCTCGTGGTGACGGTCCTCGACGCCGACACCGAGGGCGCATCGTCGTCCGACGGCTGGGTCGTCGAACTCTCCTACGCGACCGATCTGTTCGACGCCGAGACGATCGACGTCCTCGGTGAACGGTTGGTCCGTCTGCTCGCCGCCGCGACGGAGACTCCCGGCACCGGGATCGACGAACTGCCGCTGCTCACCGCCGGCGAACGCGACGCCGTCGACGCCGCCGCGCACGGTGCCCGTGCCGATCTGGGCGCGACCGCGACGCTGCCGGGACTGCTCGACGCGCAGGTCGAGCGCACGCCCGACGCCCTCGCCGTCGTGCCCGGCACCGACGCGGTCGGAACGCCGCTGACCTACCGTGAGTTCGGGGAGCGCGTCAACGCGTTCGCACGTCATCTCGTCGAGCTGGGCGTCGGCCCGGAGACCCGGGTGGGCGTAGCGATCGGCCGGTCCGTCGACATGCTCGTCGCCGTCCACGCGGTGATCGCCGCCGGCGGCGCCTACGTGCCGCTCGACCTCGAACAGCCCGCCGACCGCATCGCGTACGTCCTCGAATCCTCCGCTCCCTCACTGGTTCTGGTCGCATCCTGGGACGAGCTCCGGGGACGGACCGGTTTCGGGGACATCCCGATCGTCGAGATCGACGCCGTCGACCTCTCCGGCCGCGACGGCTCGCCCGTCCGCGACGACGAACGGACCCGTCCGCTGCGGGCCGAGCACCTCGCCTACGTCCTGTACACCTCCGGCTCCACCGGCCGCCCCAAGGGCGTCGCCGTGCCGCACGGCGCGGTGGTCAACCAGTTGTCGTGGATGCAGGACGAGTTCGCCCTCACCGCCGACGACCGGGTGCTGCTCAAGACCCCCGTCACCTTCGATGCATCGGTCTGGGAGCTGTTCCTGCCGCTGCACGCCGGCGCACGCATGGTCGTCGCGTCGCCGGGCCTGCACCGCGAACCCGCTGGGATGGCCGCCGAGATCGGCCGGGCCGGTGTCACCGTCGTCCAGTTCGTCCCGACCGTCTTCGACGCGGTGCTCGAGCACCTCGGGGAGGAGGACGCGGCCTCGCTCGCCCACGTTTTCTGCGGCGGTGAGAGTCTCTCCGGTGAGAGCACCGCCCGCTTCCGTAAGCTCGGCGCAGCACCGGTGCACAATCTCTACGGTCCCACCGAGACCACCATCCAGACGCTGCACCGCACCGCCGAACCCGACGACCACCCCGCGGTGCCGATCGGCTCGCCCGTGTGGAACACCGCCGCCCGCGTCCTCGACGCGCGCCTGCGGCCCGTCCCGGTGGGCGTCGCCGGAGAGCTGTACCTGTCCGGCGCGCAGCTCGCCCGCGCCTACCACGGACGGCCGGATCTGACGGCGGAACGCTTCGTCGCCGACCCGTTCTCCACCTCCGGTGGCCGCCTGTACCGCACCGGCGACCTCGTGCGGTGGGTGCGCACCGCCGGCGGCGACCGCCTCGAACTCGACTACATCGGCCGCACCGACCAGCAGGTCAAGCTGCGCGGTCTGCGGATCGAACTCGGCGAGATCGACACCGCGCTCACCGCGCAGCCCGCGATCGGTCGTGCCGTGACGGTGGTGCGCGAGGATCCCCGGTCCGGACCGCAGCTCGTCTCGTACGTCGTCCCGATCGCCGGTGCCGACATCGACCCGGCGGACGTGAAGACCGCGCTGCTCTCGCGACTGCCGTCGTACATGGTGCCCGCCGCGATCGTCGTGCTCGACTCGCTGCCGCTCAACACGAGCGGCAAGGTCGACCGTCGCGCGCTGCCCGCACCGACCTTCGAGGTGCAGGAGTTCATGCCGCCGCGCACGCCGGTCGAGGAGATCGTCGCGGGTGTCTTCGCGCAGGTGCTCGGTGTCCCGCGCGTCGGCCGCACCGACGACTTCTTCGCGCTCGGCGGGAACTCGCTCGTGGCGACGCAGGTGGTCGCCCGTCTCGGCGACGCCCTCGACACGACCGTCCCCGTCCGTGCCCTGTTCGACGCCCCCACCGTCGAGGCCCTCGCGGTCCGCGTCGAACAGTTCGGGGGAGCCGGGGCGCGGCCCGCACTCGAACGGCGCGAGCGTCCGGAGCGGATCCCGCTGTCGCCCGCCCAGCAACGCATGTGGTTCCTGAACCGGTTCGATCCGGCCTCCGCGGCGAACAACATCCCCGTCGGCGTCCGCCTCACCGGGGATCTCGACGTCGACGCGCTGCGCACCGCGCTCGGCGACGTCGTCGAGCGGCACGAGTCGCTGCGGACGGTCTACCCGGACATCGACGGCGTCGGCCACCAGTCGGTGCAGCCGTCCTACGAGGTGGAGCTGCCCGTCGAGCGGGTCGCCGAGAGCAGCCTGTTCGAGCGGGCGGAGCAACTCACCTCGGCCGGCTTCGACGTCACGAGCGAGGTGCCGCTGCGGGTCGTGCTGTTCTCGCTCGGCGCGCGCGAGCACGTGTTGTTCCTCGTGGTCCACCACATCGCGTCCGACGGCTTCTCGCTGCGGCCGCTCGCGCGCGACATCATGGTCGCCTACGCGAACCGTTCGCGCGGTGAGACCCCGAACTGGGCGCCGCTCGAGGTGCAGTACGCCGACTACGCGTTGTGGCAGCGCGACGTCCTCGGCTCCGAGGACGATCCGCGTTCGGTGCTCTCCCGACAGGTGGAGTACTGGACCGCGCAGCTGGCGGACCTTCCCGACCAGCTCGACCTGCCGTCGGATCGTGCCCGCCCCGAGGTCGCGTCGAACACCGGACGCACCAGCCGGTTCCGTATCGAACCCGAGCTGCACTCGGCGCTGGAAAGCCTTGCCCGGGAGCGGAACACGTCCCTGTTCATGGTCGTGCACGCGGCGCTGGCGGTGCTGCTGGCGCGATTGTCCGACAGCGAGGACATCGCGATCGGCACGCCGATCGCGGGTCGCGGCGCGGCCGCCCTCGACGACCTCGTCGGCATGTTCGTCAACACGCTCGTGCTGCGTGTCGGTGTGCGCAACGACATCCGGTTCCAGGACCTCCTCGCCGAGGTGCGCGACACCGACCTCGACGCCTTCGCGAACGCCGACGTCCCGTTCGAGCGGCTCGTGGAGATCCTCGACCCGCAGCGTTCGCAGGCGCGTCACCCGCTGTTCCAGGTGGCCCTGACCTTCCAGAACACCGGCCGGGTCGAGTTCGACCTCGACGGCGTCACCGCCGCGGCGGTCGACTACGAGGCGCCCACCGCCAAGTTCGACCTGCAGTTCACCTTCGCCGAGACCGTCGGCGAGGACGGCTCGGCAGCCGGTATGGACTTCGCCGTCACCTACGCGACCGATCTGTTCGACGACCTGCGGGTCGCGGCCTTCGCGGAGCAGCTGCTGCGCATCCTGCGCGGAGTGGCCGAGGATCCGGCCGCGGTGGTCGGCGACATCGAGATCGTCGACGACTTCGAACGCGAACTGGTCGTCTCGCGCTGGAATTCGCTGGGCGACGATGTCGCACCGGCCGGCACGACACTCGTCGACATGTTCGAGGCGCGCGTCGCCGAACGCGGCGACGCCGTCGCGGTGCGGTTCGGCGACGAGCAGTTGTCCTACCGCGAACTCGGTGCGCGGGTGCACCGCCTGGCACGTCATCTCATCGATGTCGGTGCCGGACCGGAGGATCTGGTCGCGGTCGCGATGCCGCGCTCGCTCGATCTGATCGTGGCGCTGCTCGCGGTGCTCGAGGCCGGTGCCGGTTACCTGCCGATCGACCCGAACTCGCCGGCCGACCGGATCGAGTTCCTGGTCTCGGATGCCACGCCGGTCGCGGTCGTGACCACTTCGGACGTCGAGGTCGCGTTCCCGGCCTCGGTGCCGGTCGTCGAGATCGACCGTCTGGATCTGTCGGAGGTCGACGACGCACCGATCCTCGACGCGGAGCGTCGTGCCCCGCTGACGTCGACGAACCTCGCGTACGTGATCTACACGTCGGGATCGACCGGACGCCCGAAGGGTGTGCTGATCCCGCACCGCAATGTGGTGCGGCTGATGGTCAACACCGAATCGGTGTACGGCTTCGACTCGTCGGACGTGTGGACGATGTTCCACAGCTACGCCTTCGACTTCTCGGTGTGGGAGCTGTGGGGACCTCTGCTCTACGGCGGAACCCTCGTGGTGGTCGACTACTTCACGTCGCGTTCGCCGGAGGCCTTCCGCGAGTTGCTGATCCGCGAGCGGGTCACCGTGCTCAACCAGACCCCGTCGGCGTTCTACCAGCTCGTCGAGGCCGACCGGGTGGTGGCCGACGAGGCACAGCTGTCGCTGAGGTACGTGATCTTCGGTGGCGAGGCACTCGAACCACGGCGTCTGGCCGGATGGTTCGAACGTCACGGCGATGCGGGGCGAGCGCAGCGACGGGGGATCGGCACAGCTCCTCGCCTGGTGAACATGTACGGCATCACCGAGACGACCGTGCACGTGTCGTACCGGGAGATCGGTGCCGACCTGGCGCAGAGTGCGTCCGCGAGCGTGGTCGGTGTCCCGATCGCGGGTCTGCGGGTGTACGTGCTCGACCGGCGGCTCAAGCCGGTGCCGGTGGGTGTGGCCGGCGAGATGTATGTCGGCGGCGGCCAGTTGGCGCGTGGATACCTGCGCCGTCCGGAGCTGTCGGCGGCACGTTTCGTCGCCGATCCGTTCTCGTCCGACGGTGCGCTGCTGTACCGGACGGGCGATGTCGCACGCTGGGTCGTCTCGGGCGATCTCGAATATCTCGGACGCGCCGACGACCAGGTGAAGATCCGCGGTTTCCGCATCGAGCTCGGTGAGGTCGAGGCTGCGGTGCTCGCGCAGGACGAGGTCGCGCACGCCGCGGTGATCGTGCGCGAGGACACCCCGGGAGCGGCCCGGATCGTCGCCTATGTGGTTCCGCACGACGGCATGTCGATCGACACCGAAGCGCTGCGCAGCGGTGTCGCCGTGGTTCTGCCGGAGTACATGGTGCCCTCGGCGTTCGTGGTGATCGACGCGATCCCGCTGACGGTCAACGGCAAGCTCGACCGCCGGGCGCTGCCCGAGCCGGTGTTCGAGACGCGTGGCTTCCGCGCGCCGAGCACCCCGATCGAGGAGATCGTGGCGGGTGTGTTCGCCGACGTCCTCGGTGTCGACCGCATCGGTGCCGACGACGACTTCTTCGCGCTCGGTGGCAACTCGCTGATCGCGACGCAGGTCGTCGCCCGGCTCGGTGCCGCGCTCGACGCGCAGGTGCCGGTGCGGGCGTTGTTCGAGGCGTCCACCGTCGCGGAACTCGCGACGCGGGTCGAGCAGGAGTCCGGTCGCGGTGGGCGGGTGGCGCTCACGGCCCGGACCCGGCCGGAGTCGATCCCGTTGTCCCCCGCGCAGCAGCGGATGTGGTTCCTCAACCGGTTCGATCCCGACTCGACGGCCTACAACATCCCGTTCGCGTTGCGGATGACGGGCGCACTGGACGTCGACGCGTTGCGTGCCGCCGTCACCGACCTCGTCGCACGGCACGAGTCCCTGCGCACCGTCTATCCCGAGACCGAATCCGGTCCGGTGCAGCGCATCCTGCCTGCCTCGCAGGTCCGGCCGGAGCTCGAACCGGTGGACGTCACCGCCGCCGATCTCGAACCGCGGATGCGGGAGATCGCCGCGGCCGGCTTCGACGTCACCGTCGACGTGCCGGTACGGATGCATCTGCTCCGCGTCGCCGACGACGATCACGTCCTCGTCACCGTGGTCCACCACATCAGCGCCGACGGCTCGTCGATGGTGCCGCTGGTCCGCGATGTGATGACGGCCTACGCCGCCCGGTCCGCGGACAGCGATCCGGCGTGGGCGCCGCTCGAGGTCCAGTACGCCGACTTCGCGTTGTGGCAGCGGGAGGTTCTCGGCTCCGAGGACGATCCGGAGTCCACCGCCGCCGAGCAGCTCGGCTACTGGCGCATCGCGCTCGCCGACTTGCCCGACCAGCTCGACCTGCCGCTCGACCGTCCGCGGCCTGCGCAGCAGAGCTTCCGCGGCGACCGCGTGGAGTTCACCATCGGCGCCGATCTCCACCGTGAGCTGCGAGACCTGGCACGCAACCGGAACGCGACCGTGTTCATGGCCGTGCACGCGGCCTTCGCGGCGCTGCTCGCGCGCCTGTCCGGCTCGACGGACATCGCGGTGGGCACCCCCATCGCGGGTCGCACCGAGCAGGCCACCGAGGACATCATCGGCATGTTCGTCAACACGCTGGTGCTCCGGCTGGAGGTGGACGGTGGTGCGTCCTTCGACGAACTGCTCTCCGCGGCACGGGAAACCGATCTGCAGGCGTTCGCCCACGCGGACGTGCCGTTCGAGCGCCTCGTCGAGGTCCTGAACCCGGCCCGCTCGACCGCCCGGCACCCGCTGTTCCAGGTCGGCTTCTCGTTCCAGAACCAGAGCCGCTCCGAACTCGCCCTGCCCGGCCTCGACATCGAACCGGTCGACCTCGAGGGCGGCACCGCCCAGTTCGACATGCACCTGATCGTCGCCGACAGCTACGGCGACGACGGCGCGCCGCAGGGCATCGACGCGATCCTCACCTACGCGACGGATCTGTTCGACCGCGAGACCGCGGAAGCCGTCGCGGCCCGTTTCGAGCAGCTGCTCGAAGCGCTCGTCGAGTCGCCGGCACTGCCCGTCGGTGATCACGCGTTGCTCCTGCCGCAGGAGCGCGACGCGGTGCTCGGCGCGTGGAACGACACCGCCCACGGAACCGACACCGGGGCGACCCTCGTCGGTCTGTTCGACGAGCAGGTCGCCGCACACCGCGACGACGTCGCGCTCGTGTACGAGGGCCGGCAGTGGACCTACCGCGAGTTCGATTCGTCGGTCAACCGTCTCGCTCGGCACCTGCTGGGTCTCGGTGTGGGACCGGAGGATCGGGTCGCGCTGGCGATCCGTCGTTCGTCCGAGCTGCTCGTGGGCATGTACGCGATCGCGAAGACCGGCGCGGCCTACGTGCCGGTCGACCCGGACCAGCCCGCCGAGCGCAACACCTACATCCTCGACACGGCCGCTCCCGTCGCGATCGTCACGACGAGTGGCGACCGGGTCGAGCACGGCACCGCGCCGGTCGTCGAACTCGACCGTCTCGACCTCACCGGGCTCCCGGACGACCCGATCACCGACGACGACCGGCCCGCTCCGCTGCGGCCGGGCAACACGGCGTACGTGATCTTCACCTCGGGCTCGACCGGACGTCCCAAGGGCGTCGCGGTCTCCCACGCCGCGATCGTCAACCAGTTGCTGTGGAAGCGTGAGTATTTCGGCATCGGGTCCGACGACGCGGTGCTGCTCAAGACCGTCGCGACGTTCGACCTGTCTGTGTGGGAGTTCTGGTCGGCGCTCACCTCCGGTGCCCGCCTGGTGATCGCCACCGCCGACGGACACCGCGATCCCGACTACCTGCTCGCGCTGCTGCGCGACGAGCAGGTGACCACGCTGCACACCGTTCCGTCCATGCTGTCGATGCTGATGACGGTCGCGGCCGGTCCGGTGGCGCCGTCGCTGCGGCGGATCCTCGCGATCGGTGAGGCGCTGCCCGCGGCGGTTGCCCAGCAGTTCCGTGCGGACAACACCGCGACGCTCTACAACCTCTACGGACCGACCGAGGCTGCGGTCTCGGTGACCGTCCACGAGGTCGACGACGCCGACCGCACCGTCGTCCCGATCGGTGTGCCCGAGTGGAACACGGCCGTCTACGTCCTCGACGACCGGTTGCGACCGGTGGCGCCGGGGGTCGCCGGCGAGCTGTACCTCGCGGGTGCCCAGCTCGCGCGGGGCTACCACGACCGTCCCGACCTCACCGCGGACCGGTTCGTCGCCGACCCGTACGGACGCGGACGTATGTACCGCACGGGCGACATCGTCCGGTGGAACCGTGCCGGTCGCCTCGAATACCTCGACCGGGCCGACTTCCAGGTCAAGGTGCGCGGTTACCGCATCGAACTCGGCGAGGTCGAGACCGTCCTGCGCGAGCTGCCCGACGTGAAGGATGTCGCTGTCCTGGTGCGCAACACCGCCCACCTCGGTGACCGTCTCGTCGCCTACGTCGTGCCGGCCACCGACGCGTTCGACGCCGGTGCGACACGGGCGTTCGACGCCGGTGCGACACGGACGGCGCTCGCGGAGCGACTGCCGTCGTACATGGTGCCGTCGGCCTTCGTCGAACTCGAGGCGCTGCCGCTGAACACCAACGGCAAGCTCGACCGGCGGGCCCTGCCCGACCCCGAACTCGACGCGGGGCAGTTCCGTGCCCCGACCGATCCCGTCGAGGAGATCGTGGCCGCGACCGTCTCCGAACTGCTCGGTGTCGAACGGGCCGGTCTCGACGACGACTTCTTCGAACTCGGCGGCAACTCGCTGCTCGCGACGCAGCTCGCCGCCCGGCTCGGTGCCGCACTCGACACCCGCGTGCCCGTCCGGACCGTCTTCGAGTCGTCCACGGTGGTCGCGCTCGCCGCCCGCATCCGGCCGTCGGTGGGCGAGGGCGCCCGTCCGGCACTCAGGACCGTCCCGCGCCCCGAGCAGGTGCCGCTGTCGCTCGCCCAGCAGCGCATGTGGACCCTGAACCGGGTCGATCCCGAATCGGGTGTCTACAACATCCCCGTCGCCGTGCGCCTGACCGGTGCGCTCGACGTGGACGCCCTGCGCGCAGCGATCGCCGACCTGTTCGCCCGGCACGAGGTGCTGCGCACCGTCTACCCGGACAGCGGTGACGGTCCGGTGCAGGTCGTGCTGCCGGTCGCACAGACCGTGCCCGAGCTCACCCCGGTGGGCGTGACCACCGACGAGCTCGTCGACCGCCTCACCGAGATCCTCGGCAGCGGATTCGACGTGACGGCATCGGTCCCGCCGGTGCGGGTCGCGCTGCTGCGTCTCGCGGCGGACGAACACGTCCTCGCAGTCGTCGCGCACCACATCAGCGCCGACGGGTACTCGATGCGTCCGCTCGTGCGCGACGTGATGACCGCCTATCTCGCGCACGCCGCGGGGGAGACCCCGGGATGGGAACCGCTCGAGGTCCAGTACGCCGACTACACGCTGTGGCAGCAGAGAGTTCTCGGCTCCGAGGACGATCCCGAGAGCGAGCTGTCGCGTCAGCTCGACTACTGGGCCGACGAACTCTCCGGTGTCCCGGAGGTTCTCGCCCTGCCCACGGATCGTCCGCGCCCCGCCCGCCAGTCGACGGTCGGTGAGTCGTTCACCTTCACGATCGGTGAGGAACTCGCGCAGCGGATCGAGAAGACCGCCCGCGAGCACAATGCGACGGTCTTCATGACGATGCACGCCGCCTTCGCGGTGCTGCTCGCCCGCCTGTCGGGCAGCGAGGACATCGCGGTGGGTACACCGACCGCCGGTCGTGGTGAGGAAGCGCTCGACGACCTCGTCGGCATGTTCGTCAACACCCTCGTGCTCCGCACCCGGGTGGCCGGTTCGGCGACCTTCGCGGAGCTGCTCGCACAGGCCAAGGAGAAGGACCTCGCGGCATTCGGCAACGCCGACGTGCCGTTCGAGCGGGTCGTCGAACGTCTCGGTGTGCGACGCAACAGCGCGTACACCCCGCTGTTCCAGGCGATGCTCACCTTCCAGAACATCGACACGGGCACCTTCGCCCTGCCGGGGCTCGAGGTGGCCGCGCTCGAGACGGGCGCCGACCAGGCGAAGTTCGACCTGCAGTGCACGGTGGTCGAACGGTTCTCCGAGTCGGGAGCGCTGACCGCGCTCGATGTGACCTTCACCTACGCCACGGCACTGTTCGACGCCGCGACGGTCGAGGCCTTCGGCGATCGCTTCGTTCGGATCCTCGAGGCCGTCAGCGCCGACCCGCAGGTCGTCCTCCGTTCGATCGACATCCGCACGGATGCCGAGCGGGCGCGGGCGGCCCGGCCGAAGAAGGCACGCACCGTCGCCGATCTCCCGGCACTCGTGGCGGCAGCGGCCGCCGTGGCCCCGGACGCCGTCGCCTTCCGGCACGGTGAGCGCGAGGTCACACTCGGCGAGTTCGCCCAGCGTCTGGACACCATGGCCACCACGACCGGCGGTGCGCTCACCGCGGAAGCGCTCGTGTCGGTGGTTTTGAACGGCCTCGTACCGGGGATGCTGCCCCAACTCGGCGCCGACGGTCTCGCACAGTTGGTGCGCGATGTGATCGCCGTCGCAGAAGGCGTCGATGCCGATGCGGTGGGAGACGCGGATTAGTCCTGTGTCGGTCACTTCGGGATAATGGAAGATCGGCTGTCGTTCGACTGCCCGGCCAGTACGGTGCCGGGTGGCAGCGGGGGGCGGTGTCGCGTGCACAGCGTGATGCCGAGCGCAGGTTATTTCAGGAGGCTGACGTAGATGACGGGTGACATGGCGGGCAAGCCGGCGCTGGCGATCGAGGACCTTCCCCGGTTGCTCGCCGCCGTCGCGGAGATCGAACCCGACCGCGTCGCCCTCACCGACGGTGACACCCGTATCGGCTACGCGCGCCTGCGCGACGAGATCGCCACGCTCGACACCGCCATGGGTGGCGCGCTCGGTTTCGACGCGCTGTTCCCCGTCGTCCTGTCGAACATCGCGCCCGCTCTGCTGGGTGCTCCGGGTCTCGCGGGGGTGGTCGACGCCCTGCTGGCCGACACCGTCGAGGTGCTCGGCGACGATGCGGCAGCACCGGCCACGGTCGATCCCGACACCCTCGTGGCGCGTTTCGACGCCCAGGTGGCGCGGACCCCCGATGCGGTCGCTCTCGAGTTCGACGGGCAGGCCCTGACCTACCGCGAATTCGACGCCCGCGTCAACCGTCTCGCACGTCACCTCATCGGCCTCGGTGTGGGCCCGGACGCACGGGTCGGTCTCGCCGTCCGCCGGTCGTTCGACCTGCTGGTCGGCATGTACGCGATCGTCAAGGCCGGCGGCGCCTACGTGCCGCTCGACCCCGACCACCCGGCCGACCGCCTCGCCTACGTCCTCGAGATCGCCGAGCCGATCGCCGTCGTCACCACCGAACGCGACGCCGTCGATCTCCCCGGTTCCGTCCCTGCCCTCACGATCGACACCCTCGACCTGTCCGAGGTATCCGACGAGCCGATCACTCCGGAGGAGCGCGGCGGCGCGCTCACGGCCGATCACCTCGCCTACGTCATCTTCACGTCGGGTTCGACGGGACGGCCCAAGGGCGTCGCCGTCGAGCACCGGGCGATCGTCGCGAACATCGACTGGCGTCAGTCCGAGTACGGGATGCGCGCCGACGACGTAGTGCTGCAGAAGACGCCGTTCACCTTCGACGTGTCGGTCTGGGAGTTCTTCTGGCCCCTGCAGGTGGGTGCCCGTCTCACGATCGCCGTGCCCGACGGGCACCGCGACCCGGCCTATCTCGCGCAGACGATGATCGAACGCGGCGTGACGATCGCGCACTTCGTGCCGTCGATGCTCGCCGTCTACCTCACCGAGCCCACCGCCGCGTCGGTAAGCACACTCCGCTACGTCTTCGCGTCCGGTGAGGCGCTGCCCCCGCAGACCGTCGCCCGCTTCTACGAGATCTCCTCGGCGCGTCTGCACAACCTCTACGGGCCCACCGAGGCTGCGGTCGACGTCACCTATTTCGCGACCTCCGCCGACGACACCGTCGTGCCGATCGGTGCCGCCGTGGCCGACACCGGTCTCTACGTCCTCGACGAGGGTCTGCGCCCCGTCCCGGACGGTGTCGAGGGCGAGCTCTACCTCGCGGGCGTCCAGCTCGCGCGTGGCTATCTCCGTCGCCCCGATCTGACCTCCGATCGCTTCGTCGCCGACCCGTTCGGCGAGCCCGGCGACCGCATGTACCGCACCGGCGACCTCGTGAAGACGAACGAGGACGGCCAGATCGAGTACATCGGCCGCACCGACTTCCAGGTGAAGCTGCGCGGTCTGCGCATCGAACTCGGCGAGATCGAATCGGCGTTGCTCGACCACCCGGGCGTGCGGCAGTCGGTCGTCGTCGTGCACTCAGACCCCGCGCTCGGCGACCACCTCGTCGCCTATCTCGTCACCGACGGCCGCGACATCGAACGGTCGGAGCTCGCCGACGCCGTGCGCCGGCGCCTGCCCGACTACATGGTGCCGTCGCTGTTCGTCGAACTCGACGAGTTCCCACTCGGCGGCAGCGGCAAGCTCGACCGGAAGGCCTTGCCCGCACCGGATTTCAGCTCCCTGCAGCGCGAGTACCGCGCACCGTCGACGGCCACCGAGCACGCCGTCGTCGCCGCTTTCGAGCAGGTTCTCGGCATCGAGCAGCTCGGTGTCGACGACGACTTCTTCGAACTCGGCGGCAACTCCCTGAGCGCGACGCGGGTCGTCGCGCGGCTCAGCGCCGATCACAAGGTCCGCATCGACGTCCGCGAGTTCTTCGACGCCCCGACGGCGGCCGAACTCGCCTCGCTCGTCGCCGCCGCCATGGCCTCGGGCGGCGACGGACGCGCACCGCTGGTCCCTCAGGTGCGTCCGGAACTGGTGCCGTTGTCGCTCGCGCAGCAGCGGATGTGGTTCCTCAACCGCTTCGAGCCCGAATCGGCGGTCAACAACATCCCCGTGGCGATCCGCCTGTCGGGGGCACTGGACGCGGCGGCCCTGCAGGCCGCGGTGACCGACGTGCTCGGCCGGCACGAGTCGTTGCGGACGATCTACCCGGACGTCGACGGTGTGGGTTACCAGCAGGTGCTGCCGGTGGACGAGGTGGTGCCCGACCTGACGCCGGTCCCGGTGGCCGAGTCCGATCTGATCGCCCGGGCCACCGAGATCGTCGGCACCGGCTTCGACGTGACGACGCAGGTTCCCTTCCGGGCCCGGCTGTTCGCCGTCACCGAGACCGGGACCACGGCCGAGCACGTGCTGGTGCTGGTCGTGCACCACATCGCCTCCGACGGGTTCTCGATGGGTCCGCTGACCCGCGACGTCGTGACGGCCTACGCCGCACGCGTCTCGGGCGACGCCCCGCAGTGGGAACCGCTCGCGGTGCAGTACGCCGACTTCGCCATCTGGCAGCGGGAGGTGCTCGGCTCGGAGGACGATCCGGAGTCGGTCATCTCCTCGCAGGTCGCGTTCTGGCGGGAGACCCTCGCGGGTCTGCCCGAGCAACTCGATCTGCCGGCCGACCGTCCGCGACCGGCCGTCGCGAGCTACCGCGGTGCCTCGCACCGGTTCGTCCTGGACTCCGAACTCCGTTCCGCCGTCCGCGATCTCGCCCGTCGCACCTCCACCACCGAGTTCATGGTCGTGCACGCGGCACTGGCGGTGCTGCTGGCGCGTCTGTCGGGCACCGACGACATCGCGATCGGCACCCCGGTGGCCGGTCGTGGCGACGCGGCGCTCGACGACCTGGTGGGCATGTTCGTCAACACCCTCGTGCTGCGCACCCGGGTGGAGGGCGGCGAGTCGTTCGAGCAGGTGCTCGGACAGGTGCGCGGCGCCGACCTCGAAGCGTTCGGGCAGGCCGACCTGCCGTTCGAGCGGCTCGTCGAGATCATCGACCCCGAACGGTCGACGGCACGGCACCCGTTGTTCCAGGTGCTCCTCGCGTTCCAGAACCTCGACGCCGACCCCCTCGAACTGCCCGGCCTGACCGTCTCGGCGCTCGACGTCGACGCGGCACTGGCGAAGTTCGACCTGCAGGTCACCGTCTCGGACGACGCGACCGCCGAGGGCTATCTCGTCGACCTCACCTATGCCACCGATCTGTTCGACGCCTGGACGATGGAGTCCTTCGCCGAGCGCCTGACCCGGATCCTCACCGCGGTCGTGACCGAACCCGCACTCCCGGTCGGTGACGTCGCGCTGCTCGACGACGCCGAGCGCACCGATGTGCTCGCCGCGTGGAACGCGACCGAGCACGAACTCGGCGATGCCCGGACTCTGGCGGAGTTGTTCGCCGAGCAGGTCCGGCGGTCGCCGGATGCGGTCGCGGTGGAGTTCGAGGGCGAGACGCTGACCTACGGCGAGTTCTCCGAGCGAGTGAACCGTCTTGCGCGACACCTGATCCCGCTCGGTGTCGGGCCGGAGACGTCGGTGGGTCTGGCGATGCGCCGCTCGCTGGATCTGCTGATCGGTATGTACGCGGTCGTCACGGCCGGCGGTGCCTACGTGCCGATCGACCCGGATCAGCCCGACGATCGCAACGGTTACATCCTCGACACCGCCGCTCCCGTGGTGGTGCTGACCACCGAACGCGACGGATTCTCCGTGCCGGCCACGGCATCGGTGCCGTCGCTCGCGATCGACGGCCTCGACCTGTCCGCGACACCGGCCGAGCCGGTCACCGACGCCGACCGCCTCGCGCCGTTGCGGCCGTCGAACACCGCGTACTCGATCTTCACCTCCGGTTCGACGGGACGCCCGAAGGGTGTGGCGGTCGCCCATGCCTCGGTCGTCAACCAGATCCGGTGGATCACCACCGAATACGGGATCGGCCCCGACGACGTGGTGCTGCAGAAGACCCCGTTCACCTTCGACGTGTCGGTGTGGGAACTCTTCGGCACCCTCGCCGTCGGTGCGCGCATGGTGATCGCGGTCCCGGACGGTCACCGCGACACCGCCTATCTCGGCACCGTCATCCGCGAGCGCGCGGTGACGGCGACCTCCTTCGTCCCGTCGATGCTCGCGGTGTTCGCCGCGTCGGTGTCGCCCGACGACTGCGCGTCGCTGCGCACCGTGCTCGTCGCAGGTGAGGCCTTCCCGCTGTCGGTGGCCGAGCAGTTCTCGCGGATCAGCGACGCCGAGCTCCACAACCTCTACGGCCCCACCGAGGCCACGGTGCACGCCACCGCCCGCCCGGTCGCAGGAACGACGGGTGGCTCCGTCGCGATGGGCGCTCCGGTGTGGAACACCCGCGCCTACGTGCTCGACTCGCGACTGTCGCCGGTTCCCGCCGGTGTCGTGGGTGAGCTGTATCTCGCGGGTGTGCAGGTGGCGCGCGGTTACGTCCGCCGCCCCGATCTGACCGCCGAGCGTTTCGTCGCCTCGCCCTTCGGCGAGGGTGAGCGTCTGTACCGCACGGGCGACCTCGTGCGCTGGGGCAACGACCGCAGCGGCGATCTCGAGTATCTCGGCCGCACCGACTTCCAGGTCAAGCTCCGCGGTCTGCGTATCGAGCTCGGGGAGATCGAGACCGCGCTGCTCGATCACACCGGGGTGTCGCAGGCCGCCGCGCAGGTGCGGCACGAACAGCTCGTCGCCTACGTGGTCCCGGCCCCGAACACGACCTTCGACCGCGACGCCGCGCAGGCCGCGCTGAGCGCGGTGCTCCCGGCCTACATGGTGCCGTCGCAGTTCGTGGTCCTCGACGAGATGCCGCTCGGCAGCTCGGGCAAGGTCGACCGGAAGGCGCTGCCCGACCCGGTCTTCGAGGCCCGCGGCTTCCGTGCACCCACGACCCCGGTCGAAGAGGTCGTCGCCGGCGTGTTCGCCGACGTCCTCGGTGTCGACCGTGTCGGGCTCGACGACGACTTCTTCGCCCTCGGCGGCAACTCGCTCATCGCGACGCAGGTCGTCGCGCGCCTCGGCTCCGAACTGGGAACCGTTGTGCCCGTTCGTGTCCTGTTCGAGGCGCCGGGCGTGGCCGCCCTCGCCGCCCGCGTCGAGCAGAGCGAGGCCCAGGGCCGCACGCCGCTGGTCGTGCAGGAACGTCCCGAGCGGGTACCGCTGTCGCTCGCGCAGCAGCGGATGTGGTTCCTCAACCGCTTCGAACCGGAATCGGCGGTCAACAACATCCCCGGCGCGATCCGGTTGATCGGCGCGCTGGACGTCGAGGCGCTGCGCTCCGCGGTGGTCGACGTGCTCGGCCGGCACGAGTCGCTGCGGACGATCTACCCGGACGTCGACGGTGTGGGCTACCAGCAGGTGCTGCCGGTGTCCGAGGTCGAACCCGACCTCACGCCGATCGACGTCACCGAGACGCAGCTGGTGCAGAGCATCACGGATCTCGTCTCGTCCGGCTTCGACGTCTCCGCCCAGGCACCCTTCCGGGCGCAGCTGTTCGCGGTGTCGGCGACCGAACACGTGCTCGCGCTCGTCGTGCACCACATCGCCGCCGACGGCTTCTCGATGGGTCCGCTCACCCGCGACATCGTCTCCGCCTACGCGGCCCGCGCCGCCGGCGGCGAACCGGGCTGGGAACCGCTGCCGGTCCAGTACGCCGACTTCGCGATCTGGCAGCGGGAGGTGCTCGGCTCGGAGGACGATCCGGAGTCGGTCATCTCCTCGCAGGTCGGTTTCTGGCGGGACACGCTCGAGGGTCTGCCCGAGCAGCTCGACCTGCCGGCCGACCGCCCGCGCCCCGCCGTCGCCACCAACCGGGGTGCCCTGCACGAGTTCACCATCGACGAGACGCTGCACGACCGCATCGTCACGCTCGCCCGCGAACGCAACGCAACCCCGTTCATGGTCGTGCACGCGGCACTGGCAGTGTTGCTGGCGCGTCTGTCGGGCACCGACGACATCGCGATCGGCACCCCGGTGGCCGGTCGTGGCGACGCGGCGCTCGACGACCTGGTGGGCATGTTCGTCAACACCCTCGTGCTGCGCACCAGGGTCGAGGGCGGCGAGTCGTTCGAGCAGGTGCTCGGCCGGGTGCGCGGCGCCGACCTCGAGGCGTTCGGCCACGCCGACCTGCCGTTCGAACGACTCGTGGAGGTGCTCAACCCCGAGCGCTCCACCGCACGTCACCCGCTGTTCCAGGTGATGCTGTCGTTCCAGAACCTCGAGACCGGCACGCTCGAACTTCCGCGGCTGACCGTCGAGGCCGTCGACCTCGACATCGCGACCGCCAAATTCGACCTCCAGTTCGTCGTCACCGAGACGCCGACCGCGACCGGTGCCGCCGAGTACTCGGTGGGCCTGACCTACGCCACCGATCTGTTCGACACCCGCACCGTCGAGCGCATTGCCGAGCGCTTCGTCCGTCTCCTCGATGCGGTCACCGGCGATCTCTCCGTCGCGATCGGTGATGTCGACCTGCTCGACGACGCCGAACGCGTGCAGGTCCTCGAGCAGTGGAACGACACCGACCACGCGCTCGACGGCACCTCGACCCTCGTCGATCTGTTCGCCGAGCAGGTCCGGCGGTCGCCGGATGCGGTCGCGGTGGAGTTCGAGGGCGAGTCGATGACCTACGGCGAGTTCTCCGAGCGCGTGAACCGTCTTGCGCGGCACCTGATCTCGCTCGGCGTCGGCCCCGACGCGCGGGTGGGTCTGGCGATGCGTCGCTCGCTCGATCTGCTGGTCGGTATGTACGCGGTCGTCACCGCCGGTGGTGCCTACGTGCCGATCGACCCGGACCAGCCGGAGGATCGCAACGGCTACATCCTCGACACCGCCGCTCCCGTGGCGGTGCTGACCACCGAGCGCGACGGGTTCCGCGTACCGGGGGAGAGGTCCGTCCCGAGCCTGCTCGTCGACACCCTCGACCTGTCCGCGACGGCGTCCGATCCCGTCATCGACGCCGAGCGGACGTCCCCGCTGCGGGCCTCGAACACCGCCTACGTCATCTTCACGTCCGGATCGACCGGGCGCCCGAAGGGTGTGGCGGTGCCGCACGGCGCGATCGTCAACCGCCTGCGCTGGATGCAGCACGAGTACCCGCTCACCGGCGCCGACGTGGTGCTGCAGAAGACCCCGTTCACCTTCGATGTATCGGTGTGGGAGTTCTTCTGGCCCTTGCAGATCGGTGCCCGACTGGTGGTCGCCGTGCCGGACGGTCACCGCGATCCGCGGTACCTGACCTCGGTGATCGAGCGGCGCGGCGTGACCGTCGTGCACTTCGTGCCGTCCATGCTGGCGGTGTTCGTCGCCGAGGCATCGGCCGACGAACTCACCTCGCTCCGGCACGTCTTCGCCTCCGGTGAGGCACTCCCGCCCGCACTGGCCGCACGCACGCGGGCACTGCTGTCCGACGCCGGCCTGCACAACCTCTACGGCCCCACCGAGGCGGCCGTCGACGTGACCTACCACGAGGCCACCGACGCCGACACGGTCTCCGTGCCGATCGGTGCCCCCGTGTGGAACACCCGCGTCTACGTCCTCGACGAGCGTCTCGCGCCCGTGCCCGTGGGGGTCGCGGGAGAGCTCTATCTCGCGGGCACCCAGCTCGCGCGCGGGTACATGCAGCGCCCCGACCTCACGGCCGAGCGCTTCGTCGCCTCGCCGTTCGGCGACGGCGAGCGGCTGTACCGCACCGGCGACCTCGTGCGCTGGACGGAGGGGGCCGGCGAACTCGACTACATCGGCCGCACGGACTTCCAGGTCAAGCTCCGCGGTCTGCGCATCGAACTCGGTGAGATCGAGACCGCGCTGCTCGCCCTCGACGAGGTCGATCAGGCCGTCGTGCTCGTCCGTCAGGACCAGCTCGTCGCCTACGTCGTCCCGCAGGCCGGTGCGACCTTCGATCAGGTGGCGGCCGGTGCGGCACTGTCCGCGCAGTTGCCGGCCTACATGGTGCCCGCCACCTACGTGCTCCTCGACGCCATGCCGCTCGGTGCGTCCGGCAAGCTCGACCGCAAGGCACTGCCCGACCCGGTCTTCGAGGTCAAGGAGTTTCGCGCTCCCACCACGTCCACCGAGCAGGTCGTGGCGTCGATCTACTCCGAGGTCCTCGGTGTCGACCGCGTCGGCCTCGACGACGACTTCTTCGCGCTCGGCGGCAACTCGCTCATCGCCACCCAGGTGGTCTCCCGCATCGGTGCCGCGCTGAACGCCACCGTTCCGCTGCGCCTGCTGTTCGAGGCCTCCACCGTGGAAGAGCTTGCAGCGCGCCTCGAACGCGGGGTCTCCGGCGGTCCGCGCCGGCCCCTCGTCGCCACCGAACGACCCGACCGGGTTCCGCTGTCGCTCGCGCAGCAGCGCTACTGGTTCCTCAACCAGTTCGACACGGCGTCCTCCGCGGTCGACAATATCCCGATCGCCGTGCGGCTCGTCGGCACCCTGGACGTCGAGGCACTCCGTGCGGCAGCACGCGACGTCATCGCCCGGCACGAATCGCTCCGTACCATCTACCCGGACTCGCCGGAGGGCCCGCACCAGGTGGTGCTCCCGCTCGACGGTGCGCTGCCCGAACTCGTCGTGCGGGAAGTCGCGGAGGCCGAACTCGAACCCGAGATCGTCGCCTTCATGTCGACGACCTTCGACGTGACCTCCGAGGTGCCCGTCGCGGTGCGCATCTTCCGCGTCAGCGACGACGAGCACATCCTCGCGCTGGTCGTGCACCACGTGTCGGCCGACGGCGCGTCGGTCGGCCCGCTGACCCGCGACCTGATGACGGCCTATGCGGCGCGCTCGCACGGGGACGCCCCGGCGTGGGAGCCGCTGCCCGTGCAGTACGCCGACTACGCGCTGTGGCAGCGAGAGGTGCTCGGCAGCGAGGACGATCCCGAATCGCTGGCCGCCAAGCAGGTCGAGTACTGGAAACAGGCCCTCGCCGGCCTGCCCGACCAGCTCGACCTCCCGTCCGACCGCCCGCGGCCGCCGAGCCAGAGCTTCCGCGGCGAATCGTTGCAGTTCACGATCTCGCCCGAACTGCACCGCGGCCTGCAGGAACTCGCGCGGTCGAAGAACGCGACGCTGTTCATGGTCGTCAACGCGGCCTTCGCGACTCTACTGTCGCGGCTCTCGGGCACCCGCGACATCGCGATCGGCACCCCGATCGCCGGTCGTGGCGAGCGCGAGCTCGACGACCTGATCGGCATGTTCGTCAACACGCTGGTCTTCCGCAGCGACGTCGACCCGGCCCAGTCCTTCGAGCGACTCCTCGAAGGCACCCGCGAGACCGACCTCGGTGCCTTCGCGAACGCCGACGTGCCGTTCGAACGCCTGGTGGAAGTGCTGAACCCGGTACGCTCGACCGCCCGCAATCCGCTCTTCCAGGTGGGTCTGTCGTTCCAGAACCTGGCGCGTACCCAGCTCGAACTGCCCGGTCTGACGGTGAGCTCCACCGATTTCGAGCTGCAGCTTGCCAAGACCGACCTGCAGCTCACGGTGTTCGACCACTACGACGACGACGGTGCTCCCGACGTCATCGACGCCACCTTCACGTACGCGACCGATCTGTTCGACGAGTCGACCGTCGAGGGCTTCGCGCAGCGTTTCGTGCGGGTCGTCGAGGCGATCGTCGCCGACCCGACCACGGCCGTCGGCGACATCGACATGCTCGACGGATCCGAACGGGTCGAGATCCTCGAGTCGTGGAACGCCACCGACCGCGCGGTCGACCAGGCGTCGACGCTCGTGGATCTGTTCGACGAGCAGGTCTTGCGGGTGCCGGATGCGACGGCGTTGGTGTTCGAGGGCGAGTCGCTGACCTATGCCGAGTTCGATGCGCGTGTCAATCGTCTTGCGCGCAGGTTGATCTCGGAGGGTGTGGGTCCGGAGTCGACGGTGGCGCTGGCGATGCGTCGCTCGGTCGAGTTGCTGGTCGGTATGTATGCGGTGGTCAAGGCCGGTGGTGTGTACGTGCCGGTGGATCCGGATCAGCCGGACGATCGCAACGCGTACATTCTCGACACGGCTGCTCCGGTGGTGATCCTGTCCACCGAGCGTGACGAGTTCACGGCACCGGGGGAGAAGTCTGTCCCCACCCTGTTCCTCGACAGCCTGGATCTGTCCGAGTTGTCCGCGGCGCCGGTGACCGATACCGAGCGCATCGCGCCGCTGCGTGCGACGAACACCGCGTACGTGATCTTCACGTCGGGTTCGACGGGCCGGCCGAAGGGTGTGGCGGTGCCGCACGCGGCGATCGTCAACCAGTTGCTGTGGAAGCGTGAGCATTTCGGTCTCGGCAGCGACGATGCGGTGCTGTTGAAGACGGTGGCGACCTTCGATCTGTCGGTGTGGGAGTTCTGGTCGGCTCTCGTGTCCGGTGGGCGTGTGGTCATCGCGTCGGCGGACGGTCATCGCGATCCGGCCTATCTGAACCGGCTCCTGACCGAGCAGTCCGTGACGACCCTGCACGTGGTGCCGTCGATGCTCGAAGCATTGATGGTCGA
>NZ_JBKFBA010000015.1:0-11732 GCF_053345925.1 Rhodococcus sp. C26F
GGGACGACACGACGGTCCGTCAGCCGACGCGGGCTACGGTGAAGTCCACGAGGCGACGCAGCGCCTCGTTCGCCGAGCCCTGCGGCAGGGCATCGAGTTCGGCGTGAGCGCGGGCGGCGTAGGTCGCGAGGGTCGCCTTCGCCGCATCCATCCCCGGCGAGCGGACGAGCAGTTCGAGCGCCTCCGCGACGTGTGCTTCGTCCTCGATGGGACCGACGAGCAGTTCACGCAGACGATCCGCCTCCGGTCCGGTCTCCCGCAGCGCGTAGAGCACCGGCAGGGTGTACACACCCTCGCGGAGATCGGTTCCGGGGGTCTTGCCCGACTCCGTGGTGTCGGACGCGATGTCGATGATGTCGTCGACGATCTGGAAAGCGGTGCCGACGGCGTCGCCGAGCCGTTCGAGACGCTCGACATGTTCCGGATCGGCGCCCGAGAACGTACCGCCGAAGCGACCGCTGGCGGCGATCAGCGAACCGGTCTTCTCCCAGATCACCCGCAGGTAGTGCTCGACCGGGTCGTCGTTGGTGCGCACACCGATGGTTTCGCGCATCTGACCGGTGACCAGCTCGGCGAACGTCTCCGCGATGATCTGCACGGCCGACGGACCCAGCGTCGATACCAACCGCGAGGCGTGCGCGAACAGATAGTCACCGGCGAGGATCGCGACGCTGTTGCCCCAGCGCACGTTGGCGCTCGGGGCGCCGCGACGCATCGTCGCCTCGTCCATCACGTCGTCGTGGTAGAGCGTCGCGAGGTGCACGAGCTCGACGACGGTCGCCGCCGTCACCACGGCGGGATCGGTGGGCTTCGGCCCGAGCTGCGCGGTGAGGATCGTGAACAGCGGCCGGAACCGCTTGCCACCCGCCTTCGCAAGGTGCAGTGCGGCCTCCGTCAGGAAGTCCTCACCGTCGGACAGTTCCTCGACCAGGAGTTTCTCGACGCTCGCGAGGCCGTCCCCGACTGTCGCGGCGAGGACCGGATCGCCGAGTTCCACACCGGCCACGACGGTGCTCGGCGCCGCATCGGCCGAACCGGCGGTCCGAGCCGCCCCCTCAGTGCTCACGATGACGTACCCATCCTGTTCTGTCGCCTCGACTTCACCGTAGTGAACCTAGCCGTTCGTTCCCCGATCCACCTCGTCGAGGCGGCCGATCGCGGCCTGAGAAGATGGAGCGGTGGTGGCCGAACACTCCGCGCGAGATCCGCGGCAATCCCAGTCCTGCGTTCCCGACAGTACCGATGTTCTCGTCGTCGGTGCCGGTCCAGCCGGTTCCGCCGCCGCCGCGTGGGCTGCCCGCGCCGGTCGCGAGGTGTTGCTCGTCGATGCCGCGACCTTCCCTCGCGACAAGACCTGCGGTGACGGACTGACCCCGCGCGCCGTCGCCGAACTCGACGAACTCGGCCTCGGCGACTGGCTGCGCACCCGCACCGTCAACCGCGGTCTGCGTCTCGAGGGCTTCGGTGGCCGCTTCGAACTCCCCTGGCCCGACTCGTCGTTCCCGGTCGTGGGCAGCGCCGTGCCGCGCACCGAACTCGACGCCCGGATCCGGCAGGTCGCGCTCGACTCGGGTGCCCGCGCTGTGGACGGAACGAAGGCCGTCGACGTCGAACGCGACGGCGACCGGGTCTCGGCCGTGATCTTCCGCACCGCCGACGGACCGCGGACCGTCCGCTGCCGCATGGTGATCGTCGCCGACGGGGTGCGTTCTCCCCTCGGCAAGGTGCTCGGTCGTCGCTGGCACCGCGACACCACCTACGGTGTGGCCGCGCGGGCCTACGCCACCTCCCCGCGCAGCGACGATCCGTGGATCACCTCGCACCTCGAACTGCGCGACGACGCGGGCGCCGTCCAGCCGGGCTACGGCTGGGTGTTCCCGCTCGGCACCGGCGAGGTGAACCTGGGGGTGGGGACCCTCGCGACCGCCTCGCGACCCGCGAGCGGATCGCTGCGACCGCTCATCGACCTCTACGCGCGGCAGCGCCGCACCGAATGGGCACTCGGCGAGGTGACGCGCGTGGCGTCGGCGCTGCTGCCCATGGGCGGAGCCGTGTCGGGGGTCGCGGGCAGGAACTGGGCGCTGATCGGCGACGCCGCGGCGTGCGTCAATCCGCTCAACGGCGAGGGCATCGACTACGGACTCGAGGGCGGTCGGTTGCTCGCCGGGCTGCTCGACTCCGACGACCTGACCGAGTTGTGGCCGGCGACGCTGCGCTCCCATTACGGCCGGGCGTTCTCCACCGCGCGTCGCCTCGCGAGCCTGCTCACGATCCCGAAGTTCCTGCCGGCGACGGGTCCGATCGCGATGCGGTCGCGGACGATGATGTCGGTTGCGGTGCGGGTGATGGGCAATCTCGTCACCGACGAGGACGTCGATTTCGTGGCCCGGGTGTGGCGGACGAGCGGTCATCTCTCGATGCGCTGGGATCGGCAGCCGCTCTTCGCCTGAGCGCCGATACAGCGCCGCGCGGCTACTTCCGTACCGCGCGGTGCAAGGCGGTGATGCCCCCGGTGAGATTGCGCCACTTCACGTCGCTCCAGCCCGCGGCCTCGATGCGCCGGGCGAGCTGTTCCTGATCGGGCCAGGCCCGGATCGATTCGGCGAGGTAGACGTAGGCGTCGGGATTGCTGCTGACCGCCCGCGCGACCCGCGGCAACGTCCGCATCAGGTACTCCATGTAGACGGTGCGCAGCGGTTCCCGCACCGGCGTGGAGAATTCGCACACCACGAGGCGTCCACCCGGCTTGACCACCCGGGCGATCTCGCGCAGTCCCTCGTCCGGGTCGGCGACGTTGCGCAGGCCGAAGGAGATGGTCGCGGCGTCGAAGACCGCGTCGGCGAACGGCAGTTTCATCGCGTCGCCTGCGACCATCGGGACGTTGCGGAACTCGCCGGCGTGCAGCATGCCCTTGGAGAAATCGGTGGCGACGACCCACGCGCCGGACCGACCGAGTTCGACGGTGGAGACCCCGGTGCCGGCGGCCAGGTCGAGCACGCGCTCGCCCGGCTTCAGGTCGAGAGCCGCACGGGTCGCGCGACGCCACCCGCGGTCCTGCCCGAACGACAGGACGGTGTTGGTCAGGTCGTAGCGTGCAGCGACCCCGTCGAACATGGACGCGACCTCACGCGGGTCCTTGTCGAGCGACGCGCGTGATCCGTGAGTTGTTGCCACGGCCGAAACGTTACCCGCTCCCCTAGTGGACGCCGGCGCTCATGCGGCGCGGCGGAGCGCGTGCGCGGGAAGGCCCTGCACCCGCCGGTAATGGGCGAACAACTCGTCGCACAGCACGGGCCAGGTGCGGCCGAGCACTCCACGGCGTGCCGCGCCACCGAACTCGTCCCGGACCCCAGGAGCGAGCAGCGCATCGACGGCTCGGGGCAGCAGTTCGACGAAGCGGTCCACCGGCAGGCGGTAACCGTTGCGGCAGTGGGCGACGAGGTCGCGTGGTCCGCCCGCATCCGGCACGATCGCCGGGACCCCGCTCGCCAGGGCTTCCTGCACGGCCTGGCAGAAGGTCTCGTGTTCGCCGGGATGGACGAAGACGTCGAGGCTCGCGTGGGCGCGGGCCAGTTCCTCTCCCCCGAGCTGCCCGGTGAACACGGTCGACGGCAGCTGTCGTTCGAGCCGCGACCGTTCGGGACCGTCGCCGACGACGACGAGCTGCAGCCGCGGATCGTGGGCGAGGATCGCGAGCCGCTCGACGTGCTTCTCGGGCGCGAGGCGTCCCACGAAACCGACGATCGGGCGGCCGTCCGGCGACCAGCGGGCGCGCAGGTCCTCGTCCCGCCGGGACGGCGCGAAGCGGTCGGTGTCGACGCCCCGCGACCAGCGCCGCACGCGCGGGATGCCGTGGGCCACGAGGTCGTCCACGGCGGAGGTCGAGGGTGCGAGGGTGAGATCGCAGCCGCGGTGCAGGCGCCGAGTCCACCGCCAGGACGCACGCGCGGCGAGGCCGAGCCCGTAGCTGGAGGCGAATCCGGCCACGTCCGTCTGATAGATCGCGACCGTCGGAATGTCGAGGCGTCCCGCGGCGGCGAGACCGCCGGCACCGAGCACGAACGGGGACGCGAGGTGCACCACGTCCGGCGCGAAAGTGCGCAGCACCGGAAGGAGTTCCGGGCCGGGCACGCCCACCGGGAGGGAGCTGATCCTCGGTACGCGCACCGCCGGTACGCGGTGGACGGGTGTCCCGTGATGGTCGGACGGAGCGGGTGGCCTGCCTGCGACCGTGTCGGGTGCGACGACCAACGCGTCGTGTCCGGTGCGGTCGAGGTGCTCGAGGACGCGGAGCACCGAGTTGGTGACGCCGTTGACGTTCGGGAGGAAGGATTCCGCGACGATGGCTACTCGCACGCCGACAGCGTGGCGAGCCTGCGAGTCGAGCAGGTGCGAGCTCGGTGACCGATGGACGAAGTCGCGACGAACGTTTCGTTCGTCACATCTGCAGCTGTCGATCCTTCACGTCGGGAGAGACAGGGGGTGCGGCGGTCGCCCTCCGCCGCAGCCAGATCAGCACCGGCGTGGCGATCAACCATGTGACGACGATCACCGATCCGGTCGGGATCAGGGCGACGCGGGCGTCGCGACCGGTCACACGAACGAGATCGGGATCACTCCGGGCGTACTCGACGGCGATCCGCTGCCCGGTGGTCAGCCCCGTCGGGTACAGAACGCCGAGCTCCGGATTGTGCGTCACACCGTCGGGAGTGACGAAACTCACGGCGGACCGCAAGGAGCCGGCCGAGAGCACCTCGGCGACGGCCGTGCCCGTGTCGGAGCGGATGGTGAGGTCGTTGCGGAGGGCGCCGAGGAACAGGATCACCGCGAGGGCGGAGATCGCCGCCGCGACCATGAGAACCGCGCGCCGCGCGCGCTCGGGTCCGCTCACAGCTGCGCCCGCACCGCCGCGTGCAGTTCGCGCAGCCCGGCTCGATCGGTGGTGACCTCGACCACACGGATGCCCGCGGGCGGCGCCGTGTCGTTCGCGAGGGCGAGCGCGAGTCCCTGCAGATCCACCCGCTCGTGCGGGACGCGGTAGGCCGCGCACAGTGCCGCGAGGTCCATACCGTGCGGGGTGCCGAAGACACGCTCGAAGACACCCGCGTACTGCGGGTCGCCCTGTTCGAGCAGTTCGAAGATTCCGCCGCCGTCGTCGTTCGCGACGACGATGGTGAGGTTCTGCGGCCGCGGCTCCGACGGCCCGATGAGCAGGCCCGACGCGTCGTGCAGGAAGGTCAGGTCGCCGAGCAGCGCGACGGTCCGTCCCTGCTCGTAGGCGAGTGCGGCACCGACGGCGGTGGAGACCGTGCCGTCGATCCCGGCCACACCGCGGTTGGACAGCACCTTCACGTCCGGCTTCGGGTAGCTCACGAGCGCCGCGTCGCGCACCGGATTCGACGCCCCGAGCAGCAGCTGGTCGCCGGGCTTCAGCGAATCCGTCACGACCGCCGCGACGTGCAGTCCGGTGGCCTTCGGATGCCCGTCGAGCTGGGCGCGCACGGCCTTGTCGGTGTGCGCCGACAGCTGGCGGCATCGTTCGAGCCACGCCTCGTCGGGTGTTCCCGACACCACGGCGCGGGTGCCGGTCGCGATGACGTTGCCCGACACGTCGGGCCAGCGCGGGCCGGTGGTCAGCGCGTACACGGTGACGGCGGGGTCGGCGAGCAGGTTCGACACCGGCCGGTGCAGCGTGGGCCGTCCGGTGATGATCGCCTGGCGCGGCTTCAAGTGCGGCAGCGCCATCGGATGCACCGGGATGCCGTGCAACGGTGCGGTGGGTTCGGCGACGGTCGGCAGCCCGGACAGCTCGGGGCGATGGGCGGAACCGTGACCGGAGACGACGATCGTGTCGGGGGTCAGGTCGATCTCGAGCGGGACGTCGAGGGTGGCGTTCACCGTGGTGGTCCAGGCCTTGCCGTCCGGACGTCCCTCGGGCACCGGTCCCTTCGCGTCGAGTTCGGGCACGAGCGGTTCGCGCAGCGGGATGTCGAAGTGGACCGGGCCGGCGTTGCCCGATCGGGTTCCGCGGGCAGCGGCGAGAACCCGGGAGACCGCCGAACGCCACTGGCTGTTCTGTTCGATGCCTTCGGCGAGGCCGAGGCTGATGGTGGCGCGCACCTGGCTGCCGAACAACCCGAGCTGTTCGACGGTCTGGTTCGCACCGGATCCGAGCAGTTCGTAGGGGCGATTGGCGCTGAGCACGACCAACGGGACGCGGGCGTAGTTCGCCTCGAGCACGGCCGGCGCGAGGTTGGCCACGGCGGTACCGGAGGTCATGACGACCGGGACGGGGCGACCCGAGGCGAGGGCCAGGCCGATCGCGAGGAATCCGGCGGTGCGCTCGTCGATACGCATGTGCAGGCGCAGACGTCCTGCGCTGTCGGCGGCCTGGAGCGCGAAGGCGAGCGGCGCGTTGCGCGAGCCCGGGCACAGCACGACGTCCCGAACACCGCCCCGGGCGAGTTCGTCGACGACAGCAGCGGCCTGGGCAGTGGACGGATTCACGGAGTCCAGGGTAATTGCGCCGGAAGTGTGGCCGGGTACAGGTGCGGTCAGAATGGAGGCCGTGCGCACAGTCTTCGATCCCGCCGAGTCGAGTCCCGGCCGCTTCTACCGCCTTCTCACCGCGACAATCGTGCCGAGACCGATCGCGTGGGTGTCGACCGAGGCCGAGGACGGTGTGTTCAATCTCGCTCCGTACAGCTTCTTCACGGTGGCGAGTACGGCCCCGCCGGTCGTGCAGTTCACGTCCGTGGGCCGGAAGGACAGTCTGCGGAACATCGAGCAGACGGGCGAGTTCGTGATCAACATCGCGACCGTGCCGTTGATGGAGAAGGTCAACGCCTCGTCGGCGGCGTTCCCGCACGACATCGACGAGTTCACGGAGGTGGGTCTGCACGCCGAGCCGAGCGAGCGGGTGCGGCCCCCGCGGGTCGCGGAGGCACCCGCCTCGATCGAGTGCCGGCTGCACCGGGTGATCGAGATCGGCGACTCGTTCGTCGTGATGGGCGACGTCCTCGCCGTGACGGTCCATCCGGAGGTGCTGGCGGAGGACGGTGCCCCCGACTTCGCGGCGCTCGGCGCGGTGAGCCGGTTGGGGCGGACGGAATGGGGACTGACACCGTCGGTGCGGAGACTGGAGCGGCCCGGCACTCCCGGGTGACGACACAGGTTAGGCTCCGCTGAACGATCGTCGGGATGCTGCACGTCGTCAGTGGCGGCATCCGAGCAACCTCGGAGGGCCGTATGGCGAAGAGCACCGGAACCGCACGGCGCAATCCCTATCTCAAGCCCGAGTCGCGGCGGATGGTGCGCGCACAGGTACTCGCCGCCGAACGCATCAGCCCGACCTTCGTGCGCATCACCGTGGGCGGCGACGACGTCGACTCGATCGCACCGATGGGCTTCGACCACTGGTTCCGCATGTTCTTCCCCACCCCGGAGCAGCAGGAACTGACCCTCCCCGGTGCGACCGACGACCGTTGGTGGCCCGAATACCAGGAACTGCCCGAGGATCGGCGTCCCGTGCTGCGGAACTACACGTTCCGCCGCGTACGTCCTGCGGGAACCGGGTTGTTCGGCCCGACCTCCGAGATCGAGATCGATTTCGCATCGCACGGCGATCTGGGTCCGGCCTCGGCGTGGGCGGAGCGGGCTCAGCCCGGTGACGAGATCGGCATCCTCGACGAGGGCATCAGCAACCTGCCCCTCGACGAGGCACGGTCGTGGCTGCTCATCGGCGACGAGAGCGCGGTGCCCGCAGTGGCCGGCATCCTCGACTCGATCCTCGCCCTCGACCCGCTCGCGGCCGTGGAGGTCTTCGTCGAGGTTCCGCACCCCGACGACCTCACCGCCCAGAACCTGCCGACGGGCGAGAACGTGCGGGTGCATCCGGTGGTCAGGACGGATGCCGAGGCGGTACCGGGCAGTCTCGTCGTCGACGCGGTGCGGGAGTCGACCCCCTCGTCGGATTCGGCCCACGCGTTCGTCGCGGGCGAGTCGTCGCTCGCGACCGGCGTGCGCCGCCATCTCGTGCGCGAGTGCGGCTGGGACCGGGCGGCGGTGACCTTCATCGGCTACTGGAAGTACGGGGAGCCCGTCTACTGACGGACCCCTCGAACGACGAACGTCGCGGTACCGACCNGGGACCGCGACGTCCGGATGTCGCTGGTGTCGGCTCAGCCGGCGTGCTTCTGGATGAGATCACCCAGGCGCGGCAGGGCCTCGACGACGTGCTTCTTGGCCGAGGGGCGCAGCGAGTCGTAGACCTTCTTGACGCCGGACTTCGACGTGCCGGCGATGCGCTCGTCGGTCACGCCGAGGAGAGCGTCGGCGACGACCTCGCCGCGGGCGACCAGGAAGTCCGCGAACGAACCGTTGCCTGCGTACTCCACCCAGAACGGCTGGAGCTTCTCGACGAATTCGGGCAGCAGACCTTCGACGGCACCCGGCACGATGCCCGGGCCGACCTTCTTCACTGCTGCGTAGCCACCCTTGAGGGCGAGACCGGACGCACCCTTCTTGTCCGACACCTCGGCATCGATCAGGGCTTCGACGTCTGCCTTGACCGCCGGGAACTTGTCGGCGCCGAGGAGGGCATCGCCCAGAGCTGCAACCACTTTCACTGCCTCCGTAGATGTGACACTTGTGACCGTTGGGACGCGGGGAACGATATACGACGATTCCGTGCCGTCACAGTCCGCGTCCGGCGAGGTCGTCACCGTCCGCGTCCGGCGAGCACCGTACGGCACCGAAGCACCCGCTCGCACCACCACTCGACTCGATCGGGATCGGCCCGCAGCGCGTCGAGCCGCTCGGGTTCGGGCTCGACCGCGACGACATCGAGCGCTCCGTCGGACATGTGCAGAGCCGGCGCGACGTCGGCTTCGAAGAAGCCACCCGTGCCCAGCCCGCAGGCGTACGGGAGGTCGGGCAGGGCGGCTGCCGCCGCGAGACCGGTGGCGATCCCCACCGCGGAGTCGAGGGCGCTCGAGACGACCACCTCGACGCCGTGCCCGGCGAGTTCGTCGGCAAGCGCGACGAGACGTCGGACCCCACCGAGCGGCGCGACCTTCACGACGGCGACGTCCGCTCCCCCGGCCCGCACGACCCGCAGGGGATCCTCGGCGCGGCGGATGCTCTCGTCCGCCGCGATGCGCACCCCGGGCAGTCGCCGGCGCACCTCGACGAGTTCGGGGACGGACGCGCACGGCTGCTCGGCGTATTCGAGCGGACCGTCGGCGGTGAGTGCCGTGAGGGCGCGGACGGCCTCGTCCACGCTCCAGCCGCCGTTCGCGTCGATCCGGACGTGGGGCACGTGTTCGCGCACGGCCCGGACGCGAGCGACATCCTGCGCGAGATCCTGGCCCGGTTCGGCGACCTTCACCTTCGCGGTGCGCGCGCCGGGGAACCGGGTGAGCACCTCGGGGACGCGCTCCGGGCCGATGGCGGGCACGGTCGCGTTGACGGCGATCCGGGAGCGGCACGGAGCCGGATGGCCCTGCCAGGCGGCTTCGATCGCCGACTGCAACCAGTGCGCCGCCTCGTCGTCGCCGTATTCGGGGAACGGCCCGAACTCGCCCCACCCGGCGGGTCCGCGCAGCAGCAGCACCTCGCGTTCGGTGATGCCGCGGAACCGGACGCGCATGGGCAGCGAGACGACGACTGCCCCGTCGAGCAACTCGTCCGCGGACGGGAGGGGCAGCGAGGACGGGAGGGGCAGGGAGGTCACGGCTGGCCCGGCAGCAACTGGACCATCAGCGCCTCGCAGTCGGCGAGGAGGTTGCCGTCGACATCGCGCAGTTCGGCCTTACAGAAGGCCTTGCGACCGTCCACGCGGTCCACCCAACCGTCGACGACGAGTTCGGTCTCGATCGGGGTGATCCTGCGGTAGTCGACGTGGAGATAGGCGGTGCGGGCGATCGGGCGGCCGTTGGCGTGGATGACCATGCCGAACAGGTCGTCGAACAGCAGCGGCAGCGTGCCGCCGTGCGCGGCCCCGTTGCCTCCGAGGTGGTAGCGGCGGAAGACGCCGCGCTCACGGACACCGTCCGGTCCGTACTTCTCGATCGTCCACGGCAGTAGCAGCGCACTGCCGCGTCCGGGCAGGTCGACGTTGAAGCCGGCGGGCGAGCGACCCTCGGGCACGGCGTGCTCGGCGAGCAGGTCGACGAGGGCCTCGGTCTGCTCGATCGCGCGGTCGACGACCTCGTCCGGCGGGTTCGTGGAGACCATCAGATCCTGCAGACGCCGGAAGGTCTCGACGAAGCGACCGTAGTTCGGCCCCGCCTTCACCGGTTCGTAGACCGGGAATCCGCCGTGGTGTTCGTAGTCGTCGCGGGGATCGGTCTGCTCGCTCATGGTTGTGCACGTTATCGGGCGGCAGCGCACGTCGCCGAGATGCCCGGCCCTTTATGGTGACGAGGTGACCTTCGATCCAGAATTGTGGCGCCCGGTACCCGGGTTCGAGAACCTCACCGACATCACCTATCACCGACACGTCACGCAGGGCACGGTCCGCGTCGCGTTCGATCGTCCCGAGGTGCGCAACGCCTTCCGTCCGCACACCGTCGACGAGCTCTACCGCGTGCTCGATCATGCGCGGACCACCTCCGACGTCGGCGTCGTGCTGCTCACGGGCAACGGCCCGAGCCCGAAGGACGGCGGATGGGCGTTCTGCTCCGGCGGCGACCAGCGGATCCGTGGCCGCAGCGGCTACCAGTACGCGAGCGGCGAGACCGCCGACACCGTCGACAAGGCCCGCGCGGGCCGGTTGCACATCCTCGAGGTCCAGCGGCTGATCCGGTTCATGCCGAAGGTCGTCATCGCTCTGGTCAACGGCTGGGCCGCCGGTGGCGGGCACAGCCTGCACGTCACGTGCGACCTGACGCTCGCCTCCCGCGAGCACGCCCGCTTCAAGCAGACCGATGCCGACGTGGGCAGCTTCGACGGGGGCTACGGCAGCGCCTACCTCGCCAAGATGGTCGGCCAGAAGTTCGCGCGGGAGATCTTCTTCCTCGGCGACACCTACACGGCCGAGGAGATGCACCACATGGGTGCGGTGAACAAGGTCGTCGACCACGACGAGCTCGAGAACGTCGCGCTGGAGTGGGCGCAGAAGATCAACGGCAAGTCGCCGCAGGCGCAGCGCATGCTCAAGTACGCCTTCAACCTGCAGGACGACGGCCTCGTCGGTCAGCAGTTGTTCGCGGGCGAGGCCACGCGTCTGGCCTACATGACCGACGAAGCGATCGAGGGTCGCGACGCCTTCCTCGAGAAGCGCGAGCCCGACTGGTCGCCCTACCCGCACTACTACTGATCCTGACGCGACGAACCGGGCTTCGCCCCTGCTACAGCAGGTGCAAGGCCCGGTTCGCCGCGCAAGGAGGGGTCGTCCGACGGAAGGTCAGACGCAGTCGCGGCAGTAGGCCTGCTCGCCGTCGCCCGTCGCGCGACGGCTGTGGTGCTGGACGAGGAAGCAGCCCATGCAGGTGAACTCGTCCGACTGCTTCGGCAGGACCTGCACCGAGAGCTCCTCCGCCGACAGTGCCGAGAGGTCGGCGCCGGGCAGGTCGAGGGTCTCGAGGATCTCGCCCTCGTCGGTGTCGGCGGCCGCGGTGGGCTTGATGTCCAGCTCGTCCAGGGCAGTGCCACCGCCGCCCAGGATGTCGGTGGTGCGGGGAGCGTCGTAGTCGGTCGCCATGGCAGTTCTCCTCACTCGTTGTCGGCGG
>NZ_JBKFBA010000015.1:11738-88658 GCF_053345925.1 Rhodococcus sp. C26F
CACGGCTGCGCGGCACCGCTGTGGCAGGCCGGCGCTGTCATGGGCACCGTTGCCGTCAGTAATGTCCCACCGAAAGCTTCGTCAAACACATATGTCCAGTTACGTTCGAACCGTGTGCTCTCGGGCACACTGTGGGACATGACCGATCGCCAGAGTCCGCGAACCGCCCACACCCGCCCGGAAGGCGTCTCCGACGCCACTGTGAAAGCGACCGGCAAACTGTCCGAGGCCCTCGAGACCGTCGAGCAGGCGCGAGGCCATCTCTATGCCTTCCACCAGCTGATGGGCCGCGCCGATCTGCTCACCGGCGACGCCGAGGAGTTGTTCCGCGAGGCCGGGCACGACAAGATCGCCGAGCGGCTCGGCACCGAGATCATCGGACGCAACATCGCCGAGGGTCGCTGGACCTTCCAGCTCGTCGAGGAGTTCGACGACGGCTACTGGTCGGACTTCCGCACTTTCGAGAAGCAGGTGCGCGACGAACTCGTGCAGGGCCGGCGCCATCTGTTCGAGGCCGAGATGAAGGAATCGCGGCGCACGCACGGCCGCCGCCATCACGAGGCCTGCCCGGCCGAGGAGCAGTGACCGTGGAGATCCTCAGCAGCCGCACCATCCTCCGTCCGCGCGACCCCGAGGCCGCCCTCGAGTTCTACGGTTCGACGCTGGGACTGGCGATCGCCCGCGAGTATCCCGGCGGAACCGTCTTCTTCGCGGGGCAGTCGCTCATCGAGATCGCCGCGCACGGCCGATCCGACGACAGCGACGAAATGTTCCACGGCGCCCTGTGGCTCCAGGTGCGCGACGTCTACGACGCCGAGGCCGAACTGGCGCTGAAGGGCGTGCGCATCGTCCGGGGTGCGAAGCAGGAGCCGTGGGGACTGCACGAGCTGTGGATCGCGGATCCCGACGGGATCCCGATCGTCCTGGTGCAGATCCCCGAGGACCATCCCTTGCGGCGCGACCTCCGTTGACGAACGGAGGTACCCGGGCACGGCCGGAGGCAGTCGCGCGGCGCCGGTGATCTTGCACACAAGCCGCGCGGTCTGCTCTGCACTCCGCTCATGGTCGGAGTCCGAAAGAACCGGTCGGGCGTGACGGCGAGACGCAGAATTCACATCCCCGTCGCTGTACATTCACCTGCCCGCTACCCCACAATCGACAGACGTGACCGCAGAGTTCGTCGTGCTCCTGGTGGTGGTCGTCACTGCCCTCGCATTCGATTTCACCAACGGCTTCCACGACACCGGCAATGCCATGGCGACATCCATCGCCACCGGCGCCCTCAAACCCAAGACCGCGGTCACTTTGTCCGCGACCCTCAACCTCGTCGGCGCCTTCCTGTCCGTGGAAGTCGCCGCGACCGTCGCGAAGGGTGTCGTCGACCTCGACACCGTCGGCGGTACCGATCTGTTGCTCATCGTCTTCGCCGGTCTGGTCGGAGCGATCCTCTGGAACATCTCGACCTGGCTGTTCGGCCTGCCGTCCAGCTCGTCGCACGCTCTGTTCGGCGGTCTCGTCGGCGCTGCACTGGCGTCGATCGGTGTCCAGGGCGTCGTGTGGGACGGAGTCCTGGGCAAGGTCCTGATCCCCGCCGTGCTCGCGCCCGTCATCGCGGCGCTCGTGTCCACGGTGGGCATCTGGTCGATGCACCGCCTGACCCGATCCGTCTCCACCGAGCACCGCGACCGCGGCTTCCGGCTGGGACAGATCGGCACGGCGTCCCTGATGTCCCTCGCGCACGGCACCAACGACGCGCAGAAGACGATGGGCGTGATCTTCCTGGCCCTCGTCGCCCACGGCACCATCACCGCCGACACCGAGATGCCGTTCTGGGTGAAGGTCGCCTGTGCCGTCGCGATCGCACTCGGCACCTATCTCGGTGGCTGGCGCATCATCCGCACGCTGGGCAAGGGCCTCGTCGAGATCGCCCCGCCGCAGGGCCTGGCCGCCGAGTCGTCGTCGGCCGCCATCATCCTCACCTCGAGCCATTTCGGTCTGCCGCTGTCGACCACGCACGTCGCCACGGGGTCGATCCTCGGAACGGGTCTGGGCACCAAGGGCGCCGAGGTGCGCTGGTCGGTGGCGCGACGGATGGTCGTCGCGTGGGTCATCACCCTGCCGTGCGCCGCGGTCGTCGGAGCGATCTGCTGGGCGCTCGCCCACCTCATCGGCGGCATGTCCGGCGTGCTCGTCGTGTTCGCAATCCTGTGCGCCCTGGCCCTGTTCATGTGGCTGCGCTCGCGCCGGCAGCCCATCGACGCCTCCAACGTCACCGCCGACTGGGACGACAAGCTCGCCCAGGCGCCAGGTGCCTCCGAAACGGTCAGCAGGGAAGGACGCTCGTGAACCTGTTGACGCACACCCTCGATTCCCTGTGGCAGGTCGTTCTCGTGGGCCTGCTGCTCGGCGCCGGCCTGCCCTCCCTGTTCGCCCTGGGGGTCCGCGCCCTCGACACCGGTCGGGGCAGCGACGGCACACCGAATCCCGTGGCGCGGACCGCCGCGGTGTTGTGCTTCGCCGTGGTCGCCTGCGCGATCCTGGCGGGAATCCTCCTGCTGGCGTCCGATTTCCTCGCCGGAACGTTCGGCATCGACATCTTCTGATCGGAGTGACGGGTGGCTCTCCCGCCGTTTCTCGCTTCCATCGTCGAGTGGCTCCGCGCCGGTTACCCCGAAGGGGTACCGGAACAGGACTACGTACCCCTGTTCGCACTGCTCGCGCGGCGCCTGTCCGACGAGGAGGTCGCCCAGGTCGCCGACACCTTGGTCGAGGACGGTGACCTCTCGATCAACCGCATCGACATCGCGGTCCTGATCAGCAAGATCACCAACAACATGCCGTCGCCCGACGATGTGGACCGGGTCCGCCGCCAGCTCGAGGCAGGCGGATGGGACACGACACAATACGATCTGTGACCACGCTCGAGCTCCTGCCCGTCCCTGCCGGGTCCGCCGTCCGCTCCGTGCTGCCTACCCTGCAGCGCATGCTCGACGGTGACGGACCGGCGCTGCTCCCCGTCCCCGCCGGGGACGAGCGGGAGACGCTCCGACTCACCGCCGCACTGAGCCCCGGTGAACCCGTCGCGGACGGCGTGGGACTGGTGGTCGCGACCTCCGGCACGACCGGGACCCCGAAGGGTGCCATGTTGTCCGCGCAGGCGCTGCGCGCGAGCGGCGACGCCACCCACGCCCGGTTGGGCGGGACGGGCTCGTGGCTCCTGGCCCTGCCCGCCCATCACATCGCGGGCATGCAGGTGCTGCTGCGCAGCCTGCTCTCCGGAACCGAACCCGTCGTCGTCGACGTGTCCGCCGGTTTCGATCCTGCGGATCTGCCGGCGGCGGTGGACGCCGTGCCGGGCCCCCGCCGGTACAGCTCGATGGTTCCCACGCAGCTGATCAAGGCCCTCGACCATCCCGACGCCACCGCGGCGCTCGCCCGCCTCGACGCGATCCTGCTCGGTGGGGCCGCGACTCCCGTGCCGGTCCTCGACCGCGCCCGCGCGGCCGGCATCACCGTCGTGCGCACCTACGGCATGAGCGAGACCTGCGGCGGCTGCGTCTACGACGGCGTGCCGCTCGACGGCGTGCACGTGCGCGTCGACGGCGACTCGCGGGTGTGGCTCGGCGGCGCCACGCTCGCCTCGGGCTACCGGAACCTGCCCGACCATCCCGCCTTCGCCGAACCCGGCTGGTTCCGCACCGACGACGCGGGCATGCTCGACGACGGGGTCCTGCGCATCCTGGGACGGCTCGACGAGGCCATCTCGACCGGTGGGCTCACCGTGGTCCCCCAGGTGGTCGAGGCCGTGCTCGTCGAGCACCCGGCCGTCCGGGAGGTCGCGGTGGTGGGTCTGCCCGACGCCCGGCTCGGTCAGCGCGTCGCGGCGGTCGTCGTGCCCGTCCCCGGCGCGACGCCGACGCTCGCCGAACTCCGCGACCACGTCGAGGCCACGCTCGATCCCACTGCTGCGCCGCGTGAGCTGCAGGTCGTCGACACGCTGCCGCTGCGTGGACCGGGCAAGGTCGATCGCCGCGCCCTCGTCTCGCGCTTCTCCTGACGGGGTGCGCACGACGCGGCAGGCAGGCCCGGGTGCGAAGATCGATCCATGGCAACGGCTGGTCAATGGCTCGAAGGCGCTCGTCCGCGCACCCTCCCCAACGCGATCGCACCCGTCCTGGCGGGCACGGGCGCTGCGGCGTGGCTCGGTGAGGCCGTGTGGTGGAAGGCGCTGCTGGCACTGGTCGTCGCGCTCGGACTGATCATCGGCGTGAACTTCGCCAACGACTACTCCGACGGCATCCGCGGCACCGACGACGAGCGGGTCGGCCCGATGCGGCTCGTGGGTTCGGGGGCGGCGAGCCCCGGCGCCGTCAAGCGCGCGGCGTTCGTGTGCTTCGGCATCGCGGCCGTCGCGGGACTCGCTCTCGCCGTCACGACCGCCTGGTGGCTCGTGCTCGTCGGCGCGGTCTGCATCGCCGGGGCCTGGTACTACACCGGCGGAAAGAACCCGTACGGCTACAGCGGCTTCGGTGAGATCGGCGTCTTCGTCTTCTTCGGGCTGGTCGCGGTGCTCGGCACCCAGTTCGTTCAGGCCGGTCGCGTCGACTGGGTGGGTCTGGCCTGCGCGGTCGCCGTCGGCTCGATCTCGACGGCCGTCCTGGTGACGAACAATCTCCGCGACATCGCCACCGACGCGGAGACCGGCAAGCGGACCCTGGCGGTCAAGCTGGGCGACCCGAGGACCCGCACGCTCCACCTGGTGCTGGTCGTCGTGCCGTTCGTGATGTCGCTCGTGCTGGTCGCGGCGACGCCGTGGGCGCTCGCCGGCTTCCTCGCCGCACCGTTCGCGGTCCGCGCGCACAAACCGGTGCGGGCCGGTGCCCTCGGTCTCGCGCTGATCCCGGCGCTCAGCGATTCGGGTGTCGCGATGCTCGTGTGGGCGGTGGCCACCGCGCCCGCGCTGGCCTTCGGCTGACCATGACGCGGGCGCGGCGGAACCGGTCGCGGGCGGACGGGATCAGTCGCGGTCCGGGACGACCAGGCCGAGGACGAAGTTGACGATCGCGATGATCACGCCGCCCCACAGCGCCGCCCAGAAACCGTCGATCGTGAGGCCGTACTCGGTGAACCCGCTCAGCCACGCGGTGAGCATGAGCATCAGCGCGTTGACGACGAGCAGGAAGAGCCCGAGGGTGAGGATCACCAGCGGCAGCGACAGCAGCTTCACCAGCGGCTTCACGAGTGCGTTGACGACGGTGAAAATGGCGGCCAGCACGACGAGCGAGATGACCTTGCGGGTCGTGTCGGAGGTGCCTGCGGGATCGGTGAAGTCGATTCCGTCGACCAGCTCGACCGCGAGCCACAGACCGACCGCGTTGATGATCAACCGCAGTATCAGAGAAATCATGGTGCCACTGTGGCACACCGAACTCGGTCTCGTAACGGGCAAATCGGACCCATCCGGGATCGCCCCTCCCCCTCAGGGGCCTCTCAGCGACGGACGGTAGCGTCGGCCGGCGTGCGTTCACGTCTTCTCCCCCTGCTTCTCGCTGTGACCGGACTGCTCCTCGTGGGCGCGGGTTCGGTCTTCGCCTGGCTCGACCGCCCCGAGACGACGGTCGCGACCGTCGCGGAAGAGCCGAGTCCCTCGGCGGACGGCGTCGACGAGGCGCGGAGCAATCTGCAGCGGGCCGGACTGCCACTGTCGGTGCTCGACGGCGGGGTCGGGCAGCTGACGGAGGGCAGCACCCAGCTCGACGACGGTGCCCACCAGCTCTCCGACGGCCTCCGGCAGGCCCGTGACGGCGGGGAGCAGCTCGCCGATGGTCTCGGGCAACTCGACGGCGGTGTCGACATGCTCGGCGACGGTGCCCGCCAGGTGAGCGGTGGCGTCGACGAGGTGGTCGACCGGCTCTCCGGCTTCGGGGAGATGCAGGGCGACGTCACGGCGCGGCTCACGGCCGTCGCCGACACGCTCGGCGCGTCCGCGGATCCGGTCTCGCAGGGCGCGGCCGGCCAGCTGCGCGGACTCGTCGAGACCCTCGACACGCAGGGCCTCGGGCCGGACACCCTCGATCAGCTCGGGCAGTTGCGCGACGGCGCACGGCAGCTCGCCTACGAACTCACCGATCCGAACGCGCAGTTCGTCGCGGGCATGGCGCAGGCCGCCGACGGCTCGCGCCAGCTCCGCGACGGCCTCGTTCTCCTCGACGACGGTGGCCGGGCCCTGACGGACGGCACCGGACAGCTGGTCGATGGCGTCGGGCCGGTGGCCGACGTCGTCGGTGGCATCGCCGACAACGTCCGGTCGGCCACCGAAGCGCTGCCGCGCACCGCGCCGGCCGCTACGGACACGCAGGCCGCGGAGGTCACGGCGACATCGGATCGTCAGTGGTGGCCGTTCGCGACGATCGCGGTCGGCACGCTGCTGCTCGTCGCGGCGACGGTCGTCCCGCTCGTCGCCGGGCGTCCGCTCGCCGTCGCCCCCGCGCAGCCGACCCGGTAACCACCCGAAGGCTCGACGACGTCAGGCAGCGGCGTCGAGGTGGCCGCTCAGGCGCTGACGGAGCTGCGCGCGCGGCACGTGCGCTTCCACGAGGGCGCCGGTCGCCGGATCGTCGCTGCGCAGCAGTCCGAGCAGGATGTGTTCGGGACGGATGACCCGTTCGCGGCGTGCGATGGCCTCCCGCAGCGCGAGTTCGAGCGACTTCTTCGCCGCCCGGTCGAACGGGATGTGACCGAGCCGGTTCGCGACGCCCTGCCGATCGGTGCTCTTCCCGTCGAGCACCCCCTTGCCGAAGGCCGCTTCGAGACGGCTCCGGACCTCGTCGAGATCGATCCCGATCGCTTCGAGCGCCGCAGCGTCCTCGTCACCGAGCGGGGCGTCGGCGGTGCGGGCGGCCCGGTCGGAGCGGAGCCCGTCGACCGTGAGACCTTCCTCCGCGAGCAGGACCCGCAGCGGTTCGTCCGCAGCGACAGCGGCCCCGATGAGCAGGTGCGACGCCTCGATCCGGGGATCGCACACCCGGATCGCCTCCTGTTGTGCTGCGACGACGGCGGATCTGGCACCGTCGGCGAATCGTTCGAACATGTCGATCACCTGCGCTTCCGATTGTGCTTCTGATGGACCGCCTGGCGGCTGACACCGAGCTCGTCGGCGATGGCCTGCCAGGACCAACCCCGCTCACGGGCATTCGCGACCTGGACCTCCTCGAGCCGTTCCAGCAGGCGGCGCAGGGCACGCACAGCGCGCAGGCCCACTGCGGGATCGGAGCTCGCGGCGGCAGCGGCGAGGGTGGTGGCTTCACTCATGTTGTCAATATAGGTTGACAACGAGAGCGCGTCAACGAACATTGACAGAAACGGGAATCTGCGCAGGTGGTGCAGGCTCTATTGCGGCCACTGACCGGTAGTCGCGAACTTCTCCAGCACCGCGAGCGGCCCTGCGAGGTCCATCCCCTCCGCAGCGACCCACTCGTCGGAGAAATAGGTGTCGGCGTAGCGCTCGCCGCCGTCGCACAGCAGCGTCACGACGCTGCCCTCACGGCCCTCCGCGAGCATCTCGGCGATCAGGCCGAAGGCTCCCCAGAGGTTCGTGCCGGTCGAGCCGCCCACCCGACGTCCGAGCGCGGTGCTCGCGTGCCGCATGGCGGCGATGGACGCCGCGTCGGGCACCCGCACCATCCGGTCGACGACCTCGGGCACGAAGGACGGCTCGACGCGCGGACGTCCGATCCCCTCGATGCGCGAGGGCATGCCGGTCGTGTAGTCGGCCGATCCCGTCTCGAACCCGCCGAAGAACGCCGAGTTCTCCGGGTCGACGACCGCCAGCCGCGTCCGGTGACGGCGATAGCGGATGTAGCGGCCGAGGGTCGCGCTCGTGCCGCCGGTTCCGGCGCCGACGACGATCCACTCCGGCACGGGATGACGCTCGAGACGCATCTGCGAGTAGATGCTCTCGGCGATGTTGTTGTTGCCCCGCCAGTCGGTTACCCGCTCGGCGTTCGTGAACTGGTCCATGAAGCAGCCGCCGAGCTCGTCGGCGAGCCGCTGAGCCTCGGTGTAGATCTCGGGCGGGCGATCGATGTAGTGGCACCGGCCGCCCTGCGCCTCGATGAGCGCGACCTTCGCCGGTGAGGTGCGGCGCGGTACGACGGCGACGAAGTCGAGGCCGAGGAGTCGCGCGAAGTACGCCTCACTGACCGCGGTGGACCCGGACGACGCCTCGATGATCGGGGTCCCTTCACGGATCCAGCCGTTGCACAGGGCGTAGAGGAACAGCGAGCGCGCGAGACGGTGCTTGAGGCTGCCCGTGATGTGCGTCGACTCGTCCTTCAAGTACAGGTCGATGCCCCAGTCCGCGGGGAGGGGGTAGCGGAGCAGGTGGGTGTCGGCGCTGCGCTGGGCGTCGGCCTCGATGAGCCGGACCGCGTTGTCGACCCAGCCCCGGGGTGCGCTGCGGTCGACGACCGCACCGGTCGCCGTCACCGCCCGTTCTCGCCGCGCATGCGCTTCTCGAGGTCGGCGCGTTCGGTGCGCCGACGCTCGTCGACCGCGGCGATGCCCACGTTGACGCGACGCCGAAGCGACGCGAAGAGCACTAGCGAGACGGGCAGGGCGATGAGCACGGCGAACAGGGCTGCGACGAGGAGGGGGATTTCCACCCCGAATGCCCGGGGAACGTAGAGAATGAGCAGAGTGAGCACGACCACGAGGGCGAGTCGGGCCACCGAGTACAACGCGACGTCCCGGATCAGGGACCCGGTCCCCGCCTGACCGCCGGCGGCCGTGGCGCCCTCACCGTGAGGGTGTGGAGTGCGCTGGGAGGGGGTATCCGAGGGTTCGTTCCGGCGTTCGTCGTTCACCACTCCAGGTTAACCGGCCGCCCGGACGACGAGCTCCGCGACGATTTCCGGAAGTCGGACATCCGTCCGTTTTGTCTATTACTTCCGCTTTACCAACCGTAGACCGTTCGAGCAACCAGGGGTATCGGTGCCACCATGGGCTTGGACATCCCGATCGAACAACTCGATCGCGTCGAACAACACGATCACGACAACCGGGAGGACATTCGCAATGAGCGCACCCACTTTCAACGGCGCGAAGGAATCCCTGCTGACCCCGGGCCAGGTGGCGGCACTGTTCCATGTGGATCCCAAGACCGTCACCCGGTGGGCCCACGCCGGCCGATTGGGCTCGCTGCGGACCCCCGGTGGCCATCGCCGCTTCCGTGAGTCCGAGGTCCTGGCGCTTCTCCGCTCCCTCACGACCGAAGCGACACGCTGATCCGAGACAGCAGAATCCGCACCTCCGGCGTGCACCTGCCGGACCCCGGCCGACCACCCGCGGAACCCACGTGCCGGACCGGGTTCCGCCCACCTAGAATGTGGACGAACCGGTCTGCGGTCGCCGCGGCCCGGAGGTGCACGGCGAGGGCACGTCCTCGTCCGGCACCACCACGGTCAGGAGGTGCAACGTGCTCTATCTGTTGGCACTCATCGGTGCGGTGACACTCGCCGTCCTGCTGTGGAAGGCGTACGGTCCCACATCTCGTCCGCCGTCCCGCGTGATGGGTCCGGACGACGATCCCGACTTCCTGTGGAAGGTCGATCGCGAGGTGCACCGCCGCCGGAGTGGCGACGGCACCGGCGAGTCCGATCAGGAGCGGGGCGACTGACCGTTCGCCGTGTGCGGTGAGCGCGCGGCGAAACCGTCGGCGATATCCGCGGCGAGTCCGAGCAGGGCGCGTCGCGTACCCGACTGTAGCCGGTCCAGATCGATCTCCGCCCCTTCTTCGAGGTGGGGATCGAAGGGCAGGACGTGGACCGCGCGGCACCGCTGTTCGAAGTGTCGCACCACGAGGTCGAGGTCGACCTTGCCCGACCTCGGCCGCACCGCGTTGACGACGGCCACCGACCGCTCGACGAGTTCGCGACAGCCGTGCGCGTCGAGCCAGTCGAGCGTGGCCGACGCGCTGCGGGCGCCGTCCACCGAACCGGAACTGATGACGACCAACGTGTCGGCGTTCTCGAGGATCGCGCTCATAGCGGAGTGCATGAGCCCGGTCCCGCAATCCGTGAGCACGATGCTGTAGAACCGCTCGAGAAGACCCAACGTCCGTTCGTAGTCGTCGGCGCAGAAGGCCTCCGAGACCGCCGGATCGGTGTCCGAGGCGAGCACCTCGAGACGATGCGTGTTCTGCGAGGTGTAGGCGCGCACGTCCGCATACGTCTCGAGCAGCGACTGATCGCGCAGCAGCGTGCGCACCGTGGCCGACGTCTGTTCGGCCACCTTCTGACTCAACGTCCCGCGGTCCGGATTCGCATCGACCGCGACGATCCGATCGCCACGCAGCTCCGCGAAGGTCGAACCGAGCGTGACCGTGGTGGTCGTCTTGCCCACCCCGCCCTTGAGACTCAGCAGGGCGATCCGATGGCAGCCGTGCAGCGGTGCACGCACCCGCTCGGCCGATTCCTCCTTGCGCTGCTGCCGGGAACTCTCCCCCACGTGCACGCGACCACCGGTCGCCCGGTAGACGACCCGCCGCCAGCCCTTCCGCGGCGGCGCGGCGACCGGGCGTACCAGTAGCGACGAGTCCAGCGCCGTCGCGTCCAATGCGTGTCCGTCGAGCCCCGACGACCCGTTACCGGCCCTATCCACCGCGTTCTCCCCCCGTCGACTGTCACGGACGACGGCGCGACGATAGCAGCCTCAGTTGAGCCCGGCGTACGAGTGCAGGCCCGAGACGACCATGTTGATGATGAACAGGTTGAACAGCATCGCGATGAAACCGGCGACGTTGATCCAGGCCGCGCGGGTGTTGCGCCAACCGGAGGTCGCACGTGCGTGCAGGTAGGCGGCGTAGACGACCCACGTGATGAACGAGACCGTCTCCTTCGGGTCCCAGCCCCAGAAGCGTCCCCAGGCCGCCTCGGCCCAGATGGCACCGAGGATGATGCCGGCACCGAACAGCGGGAAACCGATGATCGTGGTGCGGTAGGCGAGCCGGTCGAGGGTCTGGGCGTCGGGCAGACGCTCGGCGAGCGCCGCGAACACGCCGCTGCGCTCCTCACCCTTGGGGAAGCGGATGCGCAGCAGGAACAGCAGGCTCGCGACACCCGAGACGAGGAAGATGCCGCTGCCGACGCTGATGATCGTCACGTGGATCGGCAGCCAGAACGAGCGCAGCGCGGGAACCACGGGAGCGGCGTCGGCGTAGAGCACGGTCGCCGCGAGGAACATGAGGATCAGGACGGGGACCAGCAGGTACACCCACATGGTCCGGTAGGCCGGCTTGCGCAGGACGATCAGGCCGAAGATCACGGCGGCGGTGCACGCCATCGCGACGAACTCGTACATGTTGCCGAGCGGGAATCGCTCGGTGGCCAGGCCGCGCAGCACGATCGAGGCGACCTGCAGTCCGGCGACCACGACGACGAGCGCGCGGCCCATGTTGCCGAGACGCTGCGACAGGGCGCGCTTCGGCGCCTCCTCGACACGACCCGGGCCGGCGGTGCGTTCGACGGTGTCGGAGGCCGCTCGACGGCCGGCGGCGACCAGTTCGCGTTCCCGCTCGGCCACGACGTCGGCGCGGTGGGTCGCGTATTCGGCGACGAGCAGCACCAGCGCCAGCACGAGCACCGCGAACGCCGATTCGAAGGCCCAGTCGCTGTACCGCGCCAGGGTGTCGTTCTCTGTCATCAGTTCTTCTTCTCCTGTGCCGCCGGGGCGGAGGGTGCATCGTCACCGAGAAGACGCTCGACCAGTCGGTCGAACTCGTCTCCCCATCCGGCCTGATCGGTCCGTGCGAGACCACCGAGTTCTACTACGGTTCGTCGTTCACCGTCGTTCACTGTACCGCCCGGGTACGCGCGCGCCCACACTCTGCGTCGCTTGACCAGCAGCGACACGAGCAGACCGGCCATCATCGCGATCGCCGCGACGAGCACCCACTGCTGCGCCGGGTCGTGCGAGACCTGCAGGTTGACGAAGTCGGTGGCCTTGTCGAACCGCACCTCGGTGCCGTCGGCGAGCGTCACGCTCTCCCCCGGACGCAGGTTCACGCGATCCTGCTTCACGAGGCGACCCTGGTTGATCAGTTCCTTGTTGAGCGAGAACAGCGACTGCGGGCTGCCGGTGTCGAGACCGGAGTCGCCCTTGTAGACGTCGATGGCGACGGCCGGGTCCATCATCGACGGGAAGATCGACGTGAGCAGCGTGCCGTGGAAGGACGCCGTCGGCGCGAACAGTCCCTCGAGTGCGATCTGGTTCTTCCGGCGCTCGTCGGCGTCGGGGTACATGCCGCCGGGCGGGTCGAAGCGCATGGCGCCGCTGCTGAGGAAGGTCGTCGCGTCGTCGGGCGCCCACTGCATCGTCTCGGTGCGGGTCTCGCCGTTCGGCCAGGTGACCGTGAAGGTCGGGGCGTAACCGTGACCCTGCAGGTAGACGCGGTCGCTGCCGACCCGCAGCGGATGGTTGACCTTCAATTGCGCGTCGCGCCAGGTGTTCGTGACGAGGTCGTCGCCGTACTGGTACTCGATGTCGGAGGTGAACATCTCGGCCTGGCCGTTGTCGAGATAGTCGGCGGCGAAGGTGTTCACCCGCACGCACATGGGGTTCAGACCGGTGCCGTCGAGCGTGCTGCCGGCGCGGAACGAGTCGAAGGAGGCGGGCGAGGTGGTGCAGAACTCCTCACCGTTCGCGACGAGGATGCGCTGCCCCTCGTAACCGAAGAGCTTGCCGGCGGCGACGGCGACGAGCAGCCCGACGAGGGAGATGTGGAAGACCAGGTTGCCGGCCTCGCGCAGATAACCCTTCTCGGCGGACAGGGTCACCTCGCCGTCACGCCCGCGGGCACCGCCCTCGCGGCGCACGACCTTCCAACCGCGCAGCTCTTTCTGGATCCGGTCGAGGGCGTCGGCGGGGGCCTCGGCCACCGTCGTCTGCGTGTGGTGCGGCAGGCGCTGCAGGTTGCGCGGCGCGGCGACCGGCGGGGTGCGCAGGGCGTGGAAGTGCTCGACGCAGCGCGGCAGGATGCAGCCGACCAGCGAGACGAACAGCAGCACGTAGACGGCGGTGAACCAGAAGCTGCCGAAGACGTCGAACAGCTCGAAGCGGTCCATGATCGGTCCGAGCGTCGGCCGGGCCGCGATGTACTCGTCGACCTTCTGGGTGTTGAGGCTGCGCTGCGGCAGGAGTGCGCCCGGGATCGCGGCGAGCGCGAGCAGGAACAGCAGGACCAGCGCGGTCCGCATCGACGTCAGGCCGCGCCAGGTGTTCCGCACGAAGGCCGTGGCACGTCCGAACGCGCCCTGTCGCGGCGGAGGCGACGGCTGCGGTGCGGGGGTCGGGGTGTGTGTCGCGGTCATACGGGCAGAGTCACTTCCGAGATGAACGAGTCACGGACCCAGGACACGAACAGGTCCCACGCACCGGTGACGAGAGCGATGCCGACGGCCATGAGCATCAGGCCACCGACGATTTGCACGGTCCGCGCGTGGGTGCGCAGCCAGCCCACCCCGCGCAGCGCCCGCGCCGAACCGAGCGCGAGCACGACGAACGGCAACCCGAGGCCGAGGCAGTAGGCGACGATCAGCGTCACCCCGCGTGCCGCGGTGGTGCCCTCGGTGCCCGCCGCGAGCGAGATGACGCCGGCGAGGGTGGGGCCGAGGCACGGGGTCCACCCGAGCGCGAACACCGCGCCGAGCAGCGGGGCTCCCGCAAGGTTCGAGATGCGCCGGGGCGCCGGACGCGTGTCGCGCTGCAAGGCCGGGATGAGACCGATGAAGACCAGGCCCATCACGATGGTGACGACACCACCGATCCGCATGAGCAGTTCGCGGTTGACGGCGAGCGCGGAGATCGCCCCGAACACCGAGGCCGTCGCGAGGACGAACACCACGGTGAATCCGAGGACGAACAGCCCGGCGGCACCGGCCACTCGGAGGCGGCCGTCGCTGCGGACGGTCGTGGTGCGGGCACCGGCCTGCTCGGCGGTGACGGCGGGGGCCTCGGCTCCCACCACTCCGGCGAGGTAGGACAGATAGCCGGGAACGAGCGGCACGACGCACGGCGATGCGAAGGAGACGAGACCGGCGAGCAGGCACGCGCCCATCGCCAGCAGCAGCGGACCCGACAGGGCCGCGTTCTGGAAGGTCTCCCCGACACCCGACGCAAGGATCACTGTTACTGCTCCGAATCCGGTTCCGCCGCGACCCGCTCGACGACCGGTTGCAGGTCCTCGGCGAGCAGTTCGGTCAGGTAGACCGCAGCCACGCGGTGCTCACGGTCGAGGACGACCGTCGTCGGCACGACCGAGGTCGGGTAGTTGCGGCCGAGGGCGAGCAGCGACCGCATCGGCGGGTCGTAGATCGACGGGTAGCCGATCCGCTGGTCGGTGACGAAGTCCTGGGCCTTGTCGCGCTGATTGTCGCGGACGTTGATGCCGAGGAACTGCACCCCGAGATCCTTGGTGGCCTCGTAGACCTCCTCGAGATCGTCGGCTTCGCTGCGGCACGGCGCGCACCACTGGCCCCACACGTTGAGCACGACGACCTGGCCCTCGTAGTCGTCGAGGGAGATGGTCTCGCCCTCGTTCATGAGGTCCTCGCCGGTGAGCTCACCGAGGGTGCCCCGGTCGGCCGGGGGGTCGTAGAAGATGCGGGTCTGCCCGCCGGGCGAGACGAAGTCGAACGTTCCCCCGGTGGCGACGGCGTCGTCCCCGGTGGCGCAGGAGGTGAGAAGGACGGCACCGCAGATCGCGGCGACCGTCGCCCGGAACACCTTTCTCATGCGCCGTGGACGTTCGGGTCGGAGGCGCCGGCCGGCTCGGAGTAGACCAGGTCGACGAGGGTGTCACCCTCGTAGACCAGGGAGGTCAGCGAGGCGAGGCTGCACTGGCGGCGACGCGGGTCGTGCCACAGTCGCTCGCCCTCGAGGAAGCGGCGCAGCGTCCACACCGGGAGCTGGTGGCTCACGCACACCGCTTCCCGCCCCACCGCGGCCACGCGGGCCGCGTTGACGGCGGCGAGCATGCGGTGGGCGATCTGCAGGTAGGGCTCGCCCCAGGAGGGGGTGAACGGATCGCGCAGCTTCCACCAGTGGCGCGGGCGGCTGAGCGCACCGTCGCCGACCGAGACCTTCAGGCCCTCGAAGTCGTTGGCCGCCTCGATGAGGTTCTCGTCGGTGCGGATCTGCAGTCCGTGCTTCTCCGCGATCGGGGCGGCGGTCTGCTGGGCCCGTTCGAGCGGGGACGCGACCACGTGTGCGATGTCGTGGTCGGCGAGCGACGCCGCGACCGCCCGTGCCTGGGCCTCACCGGTCACCGACAGCTTGAAGCCGGACAGGCGGCCGTAGAGGATTCCGGAGGGGTTGTGGACCTCTCCGTGGCGGAGCACGTGCACGATCGTGCGGGTCTCGGACGGGGCGGCGTCGGTCACGTCGATGTTCCTCGAGGGGTGTGGGAGGGGCGGATCGGGCTGGGCAGGCAGGAGAGCGGTGCTACGGCGCGGTCGCCGCGGCGGCCGCGCGCGCGGCGTGCGGCAGCGCGTCGGCGATCCGCGAGAACGCGTCGTCGTCGAGCGCGGACGAGACGAACCACGTCTCGAAGGCACTCGGGGGTGCGTAGACGCCGCGCTCGAGCAGCGCGTGGAAGAAGGCCGGGAAGCGCCAGGTCTGCGCGGCCTTGGCCTGCTCGTAGTTCGTCACCGGCTCATCGGTGAAGAAGACGCTCAGCAGCGTGCCGGCGTTCTGGACGCGGTGCGGCACCCCTTCGGCGGCGAGTGCCTCACCCAGCAGACGCCCGAGGGTCTCGGAGTTGCGGTCCAGGGTGGCGTAGACCTCGGCGTCGGCGGCACGCAGGCTCGCGAGGCCGGCGGCCACGGCGACGGGATTACCGGACAGGGTGCCGGCCTGGTAGACCGGTCCGCTCGGGGCGAGATGGGCCATGACGTCGGCGCGGCCACCGAAGGCCGCGGCGGGCAGACCTCCGCTCATGACCTTGCCGAAGGTCATCAGGTCGCCGGAGACACCGTCGATGCCGTGCCAGCCGGTCGGGCTCGCGCGGAAGCCGGTCATCACCTCGTCCATGATCAGCAGCGCGCCGTGCTCACGGGTGAGCTCGCGCAGGCCCTCGTTGAAGCCGGACACCGGCGGGACGGTGCCCATGTTGCCGGCGGCGGCCTCGGTGATGACCGCGGCGATCTCACCGGGGTTCGCCTCGAAGGCGGCGCGCACGGCGGCGAGGTCGTTGTAGGGGACGACGATGGTGTCGCCCGCCTGGGCGCCCGTGACGCCGGGCGAGGTGGGCAGACCGAAGGTGGCGAGGCCGGAACCGGCGTCGGCGAGCAGCGCGTCGACGTGACCGTGATAACAGCCCGCGAACTTCACGATCTTCGACCGTCCGGTGAATCCGCGCGCGAGACGGACGGCGCTCATCGTCGCCTCGGTGCCGGAGTTGACGAGCCGGACCTGCTCGACGGGTGCGATGCGGGCGACGATCTCCTCGGCGAGTTCGACCTCACCCTCGGTGGGGGCACCGAACGACAGACCCGCCACGGCGGTGGATCGGACGGCCTCGACGACCGCCGGATGCGCGTGCCCGAGAATCATCGGACCCCAGGAACACACCAGGTCGACGTAGGTTTTTCCGTCGACGTCGGTGAGCAGCGGACCCGATCCCGATGCGAAGAAAGGAGGATTGCCGCCGACCGATCCGAACGCGCGGACCGGAGAGTTGACGCCCCCCGGTGTCACCTTCGATGCCCGGTGGAAGAGTGCGGCGGATCGAGTGTCGTGGGTGGACGAAGCATCGGGGGTCGCAGTCACGACTTCCAGTGTCCGTAGTTTCGCGGGATTTGCCAAAAACAGCGGTCCCCAAACCTCGTGTGTTTTTTCTCCCTTACCAGGAAAAAGGGACACCGTGAGTGACTTGTCGCACCTATCGTCTGAGGCATGCCGACGACAGCCGAACACCTGCGCATCGCACTCGACGGTGCGTGGCACGAAGCCCGCGAACGCGCCCGCAAGGATCTCGCGCACGAGAAGTTCGCGCCGCACTACACCCCCGAGACCGACAAGGCCCGCGCCATCACGCTCGAGCAGATGCGCATCCTCGCCGAGCACGGCTACGCCGCGTCGGGTTTCTCCGTCGAGTCCGGCGGCACGGGCGACGCGGGCGGTGCGGTCGCCTCCATCGAGATGCTCGCGATGTCCGACCTGTCGCTGATGGTCAAGGCCGGCGTGCAGTGGGGCCTGTTCGGCGGTGCCGTCGAGAACCTCGGCACCGAGCGGCACCACGAGAAGTACGTCAAGCGGCTCATCGATCTCGACGTGCTCGGTTGCTTCGCGATGACCGAGACGGGTCACGGCAGCGACGTGCAGTCGCTCGAGACCACGGCGACCTACGATCCGGAGACCCAGGAGTTCGTGATCCACTCCCCCACCCCGTCGTCCCGCAAGGACTACATCGGTGGCGCGGCGCAGCACGCCCGGTTCGCGGCCGTCTTCGCGCAGCTCGTCACGCAGGGTGAGACGCACGGTGTGCACTGTTTCGTCGTCCCGATCCGCGACGAGGACGGCAACGACCTGCCGGGTGTGACGACCTCCGACTGCGGTTACAAGGGCGGCCTGCCGGGTGTCGACAACGGCCGCATCGTCTTCGACCAGGTGCGCATCCCCCGGGAGAACCTGCTCAACAAGTACGCGGACGTCGAACCGGACGGCACCTACGCCTCGGACATCGACAACCCGAGCCGACGGTTCTTCACGATGCTCGGCACGCTGGTCCGCGGGCGCATCACCGTCGGCGGCTCGGCGGGTGCGGCGGCGCGGGTCGCGCTGAGCATCGCCACCCGCTACGCCGAGAAGCGTCGCCAGTTCGACGCCCCCGGACGCGACGGCGAGGTGCCGATCATGGACTATCTCGTCCACCAGCGGCGCCTGCTCCCGCTGATCGCCCGCTCGTACGCGCTCGGCTTCGCCCAGAACGAGCTGCTCACGACGATGCACCGGCTGCAGTCGACGTCGTTGCAGGAACTCGACGCGCAGGAACAGCGCGAACTCGAGGGCCGCGCGGCCGGCCTCAAGGTCGCCAACACCTGGCACGCGTCGCGGGCGATACAGGAGTGCCGCGAGGCGTGCGGTGGTGCCGGCTACATGGCCGAGAACCGGCTGACGGCGCTGCGCGCGGACGTGGACGTGTTCACGACCTTCGAGGGCGACAACCACGTCCTGACCCAGCTGGTCGCGAAGGAACTGCTCACGGCCTACGCCGACGAGGTGCAGGGCATGAGCCCGGTGGAGTGGATGCGCTTCGCTGCGACCACCATCTCCGACATCGTCAAGAAGCGCACCGCGGCGCAGCAGATCATCCAGACGATCGTCGACACCCGCCAGGACAACGAGGAGGACGGCAGCCTCTTCGACCGCGGCACCCAGGTGACGATGTTCGAGGACCGGGAGCAGTACCTGCTGTCCACTGCGGCCCGGCGCCTGCAGGCCGCGATGAAGCGCGAGGACAACCCGTTCGACGCCTTCAACTTCGTGCAGGACCACGTTCTGCACGCCGCCCGCGCGCACATCGACCGGGTCGTGCTCGAGGCGTTCGTCGCCGCGATCGAGGACTGCAAGGACGAGACCGCCCGCGACCTGCTGTCGGAGCTGTGCGATCTCTACGCGCTGACGATCATCGACGAGGACAAGGCGTGGTTCATGGAGCACCGCCTGCTGTCGGTCGAACGCGCCAAGGCCGTCACGCGCGGGATCAACGAGCGGTGCCGCAGCCTGCGTCCGCACGCGCTGACTCTCGTGGACGGGCTGGGTGTGCCCGACTACCTGCTCGGCTCGGCCATGCTCGACCGTGAGGGAGCGGTCGTCCTGCCTCAGGACGTCGCGGTCTGACCGGGGTCGCCGAGCCGTGCTCGCAGCTCGTCGGCGTCCTTCGCCCACGCCCGCACGAACGTTCCTCCGATGAGCCGCAGTCCGACGGGCTTGCGGCCGCGCGGCACATCCGCCAGTTCGCCGAGGCTCCGGGCGGTCTCCCAGCGTTCCGGATCGCGCCGGTCGTCCGGTGGCGGCGGCAGCACCGCCTCGATCTCGGCGACCGGCAGTTCCTCGGTGCCCTGCCGCAGGACCGTGGAGGTGAGCTCGACGCTGACGTGCCGACGAGCAGCCACGACCATCACGTAGGAGAAGCCGGCGAGCACGATCGCGATGATCGGCAGCGCGACCCAGTGCACGACGGGGCCGGTGAGCAGTTCGACGACGAGGGCCACGACGCAGACCAGCGGGCCGATGGCGACCGTGCGCCAGCGCGCTCCGGGTTCGTGGAACAGCGGCCCGGCCGGGTCGGTGCCCATCGGATCAGGGGTCGCCGGATCGGGGGCCGTCGGGTCGGTCAAGCGGCGAACGCGCCGGGGATCACCAGCAGCACGGTGGTCACCAGGCCGAGGAGGGCGATGAGAGCGATCAACACCAATTCGCGACGGCGCCCATAGGGCCGCGGTTCCACCTGCATGACGTCCTTTTCGCTCGACGGAAAGGGCCGTGCGGCCCACATGGTGAGCTCACCGTACTCTTCCGTCGCGCCGGACGAAACCGAGTGGTACGTCTATCCTTCCGGCAGTCGCAGGAAGAAGCGGTTGGCATCCCGCCGGTGCATCAGCACGATCGCTCCGACGGTCGCGACGGCTTGCAGAATGCCCACCACACCGAGTATCCAGCCCGCGCCGCCCTCCCCGACGCCCACGCCGAAGACGGTGGGCAGGGTCGACAGCGACATGAACACCCCGAGCAGGGTCAGCAGCATCCGGGCCCAGTTCTTGGCCTTCAACAGCTGCCTGACCACCAGATACAGCAGTCCGACGATCACCAGGCCGATGCCGGCGGTCAGCGCGACCAGCACCGGGACCGCCGACTCGAGCTGCTCCGTGGTGACGCCCTCGACGGCCTGATCGGCGGCCATCGTGGTCATGAGGTCGAGCAGTTCCTCGCGTCGACTCAGCAGATCGGCGAGACTTGCCGCCAAACTCACGACGGCGAGAGCGAGTACCCCGCACCACAATTGGTGGGCCGTCGTGACGTCTCCGGGAACGGGACGATTCGCCGCGGGGCCGGGCCCGACAGGAGGTGCGGGGAAGCTCATGACAGGCGGCCCGCGACCTCGGCGGCCCAGTAGGTGAGGACGACGTCCGCACCGGCCCGCCGGATGCCGACCAGCGATTCGAGGATCGCCGCGTCGCGGTCGATCCAGCCCTTCTGCGCGGCCGCGGTGATCATCGAGTACTCCCCCGAGATCTGGTAGGCGGCCACCGGGACGGGCGAGCGGTCGGCGACCTCGCGCAGCACGTCGAGATACGACATCGCCGGCTTGACCATCACCATGTCGGCGCCCTCGGCGAGGTCGAGGTCCACCTCGTGCAGCGACTCGCGACGGTTCGCCGGATCCTGCTGGTAGGTGCGGCGATCGCCCTCGAGGGACGAGCCGACGGCGTCGCGGAAGGGACCGTAGAACGCCGAGGCGTACTTCGCGGAGTAGGCGAGCTGACCGACCTCGGTGTGCCCGGCCTCGTCGAGCGCGGACCGGATGAAACCGATCTGGCCGTCCATCATGCCGCTCGGGCCGAGCAGGTGCGCTCCGGCCTCGGCCTGCGCGACGGCCATCTCGGCGTAGCGCTCGAGGGTCGCGTCGTTGTCGACGACACCGGTGTCGGTGAGCACACCGCAGTGGCCGTGATCGGTGAACTCGTCCAGGCAGGTGTCGGCCATGATCACCGTGGAGTCGCCGAGTTCGCTGCGCAGCGACCGCAGCGCGCGGTTGAGCACACCGCCGGGATCGCTCGCCGCGGAACCACGGGCGTCCTTGTCCTCGGGGCGGGGCACACCGAAGAGCATCAGGCCGCCGACACCGGCGGACACGGCCTCGACCGCGGCCTTGCGCAGCGAATCGGCGGTGTGCTGGTACACCCCGGGCATCGACGCGATCTCGCGCGGCTCGTCGAGGCCGTCGGCCGCGAACATCGGGAGCACGAGGTGGCGGGGTTCGAGGGAGGTTTCTGCCACGAGCCGTCGGATGGCGGGGGTGCTGCGCAGCCGGCGGGGACGGATGTCGGGAAACATGGGGAGAACACCTTCCATACGGGTCGTGCGCGGCCCCGGTAGTGGCGACTACCGGGACCGCGCACGGATCATCGGATCACGAGAGATCAGCGGCGGGCGCGGGACTTCTTCCGCGGCGGAGGCAGTGCGCCCTCCGCACGGAGCCGGGCCGCGTGCTCGGCGAGCGCGTCGACCAGGGGCCCGATCTGCGCGGTCTCGGGCTGCACGTCCACCCGCAGACCGAACTCGATCGCCGTCTCGGCCGTCTTCGGGCCGATGCACGCGACGATCGTGCGGGCGTGCGGCTTGCCGGCGATACCCACGAGATTGCGGACGGTCGACGACGAGGTGAAGCACACCGCGTCGAAACCACCGGTCTTGATCATCTCGCGGGTCGCGGCCGGCGGCGGAGCGGCACGCACGGTGCGGTAGGCGGTGACGTCGTCGATCTCCCAGCCGCGCTCGCGCAGACCCTCGGCAAGGGTCTCGGTGGCGATGTCGGCGCGCGGCAGCAGCACCCGGTTGACCGGATCGAAGACGTCGTCGTACGGGGCGAACTCGGCGAGCAGGCCGAGGCTGGACTGTTCGCCGCTGGGCACGAGCTCGGGGATGATGCCGAACGAGCGCACCTTCGCAGCGGTGGCCTCACCGACGCACGCGATCTTGACGCCGGAGAACGCGCGCGCGTCGAGACCGAACGCCTCGAACTTCTCCCACACCGCACGCACCGCGTTGGTGGAGGTGAACACCACCCATTGGTACCGGCCGTCGACCAGGCCCTTGACCGCACGTTCCATCTGCGCGGGGCTGCGCGGCGGCTCGACCGCGATGGTCGGCACCTCCATCGGGATCGCGCCGTGCGTGACGAGCCGCTCGCTCATCTCGCCGGCCTGATCCTTGGTGCGGGGCACGAGCACGGTCCAGCCGTACAGGGCGCGCGACTCCCACCACGACATCTTGTTGCGGTGCGAGACGACCTTGCCGACGGTGACGACCAGCGGCCCGACGAGCTCGGAACCCGCATCGTTCAGGGTCGCGAGCGTGGCCTCGACGGTGCGCTGCTGACGGGTGGTGCCGCGCACGGTGATCGCGGCGGGGGTCTGCGGCGCGAGACCGTGTTCGACGAGCGCGCTGGCGGTCTCGGCGAGGTGACCGGAGGTCGCGTGGAGGACGAGGGGGCCGGGGGCTGCGGCGAGCGCGGCCCAGTCGACCTCTCCGCGCACGTCGACCTCGGTGTGGCACGAGCCGAGCGCCATGCCGGCGTAGCTCGGCACCGACGACCCTGCGGGCAGGCCCGGCAGGACCTCGAAGACCACCTGGGTGCGGGCGACGGCGTTGACCTCGGCGATCACCGAGTCGGTGGTGAGGGGGTCGCCGGCGACGAGGCGCACGACGTCGCGTCCGGCCTTCGCCTCGGCGACGAGCGTCTTGGCGACCTCGGCGGGCTCGCCGAGCGCGGGACGGACCTCGGCGACGGGCTCACCGGTCTCCGGGTCGGTGCCGTGGTCGACACCGACGAGGGCCACGACACCCTTGTCGACATCGGGGTCGGTGAAGGCGATCGTGGCGCCCGCCAGCACGTCACGCGCGCGCACGGTGAGCAGCGCAGGATCGCCCGGACCCGATCCCACGAACAGGATGCGCCCGGGGTTGTGCTTACGGACTCGGCTCATCGGTCATTCTCCAGTGCGGTCAAATCAGCGGTAAGGGCAAATCGGGTGACGGTGACGGCTGGGTCAATCATCGGCAGGTCTCGTCTCGGGGAGGACCCCGTGCTCGACCATGAGCTCGCGCGCACCGAGGTCGAGCAATTCGCGGGCGACACGACGACCGAGTTCCTCGGCCTTCTCCGGCGCCCCCACCGCGCTCGCTCGCAGCACATCCGATCCGTCCATGGCGGCGGCACATCCGCGTACCGACAGTTCCTCGATCACCCGGCCGTCGTCGTCGAGCGATTCGACGACCTCGGCGATCGCCCCCACCGGTGCGGTGCATCCGGCTTCGAGTTCGGCGAGCAGCGAGCGCTCCGCAACGACGGCAGCGCGGCTGGCCGCGTGGTCGAGTCCGGCGAGTAGTTCGATCATCTCGGGATCGTCCGACCGGCACTCGACGGCGAGCGCACCCTGCGACGGCGCGGGCAGCATCTGCACCGGTTCGAGGGACTCGGTGACCCGGTCCAGGCGTCCGATCCGCGACAGTCCGGCACGCGCGATGACGATCGCGTCGAGTTCGCCGGAGTCGACCTTGCCGATGCGGGTGTCGATGTTGCCGCGCAGCGGTTCGATCTGCAGTCCCAGGCCGAGCGCGGCGAGTTGTGCCCGCCGGCGCGGCGCCGAGGTACCGACCTTGGAGCCGGGCGGCAGCTCGCCGAGGACGAGTCCGTCGCGGGCGACGAGCGCGTCGCGCGGGTCCTCCCGCTCGGGGACGGCCGCGACGACGAGGCGCGGATCCTGGAAGGTCGGCAGGTCCTTGTAGGAGTGCACGGCGACGTCGACTTCACCTGCGAGCAGCGCCTCGCGCAGCTCGGCGGTGAACACGCCGACGCCGATGCGCTGCACCGGGCCGGGCGTCACATCGCCCTTGGTGGTGATGATGACGAGCTCTGCCGGGCGACCGGCGGCGATCAGTGCGTCGCGCACGGTACCGGCCTGGGTCGTGGCGAGCACGCTGCCGCGGGTACCGATCCGCAGGGGACGATCCTGCCGAGCAACATCGTCGCGGGAAACCGATGCGGCTTCGGTGCTCATGCGGTGCCGTCCTTTCGTGAGGCCTGGAGTTCGGTGGTGACAGCGGGGTCGAGTGCGGCGGACAGATCCCCCGAGAGGGTGGGATCGGTCAGCGAGCTCAGATCCTTGGTGGGTGTCGCGACCGCCTCGACCGAGCCCGGGCGCAGCTCGAACAGCTCGCGCAGGGCTTCGGCGTACTGGTCTCCTCCCGGCGTCGACGCGAGTTGCTTGACGCGCACCGTCGGTGCGTGGAGGAGCTTGTCGACGACCCGGCGCACGGTGCGGGCGACCTCGCCGCGCTGGCCGTCGTCGAGATCGGGCAGTCGCGATTCGAGGCGCATCAATTCGCCCTCGACCACTTCGGCGGCGCGCTGACGCAGTGCCGTCACGGTGGGGGTGACCTCGGCGAGTCGCTGCGCGGTCAGGTACTGCGACAGCTCGGCGGCGACGATCTTGCGGGCGGCCTCCGCGTCGGTCGCGGCGGCACCGGCCGACGGATCGCGCTGCAACGATTCCATGTCGAAGACCTGCACGCCGGGAAGACCGGCCACGGCGGTGTCGACGTCGCGCGGCAGACCGAGATCGCAGATCGCGAGGGGGCGTTCGCCGCGGCCGGGCTGTGCGAGTGCGCGGTGCGCGTCGGCGAGGGTGACGACGGCGCCCACCGCTCCGGTGCAGGTGACGGCGACGTCGGCGCGGCTCAGCGCGGCGGCGAGATCGTCGAATCCGACGACCTCGGCGTCGACACCGGCGGCCCGTGCGGTCTCGGCGAGTCGCTCGGCGCGGTCGCGGGTGCGGTTGGCGACGACGATCGAACCGACCTCGGCGCGGACGAGATGCGCGACAGCGAGGCCGCCCATGGCGCCGGCACCGATCACCGCGGCGGTACGGCCCTTCAGGTCGCCTCCGAGGAAGTTCGCGGCCTTGTCGAGCGCGACCGACACGACGGACGCACCGGCGGCGTCGATGCCGGTCTCCGAGTGCACGCGCTTACCGACGCGCAGCGCCTGCTGGGCGAGTTCGTGCAGGGTGCGGCCGGCGGCCTGCTGAGCGTCGGCGGCGGCGTAGGCGGTGCGGATCTGGCCGAGGATCTGCTGCTCCCCCACGACCATCGAGTCGAGCCCGCTGGCGACGGAGAAGAGGTGTTCGGCAGCGGCCTCGCTGTACCGGACGTAGGCGTGCTTGTGCAGTTCGGTGACGGGCAGACCCGAGTGCTCGGCGAGCAGTTCACTGACCGCGGCGAGCGCGCCGTGGAAGGCGTCGACCACCGCGTAGATCTCCACCCGGTTGCAGGTGGAGACGATCATCGCTTCGGAGATCTTGTCCGACGCCAACATCTTGTCGGTGAGCTTGGGACGGTCGGTGTCCGTGACCGCCACCTTCTCGAGCACCGGGACCGGTGCGCTCCTATGCGATATCCCGACGAGGAGAACACTCACGGTGCGATCACCGATCCGTTTCTGGTCGCGGCCGAGCCCATCGGACCCGCCTTTCCTGTTGTGGTACGCCGAGCAGAGCTTCGGGTGGACACCCGCGGGATGCCGGCGGGGCGTACGTCGCCGGCAGCAGGACGAACGTCAGCGGTCGCGGCACGGGGGGTCTCCCCGTTGCGAGTGCTGTTGAAGGACAGGACCTGCATCTCGACGGACAGATCGACGCGTCGGATCTCGACGTGGTCGGGGACATCGAGTTCGACGGGAGCGAAGCTCAGGATGCTGCGCACTCCTGCGAGCACGAGCCGATCGCACACCTGCTGCGCTGCCTCGTCGGGGGTGGCGACGACACCGATGGTCGCGCCGAGTTCACGGGCTCCGTTCTCGAGATCGTCGACGTGACGCACGACGAGATCGCCCACACGTGTGCCCACCACGTCGGGATCGGAATCGAAGAGTCCGGCCATCGTGAAACCGCGGCGGTCGAAGCCGGGATACCGGGCGAGGGCGCGTCCGAGACTGCCCACTCCGACGAGCACGACGCGATGGCCACGGTCGAGTCCGAGAGCTGCTTCGATGCGGGACTGGAGGCGCAGGACGTCGTAGCCGACGCCGCGCACTCCGTTGGGTCCGAGGAAGGACAGATCCTTGCGCAGTTTGGCCGAACCGACCCCGGCGGCGGCCGCGAGTTCCTCACTGGAGACGATGAGCGTGCCCGCTTCGGCGAACGCACCGAGGACCCGGAGATAGGTCGCGAGACGCGTCACAGTAGCCTGTGGGATATCGCGGACCGGAGGGGTGGGAGTGGCACCCTCGCCGGACTCGGCGGTGCCGCGAGCGTCCTCGCCCTGCGGTGGGTGCAACTGCGTCACGGTACGTGGCTCCTCGTCCGGCCGGTGGATACACGCCTGGCCTCACGGTGATCCGGGAATTCGTTCACACCACGGTAACCGCTTGTGAAGCCATGCACAAAGTTGCTCGAAGCACCCCGAATGTGCTTCCCACCTGCTGTACGACGAGGACCTGCCGACTCAGCGAGCGAGATCTGCGCGCAGTCGCGGCTCGTCGACCTCCCAGTAGCTGTGCTCGCGTCCGTCGAGCAGAACGACGGGCAGACGGTCCCCGAATTCGGCCCGCAGATCGGGATCGGTTGCGGCAGCGACATCCACGTCGATGCAGGTGACCTCGACGCCGAGCTCCTCCGCGAGCGCCTCGAGCTGCTCGCGCGCCGGACCGCACGCACCGCACCCGGCGCGCACGAGAAGGGTCAGGTGATGACGGCTCGCGGAGCCGCTCGTTGCCGATGACGATTGCTCACTCATGCCTCCACTGTGCGGCACGGCCTGTCGAGATGAACGTCACACCCGGTCACGGGGGCGACGGCCTCCCGGTGAGGGGCGGTGTCGCGGGCTAGGCTTGGCGCGGGTCGCCCGTGCATGCGGTCACCGTGTGGGCGGCGCCCGGAGCGCAGGGGTCCACATGGGGCCCGCCCGTTTCGACAGCCCCGCCCGTTACGACACCGGAGGTGCGAGTGCCAGGACGTTCGTTTCCCTACGGATGGGGCATGGGTGAGACGTGGGCGCGCATCATCCGTCCCGGACGTCGGCTCTTCTCTCGCAAGTTCGGACCCAGCGAGGAAGAGGTCCGCGCCAATCTCGCAGGTGAGGCGAGCGCCGATGCTGCCCTCGCGTTGCAGGAATCCCGCGTCGAGCCCGAGCCCTCCCCCGACACCGCTGCCGTCCCGCGCGATCTGACCGCGGCGGCGTTCTTCGATGTCGACAACACGATGGTGCAGGGCGCGTCGATCATCCACTTCGCCCGCGGCCTCGTCGCCCGGGACTACTTCGACAAGTCCGACCTGTTCGAGTTCGCCTGGCAGCAGGTCAAGTTCCGCCTGACGGGCAAGGAGAACATGAACGACGTCGCGTCCGGTCGCGACAAAGCGCTGTCGTTCGTGCAGGGCCGCTCCACCGAGGAACTGCGCCGGCTCGGCGAGGAGATCTACGACGACATCATCGCCGACAAGATCTGGCCGGGCACTCGCGCACTCGCGCAGATGCACCTCGACGCGGGCCAGCAGGTGTGGCTCGTGACCGCGACGCCGGTCGAACTGGCCGACGTCATCGCCGAACGCCTCGGTCTCACCGGTGCGCTCGGCACCGTCGCCGAGTCGGAGGACGGCGTCTTCACGGGCCGCCTCGTCGGCGACATCCTGCACGGTCTCGGCAAGGCGCACGCGGTGCGGGCGCTCGCGATCCGTGAGGGTCTGAATCTCAAGCGCTGCACGGCCTATTCGGACAGCCACAACGACGTGCCGATGCTCTCGGTGGTCGGCACGGCCGTCGCGATCAATCCCGATCCGGATCTGCGGCAGGTCGCTCGCACACGCGGGTGGGAGATCCGCGACTTCCGGACGGCGCGCAAGGCCGCGAAGGTCGGGGTGCCGACGGCGCTCGGTCTCGGTGCCGCGGGTGGTGCTGTCGCGGTCCTCGTGGGTCGCCGCCGCGACCGAGCGGCTTGATTTTCGAGGTGCTCAGCCGAGGAAGACGTTCCGCCGGCGCGTGAGCAGCTTGTAGAGGGTCTGCTGGATCGTCTCGCGCACGTGGTCGGTGACCTCGAACAACACCATCGGATCCTCCGCCGAGGCCTCGTCGTACACGTCGGTGACGATGGGTGTGCCGAACTCGATGTACCACTTCGACGGCAGCGGCACGATCCCGAGCGGGCCGAGCGCCGGGAACAGCGGGGTGATCGGGAAGTAGGGCAGGCCGAGCAGGCGCGCGAGCGAGGTGAGGTCGGCGATGTTCGGGTAGATCTCCTCGGAGCCGACGATCGAGCACGGCACGATGGGTGCCTGGGTGCGCAGGGCCGCCGACACGAAGCCGCCGCGGCCGAACCGCTGCAGTTTGTAGCGTTCCTTGAACGGTTTGCCGAGGCCCTTGTAACCCTCGGGGAAGACCGCGACCACCTGGTCCTGGCGGAGGAGCCGTTCGGCGTCGGGGTGGCACGCGAGGGTGTGGCCGGCCTTGCGCGTCACCGTCCCCACCACGGGCAGACCGAAGGCGAGGTCGGCGGCGAGCATCCGCAGGTGACGATCCGCGTGGTCGTGCACGGCGACGGAGGTCATCAGCGCGTCGACGGGAAGTGTGCCGGCGTGGTTGGCGACAACGAGTGCACTGCCTTCGGCGGGGATGTTCTCGACGCCGCGGACCTCGACGCGGAACCACTTGTCGAACAGGGGTCGCAGCACCGGCAGGACGACGTTCTCGGTGAAGTGCTGGTCGAAGCCGAAGTCGTCGACCTCGTAGTCGCCGGTCATCCGGCGACGGACGAACTCGGCGGTGGCGGTGACCTGTTGCGCGAGAGTGCCGCGCAGGTCGTCGAGGAACCGGTCGGTGCGGCTCATCTGCTCGGGGGTGGGCGGTGGCCCCATCGACGGATGGGGTGTGCGTGTGACCCGTTCGCCGGGACGGCGGTTGCCGGCGTGCAACGGGATGACCTTCGCGACCTCCGTCATCGCGTCTCCCTCGTCTCTCCGAGCACGGAGAGCGCCATCGACTCGGCCTTGTCCACCCATTCGGTCTTCACGATGCGGGTGAGGGCGAGGCCCCGGGCGAAATCGTCGAGCGCTTCTCTCGTGGTCCAGCGTGGTTCGAATCCGAACTCGTTGCGCATGCGCGTGGTGTCGAGTCCGCATCCGAAATGGAAATAGTCGAGTTCTTCCTTGGTGAAGGAGTTCATCACGGAACCCATGAGTGCGTGCCCGACCGTGCGGAACAGCGCGTAGGGCATCGGCACGGTGACGCCACCGGCCCGGCGCACGGCCTGGGTCATCATGACGATCCCCTCACCGGCGATGTTGTACGTCCCTGAGGGTCCGGCGACGACCGCGTGTTCGAGCGCACCGAGTGCGTCCTCCTCGTGCAGCAACTGCAGTCGCGCGTCGCGGCCGAGCACGTTGGGGACGAGCGGGGAGGTGAGATAGCTCGACACCGAGCCGGGCAGCCGGTTCCCGACGGTGGGTGCGAACCGGAGGATGGTGGTCGCGATGTCGCTGCGCCGCCGGGCGACGCCGCGCAGATATCCCTCGACCTCCATCATGTCGCGGGCGAAGGCGCCCGTGGGCCGGCGGCGGGCGCTCATCTCTTCGGTGAACTTCGCGGGGTCCTTGGCACTCGATCCGTAGACGACGGACGACGAGCGCAGCACGATCCTGCGCACCGAGGGTGCCTTCTGGCACACCGCGAACAGCTGCATCGCGCCGAGGACGTTCATGTCCTTCATCGCCGTGCGGCTCCCGGACTTCGGGGCCTTCGTGACGGCGGACGCGTGGACGACGGTGTCGACGTCCATGTTGCGGATGATCTTGCCGATGAGTGGGTTGCGGATGTCGGCGAGCACGAACTCGGCCCGCCCCATGCGCCGGAGCATGTCCTTCGACGGCGACTGGGTGTCGACGCCGATCACCCGCTCGATGTCGGGATTCTGGGCAAGCCTGGTGACGAGGAAACCACCCAGGAACCGACTTGCTCCGGTGACCAGCACGACTCGTGGACGTGCCACTTCGTGCCCCTGCGAAACCACTCGTGAAACCCCCTGCTGCACCACACGCGTCATCGGTCACATTCGCCCCGACGCGGTATGCCGTCCCACAATACGGCCACTTCGCTGCCATCGCACGACTCGTGGGTGAACTTTCGGGTACCGGGATGCACAGACGAACGATGCCCGCCACCATGGAAGGTGACGGGCATCGGACAGGTGCAGGGCTTACTTGCCGAGTTTACGACGCTGCACTCGGGTGCGGCGGAGCAGCTTGCGGTGCTTCTTCTTCGACATGCGCTTACGGCGCTTCTTGATCACAGATCCCATGTGGGCATCCCTCACGTTCCTTGTAGCGTTCCTGCGCACGCCGGTGACGTACGCCTGATGTATGTCGACGCTGGGCCTCGTGGCGACGAGTAACAGCGCCTCACGACACCGGCTGGCCGGTACGACGACAAGCAATCCTACCGGGGCGGCCCACCCGGCGTGAAACCGAGGTCCGCCCCGGAACGCGACTTCCCTCGCGCACCGGATCCGTTCGTCGTACCGTCGTCCCCCGACGACGCGCCGATCGTCCCTGTCCGACCTCTATCCGACGTCGAAGTACGACGTCTCGAGGTAGTCGTGGACGGCCTTCGCATGCACGCGGAACGAGCGTCCCACGCGCACTGCGGGTAGTTCGCCACTGTGCACCAGCCTGTACACGGTCATCTTCGACACCCGCATGAGAGCTGCCACTTCGGCAACCGTCAGGAACTGGGTACCGGCGAGAACCGACTGTCCGTCTTGAGGTTGACCCTTCGACGGCGTGTTTCCTGAAACCATTACACACCTCCGGCACGCCCGCGCCGCCGGCTTCCCCTCCGGCGGAACAGACACGCACGTGCTGATTCGAGCTTAGCGTGACGAATGGTTCCTGTGCGACGATGCAGCTGGGGAATTTCCGGCGGGCGGCTGTTCGTCGCCACGCTACGCCCCGCAGTGACGTCTGTCAGCGTTCCGCAGTGACACCTGTCAGTGCCTCGGGTGGATGCCCTGTCAGGCCGTCCCGGAGAGCCCCTCGCGGGCCGCAGGCGACGGCTGATCCGATGCCGCCCCGAGTTGCGCGGAACGGCGCTTCGCAGCGTCGAGCGCCTCGTAGAAGGCCGTACGCAGGCCTCCACGCTCGAGTTCGCGGATCGCGGCCGCCGTGGTGCCACCCGGCGAGGTGACCGCGGCGCGCAGGTCGGCAGCGTTGTCCCCCGAGCGCGCGAGCATCGCGGCCGAGCCGGTCATCGTCTGCACCACCAGATCGGTGGCCACCGCCCGCGTCAGGCCGAGCGAGACACCGGCGTCGATCATCGCCTCCGCGACGAGAAAGAAATATGCGGGCCCGGATCCGGAGACCGCGGTGACCGCGTCGATCTGCGCCTCCGGGACCACCGAGACCGTTCCCACACTCGCGAGGATCTCGCGGACCGTGTCGAGATGCTGCTGCTTGACGTACCGACCGGCGGACAGCACGCTCGCGCCCTCCCCGACGAGCATCGGGGTGTTCGGCATCACGCGCACGACGGGGAAGCCGGCCGGGAGCTTGGTCTCGTAGCGGACCGTCGGGATGCCCGCGGCAAGCGACACCAGGATCTGCTCGTCGTCGTTCCCGGCGTCGACCGCCGCGAGGGCGGTGACGACGACGTCCACGTCGTTGGGCTTGACGGCCACGACCACCACGTCGGCGCCTTCCGCGGCGTCGGAGGTGCTGTCGGTGACCCGGATCGAGTAGGCCCGGGACAGTTCCTCACGCCGTTCCTCGAACTTCTCGGCGACCACGAGATCCTTGGTCGCGAAGCCGTTCTTCAGCAGACCCGAGATCAGCGCCTCGCCGATCCTGCCGCCACCGATCACTGCGATTCTCGTCATGGGGACAGCCTGCCACGACCGCCCGTGCGGCCTACACCACGGTCACCGCCTGTCGGGACCTGCCGCGTTCGGGCGTATCAGCGCGGCATCATGGCCAGCTGACGCGATTGCACGACCACCTGGCCGGTCGAGTCGACGACGGTGTGGTCCTCCTCGAACCAGGTGCTGCCGAGCACGCTGCTCTCGGCGATGACCCGCAGCCATCCCGGAGCCGGAACCCGCCGCAGATAGGCGGTGAGCTGCACCGTCGGCGCCCAGCCGAATCGGCCGAGGTTCATCGCGACGGGAGCCGACACGTCGCCGCACATGAGCGCGAACAGCACCGAGGTGTCGACGTCGGCCTCGTCGCCCGGCGACGGCCGCGTCCACATCGACACGAGCGGTTCACCCTGCTGCCCATCGAGGAAGCGCGCGGTCGAGGCGTCGATCCGGAGCCGGGAGGTGGCGGCGAACTTCACGATCTGCCCCATGGGGTGCTCGGGGGTGACGAGCACCGACTCGGCCGGCGGGTCGACGGGCATGGTGGTCGCGCGGTGCGGCACCGTGTGGAAGGGCTCCTCGGTATCCGGCGTACCGAGGGTGACACTCGCCCGCACCGCCACACGTCCGGCCTGGGACAGTTCGACGTCCACAAGGGCGATCTGCTTGCCCTGCTTGCGTAGGACGGTGGTGAGTTCGACGTCGCCGGGATCGGGCGCGGCGACGAACGAGGCACTCACGGCGAGGGGCTGGGTGAGCGGGTCGACGCCGGCGTCGAGCACCGACCTGCGCGCCGCGGACGCGCAGACCGCGAGCATGCATCCGCCGTGCACCTTGGGCCCGATGGTCCACACCGGATCGATGTGCGCCTGCCAGGCCGCGGTGCCATCCGGGTGCTCCCCCGGCGCCCGGGTGACCGAGGTCAGGTCGAGGAAGGGCTGGTCGGTGAGGGTCACTGCTGCTCCTGGTCGTCGTTCGGGGCCGGATCGGCGCCGGTCGTGGGGAATCCACCGGACCCGAACATGCGGGCGGCGAGATGCTGGTGGGCCAACCGGCGCATGGCCGTGAGGACCGGTTCGTACAGGGCGGTCCCGAGCACGGCCGCTTCCACGGTGGCTTCCCGGGAGTGCGTCGGCAGCAGTTCGAGGTCGAGTTCGGCGATGGCGCGGACGTGACGGCCGTAGGCGTCGATCCGGCGGTCGTCCATCCGCAGGCCGGCGGCTTCGAGTGCCGCGAGCGCGTGTTCGAGTTGCGCCACGGCCGCGAACCGTGGGTCGTAGATCTGGCCGAGGCGTTCGAGCAGGTGGCGGGCGCGGGGATAGCCGGGACCGGCCGAGTCCTCGACGTAGGGCGGCAGCGCGGCGATGGCGTGGCCGAGTTCGACGAAGAGGTCGTCGCGGGGATTGTCGACGAGATCCACGACGGTCTTGATCTTCTCGAGGGGCAGACCCTGCGCGGCGAGTGCCCGGACCAGGCCCAGGCGCCGCACGTGCCGGTCGTCGTAGGTCGCCGAGGTGACGCTCGTCGCCACGCCCGGCATGAGCAGTCCCTCGCGCAGGTAGTACTTCACCGTCGGCAGCGGTATGCCGCAACGCTCGGCGAGTTCCGAGATACGCACCGATCACCTCCGTCCCTTGACATCGGATACTACAACTATCCAGTATTGGATAGCGAAACTATCCAGTCACGGAGTACGGCCGAGGAGGCCCTCATGCATCCGCTCGTGACCATCGTTCTCGGGAGCACCGTGCTCACCGTCGCAGGCATCGCCTTCGGAGGCACCTTCCTGCTACGCGTCGCCGCGGGCGGCGTACCCACCAACGACCTGCAGAAGACGTTCTTCCGTGCCGGTCACGCCCACGCGGGAGTACTCGTCACACTCGGGCTGCTCATTGCCGTTCTCACGCACGTCGTGGGCGCATCACCCGGTTGGTCGGCGGCCGGCGCCATCGCCGTGCTCGTCGCGGCGATCCTGATCCCGGCGGGCTTCTTCCTGTCGGTTCTCGGGCCCGATCCCGAGCGACCCGGCCGGATGTTCGCGGCGGTCCGGCTCGGCGCCGTCTCCCTCACCGCGGGCGTGCTGATCTCAGGCGTCGCCGTGCTCGCCGCCGGAATCGCTGCCCTCTGAGGCGGGGACGCGCGCGATATCCGTGTGCCGGGGACTCTCGGGGCCGGCCGTGATCGCGCGCGTCGCCGAGCGATCCAGGTGCGTGCGCGCGAAGGCCAGCGAACGCGCCAGCATCCCGGCGCGCTCCGCACGCGTCCGTGCGCTCTGGGTGCTGATCTCGAGCACCACGTGCCCGCCGAAGTCGCTCGCGGCGAGCCGGCGGCACACGTCCGCACACGGCTGCGTGCCCGTTCCCGGGACGAGGTGTTCGTCGAGCGAGGAGCCCCGGCCGTCGGCGAGATGGAGGTGGGCGAGCCCCTCCCCCATCCGATCCGCGAGCGCGAGGGCGTCGGCCCCCGCGGTCGCGGTGTGCGACAGGTCGAGCGTGTAGTGCGCGAAACCGGTGTCGGTGGGGTCGAGTGACGGACTGTAGGCCGAGACCGCACGGCCGGGACCGCGCCGGCGCAGACGTTCGGCGCCGCGATCACGACCGCCGAAGACGACGTCGGCCCTCATCGGGTACATGTTCTCGACCGCGACCACCACGTGGCTGTCGGCCTCGAGCGCCGCGACCTGGTCGGAGAATCCCTCCGCATAGCGACGCTGCCACCGGAAGGGCGGATGGACCACGACGGTCTCCGCACCGAGGATCTCGGCGACACGCACCGAACGGTCGAGCTTGGCGGCGGGATCGGATCCCCACACGCGCTGCGAGATCAGCAGACACGGCACGTGCACGGCGAGCACCGGCACGCCGTACTCGCGGACCAGACGCTCCACCGAGGTGGGGTCCTGGCTCACCGGTTCGGCCCACACCATCAGCTCGACCCCGTCGAAACCGAGATCGGCCGCGAAGCGGAACGCCGCTTCGGTGTTCTCCGGATAGACCGAAGCGGTGGACAGCCCTACCCGGATTCCCTGCGCGGTCGGCATCGGCTCACCCGGGCAGCAGGAACAACAGCGGCCCGAAGGCCACGAATGCTCCCACCGCGAGCGCGATGAGCTGACTCGTGATGTCATCGGTGCGCCGCAGGACACGCACCAGCGCGACCAGGCCCACGATCACCAGCAGCGCGAGCGCGAAGGCGACCCACGGCATGAGGTCCCACAACCGCTCGAAGCCCTTGAAGAGCAATCCGCCCGCGACGATCGCGGCGACGCTCTCGCCGATCAGCAACGCCCACTGCTTGAGGCCACTGCTCTGCTCCGCGTCGGTGGACTCGTCGTCCGCGCTCTTCCGTGCCGAGTCGTCGGCGGCGTCGGACGTCGCCTTCCCACCCTTGCCGCGGGACTTCCGCGACCGCGACGATGCCGCTCCCTCCGAAGCGTCGGGCGCGGCATCCGCAGCACCGCTGGTGTCGGTCGAGTCGTCGGCGTCGGAACCGGTGCCCTGCAGGTCGCTGGCCGGGCCGGACAGTAGTCGCGGTTCGGCGACGTCGGCCTTGCGCACCGACACCGCAGGGGCGCTCGCCTTCTCGGACTTCTTGTCGGCGACCGCCGCTCCCTCACCGGACGGCGAGCTCGTCGCGACCGCTCCGAGATGCGCCCGCGCACGCCGCGGAAGCGCCTCGGGGCGGATGACCTCGGTCGGCGACTCGATCTTGGGCGGAGCCGCCGCGGCCGTCTTGGACGCTGTCTCCGCCGATGCGGCCGCCTTGGACGCTGCGCCCGTCTTCGACACTGCGCCCGCCTTCGACACTGCATCCGTCTTCGACACTGCGTCCGTCGATGCGGGCGTCTTCGAAGCCGGGACTGCCGGTGTCTTCGCGGCGGGCGGCGCCTTCGTGACGGCAGGCGTGCCCGTTCCGGCCTTCGCCGGGGGCGTCTTCGTCTCGACGGCGACCCGCGGGGTCACGGTGGTCTTCTCGATGTCGGACAGCGCGAAGGTCGCCTTCTTCGGCGTCTCGAGCTTCGGCGTCTCGCTGTTCGGGGTCTCGACCTTCGGGGTCTCGACCTTGCGCGGCGCCGGGACGACCTTCGGTGGGGTCCTCGCATCGGTAGTCGCGACAGAGGAAGCCGAATCCGACTGTCCGGCAGCACTTTCCGCGTCGTCGGCGGTGTGCCGCTCGCCCTTGCCGTCTGCGCGGTCGTCGGCCGCGCGCGTGATCGGGATCTCGCCCGTCAGTTCGGCGACGGAGATGCCTCCGCTCGCGCCTCGTCGGCGTCGTCCCCCGGCCCGCGTTCCCACCTTCTGGCCGTTACGCGCCAACAGCTCGGCCACGGAGATCTGCCCCGTGTCGTTGCTGCGATTCTCGCTCATCCGGTTGCCACCACCAGTTCGCCACCCATATCCGTATCGAGCTTCCGAAGAATCAGGCCTTCGCGCAACGCCCACGGGCAGATCTGCAGCGTCTCCACTCCGAGGGCACGCATGCTCGCCTCCGCGACGAGGGCGCCGGCGACGAGTTGCTCGGACCGGTCCGAGCTGACGCCTTCGAGTTCTGCCCGGTCGGCCGTGGTCATCCGGGAGATGAAGGCGATGAGCTGGCGCAGTCCGCTGGCCGTCAGGGTCCGTTGTACCCGCAGACCGGCGGACGAGGGGGCCGCGCCGGTCAGGCGGGCGAGGGTCCGGAAGGTCTTGGAGGTACCCACACACAGGTCGGGGTCGCCCGCGTTGCGTATGACCTTCGCCGGCTCGGCGAGTTCGGCGTCGAGCCAGTCGCGCAGCGCCGAGATCCGGCGCTTGCCGGGCGGGTCCTCACGGAACCAGTCGCGGGTGAGCCGTCCCGCACCGAGCTGGAGCGAGTAGGCGATCTCGGGGTCCTCGTCGCCGCCGAAGGTGAGCTCGAGCGAACCACCGCCGATGTCGAGGTCGAGGATGTTTCCGGCGCTCCAGCCGTACCAGCGGCGCACCGCGAGGAAGGTCAGCCGCGCCTCGTCCTCGCCGGAGAGCACGTCCAGCGACACCCCGGCCTCCCGGCGCACCCGCTCGAGGACGGCCTCGGAGTTGCCGGCGTCGCGCACCGCGGACGTCGCGAACGCCATGAGCTCGCCGCATCCCGAGGTGCGGGCGATGCTGGCGAATTCGGCGGTGGTCTCGACGAGCCGATCGGCGCCCTTGGAGGTGATGTCGCCGTTGTCGTCCATGTTCTCGGACAGCCGCAGCGTGGCCTTCGTCGAACTCATCGGCGTGGGGTGCCCACCACGATGGGCGTCCACCACCAACAGGTGAACGGTATTGCTTCCGACGTCGAGTACCCCTAAGCGCACATCAATACGGTACTGGGTCTACCGTCGGGACCTGTGACAGCAGGTATGTCCCATGCCCCACACAAACTCGACCCGGCCCCGGAAGTCCCTCTCGACTTTCCTCGGGAATGGGTGGAGTTCACCGACCCCGACAACGACGAACACGTCATCGCCGCAGACATGACATGGCTGCTCTCGCGGTGGACCTGCGTGTTCGGCACTCCGGCGTGCCAGGGCATCATCGCCGAGCGACCCGACGACGGGTGCTGCTCGCACGGTGCGTTCCTGTCCGACGACGACGATCGCAAGAAGCTGGCGAAGGCAGTGAAACACCTCACGCCGGCCGATTGGCAGTTCATGGACAAGGGCCTGGGCAAGAAGGGCTACCTCGAAGAGGACGAGATCGACGACGAGCCCGCCCTGCGCACCCGCCGCTACAAGGGTGCGTGCATCTTCCTGAACCGTCCCGGATTCGAGGGCGGCCAGGGCTGTGCCCTCCACACCATGGCGTTGCGACGCGGCATCGAACCGCTCGAGATGAAGCCGGACGTGTGCTGGCAGCTCCCGATCCGCCGCACCCAGGACTGGGTGGAGCGTCCCGACGGCACCGAGATCCTGCGCACGGTCATCACCGAGTACGACCGACGCGGCTGGGGTGAGGGTGGCCACGACCTCGACTGGTACTGCTCGGGCTCTCCCGACGCGCACGTCGGCGAGCGTCCGGTCTGGCAGTCGTACGCCCCCGAGCTCACCGAACTCCTCGGTGCGGCGGCCTACGACGAGCTCGCGCGCCTGTGCCGGCGACGCCAGGGACTGGGTCTGATCGCGATCCATCCCGCGACGTCGGCAGCACAGGCGGGCTCCGATGCCGGCTCCGATCAGGCCTCGAGCTTGTAACCCAGGCCGCGCACCGTCACGAGGTGACGCGGCTTGGCCGGATCCTCCTCGATCTTCGAGCGCAGACGCTTGACGTGGACGTCGAGGGTCTTGGTGTCGCCGACGTAGTCGGCGCCCCACACCCGGTCGATGAGCTGTCCGCGGGTGAGCACCCGCCCGGAGTTCCGCAGGAGATATTCGAGCAGGTCGAATTCCTTGAGCGGCATGGCGACCGGCTCACCGTTGACGTGCACGACGTGACGGTCGACGTCCATCCGCACAGGTCCGGCCTCGAGCAGTCCGTCGTCCGCCGCTACCTCGCTCTCGGTGTCGGCCCCGCGCCGCAGGACCGCACGGATCCGGGCGATGAGTTCACGCGCCGAGTACGGCTTGGTGACGTAGTCGTCGGCGCCGAGTTCGAGCCCGACGACCTTGTCGATCTCGCTGTCGCGAGCGGTGACCATGATGACCGGCACACCCGAGCGGGTCCGCAACTGCTTGCACACGTCGGTGCCGCTCATCCCGGGGAGCATCAGGTCGAGCAGGACGATGTCGGCGCCCTCCCGGTCGAACTCGGCGAGGGCCGAGGGGCCGTCGCCGGCGATGGTCGTCTCGAACCCCTCCTTCCGCAGCAGGAAGGCGAGCGGATCCGCCAACGATTCCTCGTCCTCGACGATCAGCACACGCGTCACGAGCTGGTCCTCCGTCTGTTTCTCGATATCCGTCCGCCCGGGAGCCCGGGTGGGGTCTGCGTCACGATCCGACCACCTTCTCGGTGCGGTCGGCGGTGTGGTTCTCGTCGTCCTCGGCGTCCTCGACGTGGGCCGGGACGAGAAGGGTGAAGGTGGAGCCGGTACCGGGCTTGCTCCACAGGGTGATCTCGCCGTGATGGTTCGCGGCGACGTGCTTGACGATGGCCAGCCCGAGGCCGGTGCCTCCGGTGGCCCGCGACCGGGCCTTGTCGACGCGGAAGAAGCGCTCGAAGACCCGCTCCTGGTCCTCCTTGGCGATACCGATCCCCCGGTCGGTGACGGCCATCGCGACCTTGCCGTCGCGCAGCGACCTGCTGATCGTCACCGGTGAGCCGGCCGGCGAGTAGGCGATCGCGTTCTCGATGAGGTTGGTGAGGGCGCTGACGAGCAGCGTCCGGTCGCCGAGGATCTCGAGGCCGCTCGGCCGGTCGGTGCTGATGGTGATCGAGGCGTTCTCGGCGGTCAGGCGCGTGCGGTCGAGAGCCTCGTCGACGACGGCGTCGACGTCCACGACCTCGAGATCGGGCAGTTTCTCGGCACCCTGGAGCTTCGAGAGGGCGATCAGTTCGGTCACCATGTTGCCGAGGCGCGTCGCCTCGCGTTGGACCCGTTCGCCGAAGTGGCGGACGGTCTCGGGATCGTCGACGGATTCGAGCAGCGCCTCCGCGAGCAACGCCATCGCGCCGACGGGGGTCTTCAGTTCGTGGCTGATGTTGGCCACGAAATCGCGCCGGGTGGCCTCCATGCGGACGTGCTCGGAGTCGTCGAAGGCGTAGAGCACGACGAAGCGCGGATCCTGGTCGAGCAGCGGCCGGACGGTGCAGCGCACCGCGACGGGCTCGCGGCCGAGCAATGCCTTCGCGCCCAGGTCGAGTTCGATCGGCTTCCTCGTCTCGAGCACCTGGCAGGCGGCCGCCCAGGCCCGGTCGTCGATCTGCCGGTTGCGGACGAGGCCGAGTTCCTCGGCGCGCGGGTTCGACAGGACGACGTCGTGGAACTTGTCGACCACCGCGATACCGGTCGACGCCCCGTGCACGACCCGGTCGAGCACGTCGAACATCGTGAGGTCGGCTTCGTCGCTACCGTGGGCCCGGCGCTGCACAAGCCTCCCGACGGCGACGGTGACGATCCCGCCGAGGACCGCTGCGACCACGGCCAGCAACACGGCCTGCGTAACACTCACACTTCGAATCGTAATGACACCGGTACCCCACCGGACAGCGGGTCGACGGCATTTCCCGCACGTCACACCCCATTTTTCGGGTGTTGGAGTGTTGTTCACCCTTTGTTCGCCCAGAACGGACCACTCCGCGACGGACCTGCACGAACGAACCGACCCCGTCACCGAACGGCAACGGGGTCGGGTCTCGCTTCCGTGGGGCTGCTACTTGGCGCCCTGGTTCGCGACCGCCGCCGCACCGGCAGCTGCGGCCTCGGGGTCGAGATAGGTGCCACCCGGGTTCAGCGGGCGCAGGTTCTCGTCGAGGTCGTAGCGCAGCGGGATGCCCGTCGGGATGTTGAGTCCGGCGATGTCGTCGTCGGAGATCCCGTCGAGATGCTTGACGAGCGCGCGCAGCGAGTTGCCGTGCGCGGTGACCAGCACGGTCTTGCCCGCGAGCAGATCCTTGGAGATCGTCGACTCCCAGTACGGGATGAAGCGGGCGACGACGTCCTTCAGGCACTCCGTCAGGGGGACTTCGTCGACGTCGGCGTAGCGCGGATCGGTGTCCTGGCTGTACTTCGAACCCGGCTCGATCGGCGGCGGCGGGGTGTCGTAGCTGCGACGCCACAGCATGAACTGCTCCTCGCCGAACTCGTCCTTGATCTCGGACTTGTTCTTGCCCTGGAGCGCGCCGTAGTGGCGCTCGTTGAGACGCCAGTCGCGGATGACGGGGATCCAGTGCCGGTCGGCGGCGTCGAGCGCGAAGTTGGCGGTGCTGATCGCGCGGCGCAGCAGGGAGGTGTAGGAGACGTCGGGAAGCACGTTGTGCTCGGCGAGGAGGGCACCGGCCCGCTTGCCCTCGGCGATCCCCTTGTCGGTCAGATGCACGTCCACCCAGCCGGTGAACAGGTTCATCGCATTCCATTCGCTCTCGCCGTGGCGGAGCAGAACAAGTGTTCCGATAGTCATGACCCAATCCTGACATGCACGGATGGCGATTTCGCCACGGGCGCCCCCGATCGTGGGCTATATCTGACAACGCGCGTTGCCAGGAACGCGGGAGTCGGCGCCGCGCACCACAGTTCGTCATCACCGACACACACGGGGGTTCGATGTCACACGGGGGTCCGAAGTCACACGGGGGTCCGCAGCCACACCGGGGTCCGCAGCCCGACGGACGCATGTCCCGCCGCACCGTCCTCACCGCCCTCGGAGCGCTCGGGGCCGCCGCAGCCCTGCCGGTCACGGCGGGCGCACAGCCGAGCCGCCGCGCACCGGCGGTGCACTCCGGCGGACGCCGGGTCGCGATCCTCGGCGGCGGGATGGCCGGACTGGCCGCCGCGCACGAGTTGATCGAACGCGGCTTCGAGGTCATCGTCTTCGAGCCGACCGCGCTCGGCGGCAAGGCGCGCAGCATCCCCTCCCCCGGCACCGCGGCAGGCGGCCGCCTCGATCTGCCCGGTGAACACGGCTTCCGCTTCTTCCCCGGCTTCTACCAGCACATCCCCGACACGATGCGACGGATCCCGTTCCCCGGAAACCCGAATGGCGTGTTCGACAACCTCGTTGCGGGACACGGCTTCCGGATGGCGATCCCCGGCGCGCCCGACCTCACCGCCCCGGCCTCCATCGCACCGCTGCGCTTCGACATCTACGACCCGCTGAGTCTGCAGGAGAGCCTGACGGCGGCCTTCTCCCTCGGCGGCTCGATCCCGCCGCACGAACTCGCGGTCTTCATGCGCAAACTCGTCATGTTCCTCACCAGCAGCCTCGAACGTCGCAACGGCCAGTGGGAACACGAGACGTGGGCGCAGACCCTCGAGGCCGACGGCAAGTCGAAGGGGTACCGCGAGATCCTCGTCTCCGCACTGACGCGACAGCTCGTCGCGGCGCGGCCGCAGACGGTCTCGACCCGCACCATCGGCATCATGGGCCAGGCCTTCGTGTGGAACGCGATGGGCACCGTGCCGCAGTACGGACATCTCGACCGCCTGCTGTCGGCACCGACGAACGAGGCGTGGATCGATCCGTGGGCGCAGCTCCTGCGCGACCTCGGGGTGAAGTTCGAGATGGGTTGGGCGGCCGAGTCCCTGGAGATCTCCGGCGGACGGATCACCGGCGCACGGGTCGTCGACGGGTCGGGCAACCGGGCCCGCGCCGAGGCCGACTGGTTCGTCGCGGCGATGCCGGCCGAACGCGCCGTCTCGCTGTGGTCGCCCGAGATCCTCGCGGCCGATCCCGGCCTCGAACGGATGAACGCTCTGGTCACCGACTGGATGGTCGGCATCCAGTACTTCCTGCGCCGGCCCACCCCCATCACGCCGGGCCACGTCGCCTATCTCGGTTCGCCGTGGGCGCTCACGTCGATCAGCCAGGCCCAATTCTGGCGCGGCGACTTCGTCCAACGGTACGGCGACGGTTCGGCGCACGACTGCCTGTCGGTGGACATCTCCGACTGGGACACCCCCGGCATCCTCTACGGCAGAACCGCCAAGCAGTGCACGCCGGAGGAGATCGCCCGCGAGGTGTGGGCGCAGATGTCGGCGTGCCTCGAGGACGGGACGGGCGCGATCGACGAGAACGACATCGTCTCGTGGTTCCTCGATCCCGGCGTGAAGTGGGGAGCCGGCGGCGTTACCAACGACACCCCGCTGCTCATCAACACCGCTGGGTCGCTCGCGAACCGGCCCGAGGCACACACCGCGATCCCGAACCTGTTCCTCGCGGGCGACTACGTCCGCAACGACATCGACCTCGCGACGATGGAGGGCGCGAACGAATCGGCGCGGGCGGCAGTGGGTGCGTTGCTGCAGACGGCCGGCTCCCCCGCCGCACCGCCGGCACTGTACAAGTTGCACGAACCGCCCGAACTGGAACCGTTGCGGCGCATCGACGCCGACCGGTACCGAGCGGGACAGCCGCACATGCTGGCCTGATCGGACAGGATCCTCCACGGCCCGAGGGGTGGAGACTCGGCGGTCCCGTAGCAGGGCCCGGACAGCGGAATCCCCGGGAGACACACGATCTCCCGGGGCTCCACACGTCGTCGGTGCGCCCGTCAGGCGTTCAGGGCACGCAGATCCTTCCGAAGAATCTTGCCCGCAGAGGATTTCGGCACCGTGTCGATGAACTCGACCTGGCGGACCTTCTTGTGCGGCGCGACCCGTGCGGCCACGAAGTCGATGACCTCGCCCTCGTCGATCGTCGAATCCGGCTGCCGGACGACGAAGGCCTTCGGGACCTCCTCGCCCTCGTCGTCGCGGACGCCGATCACCGCGGCGTCGGCGATCTGCGGGTGCGTGAGCAGCAGAGCCTCGAGTTCGGCCGGCGGCACCTGGTAGCCCTTGTACTTGATGAGTTCCTTGAGCCTGTCGACGATCCGGACGGCACCCTTCCCGTCGACCGTGGCGATGTCGCCGGTGTGGAGGAAGCCGTCATCGTCGAGGGTGTCGGCCGTGGCCTCGGGATTGCCGAGATAACCGACCATGACGTTCGGTCCCTTGCACCACAGTTCGCCGGGCGCCGAAACGCCGTCGCCGGTGGGATATTCGACTTCCTCGCCGGTCGCGGGATCGACGATCTTGCATTCCATGTTCGCGATCGTCGGACCCACCGAATCGAGTTCGGTCTCGTTGTCCTCGAAGGGAATTGCATGCGACACGGGCGACATCTCCGACATGCCGTATCCCTGCCGGACGTTGCAGCCCAAGCGCTTCGCGACCGATCCGGCGAGTTCCTTGTCGAGCGGCGCGGCACCGGAGAAGACCGTGTGCACGCTCGACAGATCGTACTGGTCGACGAGGGGGTGCTTGGCGAGCGCGACCGCGACCGGCGGCGCGATGAACACGTACGTGCACTTGTGTTCCGAGATGTAGGTGAGGAAGTCGACGAGGTCGAACTTCGGCATCGTCACCAGCGACGCGCGGTTGTACAGCGCGGCGTTCAGCAGCACCGTCATGCCGTAGATGTGGAAGAACGGCAGCAGTGCGAGCACGCGGTCGTCGGCGGCGATACCCATCCGCGGGGTGATCTGGCAGACGTTCGCGACGAGATTGCGGTGCGTGAGCATCACGCCCTTGGGCCGGCCGGTCGTGCCCGAGGAATACGGCAGTACCGCGAGGTGGGTGGCCGGATCGAACTCGACCGCGGGAGCCGGTGACCCCTCGGTGAGCACGTCGCGCAGGGACGGATGGCCCTCGGCCCCGTCGAGCACGAAGAGCAGCTCATCGGGGATCCCGGCGGCCGCGGCGGCCTCCTTCGCCTGCGGCAGGAACGGGGACACCGTGAACAGTGCCACGGCCCCCGAGTCGTCGAGCTGCTTCGAGATCTCCCCGGCCGTGTAGAGGGCGTTGATCGTGGTCGCGGTGGCGCCGGACCTCAGGATGCCGTGGAAGACCGAGGCGAAGGCCGGCACGTTGGGTGCGAGCAGCCCGACGACCTTCCCCACACCGATGCCCCGGGCGGCCAGCGCTCCGGCGACGGCGTCGATGTGGGCCACGAGCGTGCGGTAGTCCGTCACGGTGCCGGACGCGCCGTCGATCAGCGCGGGTCGATCGAGCTCGGACTCGTCGAGCGAACCGAACAGGAAGTCGTAGACACTCGATGCCGGGATGTCGACGTCGGGAAAGGGACTGCGGAAACTCATTACTCATCCTCCGAGCATTCTGCTGGCACGCCGTGCCGACTTTCGGTCGAGTTCACACTACCGCAGCGGCTGTGAAGCCCATCACACACGCTGTGTGAGGATTGCGAGGATACCGTTCCCGGCGCGATTCCCCTGCCGGAAAGCACGAACCCCGCGNCACGCGGGGTTCGGAAGCTGCTGGAGCTGCGCTCACGATGGCGTGTGAGCTGCGCTCGCTACGCCGGAGGGCGCTGCGGTCAGAGGTACTGACCGCAGACCGGCCATGCACCGACGCCCTGTCCGGCGAGGACGTTCTCGGCGACGCGGATCTGCTCCTCGCGCGAGGCGTTGTTCGCGGTTCCCGAGCCACCGTAGCCCTCCCAGGTGCTCTGCGAGAACTGCAGACCGCCGTAGTAGCCGTTACCGGTGTTGATCGCCCAGTTACCACCGCTCTCGCACTGTGCGACGGCATCCCAGTTGCCGGATGCGGCGTTGGCGGTACCGGCACCCAGAGCGAACGGGGTCGCAACGAGTGCAGTGGAGGCAGCGAGGGTGCCCAGGGCGCGCTTGATCGTGAACTTTGCCATGTGGATGAATCCTTTCCGGCTGCTTGCGAGGCCCCCGACGCAATGGGTCCGCCACATGTGGGCTGGACGGTCGGTGCCGGCAACACGGTGCGGTGCTGGCGCACGCCCGGTCGCTATCTCGCTCCACCCCTCGGCAGGTTGTGGATCCGACAATCCCGCGGGGGTGGAACGAGCGGCTGCGGGGCCGGTGTGTAACGCCCGTCGGTATCGGGCCTACATCGACGGTAAGGGTTCATCACGGCGAGGTCACGGGTCGATTTTCCGGTACGGCTGTGCGAGAAACCGGACCGGCGATCGACAAAACCCCAGGTCGCTTCGCGGGAACGCACCGTTTCCCGGACGTTTCCAGCGGATTTCGATTGTGGGGATGGTCACACCATACGGCCGTGCAGACCTCTCCAACCGGACATGTTCACGGCGAGATAACGGTGTCCGGCAACGCCGTCACCCGTTCGCTTCGCGCCGATCCTCGGGTTCGTCGTCGTCCACATCGGGCTCGAACGGCGTGCCGGTCTCCTCCTCGATGAGGTGACGGAACGGCTCGAGATTGCGCAACGGTTCGCCCCGCGAGACCCGCCACTCCCATTCGCGCTTGATGGACGTGATGAACCCGATACCGAGGATGATGTTGAAGTCGTGGTCCGCCGCCTCGAGGACCTGCCCGAGGACCGCGTCGATCTCCTCGGGGGTCACCGCGTGCGCGGCGATGCGTCCCACCAGATAGATGTCGCCGACCTTGTCGAGCGTGTACGCCACGCCGTACAGGCGACGGTTGCGACGCAGCAGGTAGCGGTACACCGATTCGAAATTCTCGTCCGGCTTGCGGCACACGAACGCCTCGACCCGCACACCGTGCTGTCCGACGCTGAGCAGCGTGGTCGTCTTGAGCTTCTTCTCGCCCGGAAGCTCGACGACGAAGTGCCCGCCCTCCTTGACGGAGAACTCGAGCTCGCGATCGCGCAGCGTCGATTCGATCAGTTCGATGAGCCGGTCGCTCATGCCGTGACTCCCCTCGTCCGTCGCAACTTCCACACTCCACGCTGCCGTCGCAGCGAGTGCTCGCCGGTACCGAAGGCGCGGTTGCGACGCATCCCGGCCCGTCGGTAACTGTCGAGCAGTCCTTCCGCGGTGTGTTCCCACGAGAAGGACTCCGCATGCACGGGCGCGGTCGCCGCGAATCGGGCGAGACGATCCGGATCGCCGACGAGCGAACGCAACGCCGTCGCCCAGTCGTCGATGCGGTGCCCGTCGACGAGCACGCCGGTCTCCCCGTCGCGCACGGCGACGCCGAGACCCCCGACGTTCGCGGCCAGCACGGGCGTGCCGCAAGCCTGCGCCTCGATTGCGACGAGACCGAAGGACTCCGAATAGCTCGGCACCGCAACGAGATCCGCAGCCCGGTAGACCTGGACGAGACGGTCCGGCGGCTGCGGCGGGAGGAAGGTGACCCGCGACGCGATACCCAGCGCGGACGCGAGTTCGATGAGCGCGTCGGGGCGCTCGAGACCCGTTCCCGAGGGACCTCCCACCACGAGCACCCGCAGTGGCATGCCGGGGTCGTCGGCGAGTGCCCGCGCAGCGGCCTCGAGCAGCACGTCGGGGGCCTTGAGCGGCTGGATGCGGCCCACGAACGCCACGACGGTCTCGCGCGGATCGAGTCCGAGCTCGGCGCGGGCGGCCGCGCGGTCGCCGGGCCGGTAGCGGTTCAGGTCGGCGCCCGGTGCGACGACGTCGATCTTCGCGGGATCGGCCCCGTAGATGCGTTCGAGCTGCCCCGCTTCGTCGGCGGTGTTGGCCACCAGGCGGTCGGACTCCGCGACGACCTGCTGTTCCCCGATCTGCCGGGCTGCGGGTTCGGGGGTGTCGCCCTCGGCGAGCGAGGCGTTCTTCACTGCGGCGAGCGTGTGGGCGGTGTGCACGAGCGGCACACCCCAGCGGTCGCGGGCGAGCCAGCCGACCTGCCCCGACAACCAGTAGTGCGAGTGCACCAGGTCGTAGTAGCCCTGCGGGTGCCGTGCCTCCTCGCGCAGCACGCCGGCGGCGAAAGCGCACAGCTGCGTCGGCAGGTCGTGTTTGTCGAGGCCTTCGAAGGGGCCGGCCTCGATGTTGCGGACGAGCACCCCGGGCGCGGCCTGCTGGACGGCCGGATCGGCCGACGAGGTCGCGCGGGTGAAGATCTCGACTTCGACGCCGCGACGCGCGAGCTCGACGGCGGTCTGCAGGACGTACACGTTCATACCGCCTGCGTCCCCGGTTCCGGGCTGCGCCAGCGGCGAGGTGTGGACCGAGATCACGGCCACGCGGTGCGGGCGGCTGGGCTGGGACGTCACCCCTCCATACTGCCCTGCTGCCGATCTTCGCGTGTCGCCGCCTCCGCCGTCGCGGCCCGAGCGAACTCTCCGACCTCCGACACGAACCGGTGGGGATCCTCGACGAACGGACCGTGGTCGACACCCTCCCAGATCGAGGTCGTGGCGCGCCGCAGCAGCGACGCCGCGTGGTGCGCCGCGGAGACGTCGACGACCGAGTCGGCGTCGCCGTGCAGGAGGAGAACCGGCACGTCCAGGGCGGCGAGCAGGTCGTCGTTGCCCACCGCCCGGTCGAACAGCGCCGCACGGACGCGGGGCGGGGTGGACAGGCTCGCGCCGAACAAGGCCTGCGACACCGCGCCCTTGCCTTCGAGGAGAGCGCTGCCCTCGACGACGGGACCGGTGAGGGCGTTGCCGAAGGAGCCGAGTGCGCGCACCGCTTCCTTCGGGTCCTCCGACATCGCGGCGGGGATCGCGGCACGCATCGAGGCACCGACGCGTCCGCCCTTCTCGCCACGGCCGATGCTCGTGATGGCACCCACGAGGACCAGGCCGGCGACGGCTCCCGCGCCGTGTTCGGCGAGATAATCGCAGATCACCAGGCCGCCGTACGACCAGCCGAGCAGCACCGCCGGGTTCGTCTCCGAGACGTTCTCGGCGGCGAGCACCGCGGCGAGGTCGCCGGCCCACAGGCTGCGATCGGCGTATCCGGTCTCGGGAGCCTGCGAATAACCGTGTCCGCGCAGGTCGACGGCGACCACACGGAAGTCGCGGGCGAGTGCGTCGAGGACCCCGTCGCCCCAGCACCGCGACGACTGCGCCCACCCGTGGAGCAGCACCAGAACCGGTGCCGTCTCGGAGCCGAATGCGCGATAGACGAGGGAGGTGCCGTCGATACCGGCCACTTCACGAACTGCCATGCGCGTCACTCTAACCGTGCCCGCACATGGATCCCGCCGGCACAGGTGACCGCGAGGATGCCCGCGGCGACCGCCACGAGATATCCGGTGCCGGCGTCGGTCCGGTCGATGACCTGTCCCACCAGCGCCGAACCTGCGGCGACGCCGACGCCGAGACCCGCGACCGTCCACGTGATGCTCTCGGTGAGCCGGTCGGGCGGCACGATCTGCTGCGTCAGCGACGTCGCCACGATCATGATGGGCGAGATCGCGCATCCGGCAACGAAGTACAGCACCGTGAGCATCGGCACCGAACCGGCGAGCAGCAACGGGCACAGCAGGACGGCGAGAGTGCCGGTGGCGACGAACAACTGGCGGGTCGGAGCACTCGATCCCACCCGGCTACCGAAGATCAGGCCGCTCATCGCCGAACCCGTCGCGAACAGTGCGAGCGCGAAGGTGGCCGATCCCGGAGAGTTCTGTTCGGCCGTGAACGCGACGGCTGCGACATCGATCACGCCGAAGACCACACCCATCGCGACCATCACCACGACGATCGACAGGAGGACGGGCATGCGCAGGATGTTCGTCCGCGCACGGTCGTCGGTGTGCGGTTGCACGGGAGGCTCCGTGCTGCGCAGCGCCGCAAGGGCGAGGGTGCCGACGAGCAGCAGGACCGCGCCGAGCAGCGGGCCGGCCTCGGGAAAGACCGCCACGCTCAGGCCCACCGACAGGACGGGGCCGACGATGAAGCACACCTCGTCGACCACCGCTTCGAGCGCGAAGGCGGTGCGCAGTCGCGGGGTGCCGCCGTAGAGCTGCGTCCACCGCGCCCGCACCATCGCGCCGATCGTGGGCATGAGTCCTGCCGGGATCCCGCAGACGAACAGCCACACCGTGGGCACCTCGAACCGGACGCCCGCGAGCATCGCGAGGGTGGCGACCGCACTGACGGCCGCCGCCGTGGGCAGGACCCGTCGCTGGCCGTACCGGTCGACCGCGCGGGAGACGAGCGGGGTGAGCACGGCGTACGACAGCGCGAACACCGCGGACAGTGCGCCGCCGACCGCGTAGTTCCCCTCGAGCTGGGAGAACATCGTGACGATGCCGATCCCGACCATCGCGATCGGCAGTCGCGCCACGAATCCCGCCAGGCAGAACGCGGCTGCACCCGGCGCTGCGAACAACTCGCGGTACGAGCCGCCCTTCTCTCCTGTCACGTACTTCTCGCGTTCTCTTCGGTCCGATCCGGTCCGGTCAACGTTATGGCCGACCGACCACGCGAGGTGCAGGTACCTCCCCCGCGTCCGCACATCGCTGCCCGATTCCGCACGTTCCGTGACGGGAACGGCCATGCTGGGTACATCCGGAGAACGGACAGGACGGATCCACGGAACGGAGCGGGCATGGCGGTGCACGAACGACACGGACGGCTCTCACCGAAGGATCTCTCACCGAGGAGTCTGTGGACCCGCTACCGCGCGTCGGGAGCGGATCTGCCCTTCGGGAATCCGCTCGCCGCGCACGGCGTCGCGATGGAGGGTTACTTCTGGCGCTTCACCCAGCCCGGAACCGGCCGCGTCGTCATCGCCCTGTGCGGGGTCAACCGTGCGGACGACTCGGGAGGGCCCGGCTCGTACTGGGCAACGCTCGGCCTGGCCGCCCATCCCGGGGGTTTCCTGCGCACCGCCGCGCATCCGGTGGCCGCTTCCGATCCCGATCGGCTCGGCGCATCGGCCGGCGACGTCTTCTGCGGCGACAGCGAACGCGTGTGGATGGATCTCGGCGACGACGCCCGTCTCGACATCCGGTTGTCGGATCTGCGGCTCTGGCCGCGACGCCGCTTCGGCGCGTCGAGCGTGTTCCATTCCGTCCCCGGTCTCAACCAGTACTGGCATTCCTGGCTGCTCGGCGGCCGGGTGGAAGGGCACGCGATCCTCGGCGACGAGAAGTGGGATCTGACCGGCGCCCAGGTCTACGGCGAGAAGAACTGGGGCAAGGGCGGTTTCCCCGAGTCGTGGTGGTGGGGTCAGGCGCAGGGATTCGCCGACCCGCAGGCGTGTGTGGCGTTCGCCGGCGGGCAGGTGCATTCGGGTCCGCTGCGCACGGAGGTCACGGCGGTCGTCGTCGCACTACCCGACGGGCGCATCGTGCGGCCGGGCAATCCCGTCACATCCCCGGTCCGGGCGACGGTCACCGACGAGAGCTGGCACCTGCGCGGCCGCAATGCCCGCTGGAGCGTGGAGATCTCGGGAAGTTCACCCCTCGGAGCGGCGCACGTCCTGCCGGTCCCCCTGCCCGCGGAACGACGGAACGTCGCCGGTTCGATCGAACATCTCGGCGGTCGCATGACCGTGACGGTCCACGAACGGGGGAAACTGGTGTGGGCCGACGAATCGCACTCGGCCGCACTCGAACACGGCGGGCTGGACCGGGCCCGGGCGGAACTCGACCGGCGGGGCGCCGCTGCGGACGCGACGGACGCCCCGCCGAGCGTGTGAATCCGACGGGATCGCTCAGAGTTCGGTGCGCTTCATCGCCGCGATCGGATCCGAGAACAACGAGCTGAGCGAGACGACACCCGCGGCGTGGGCCTGCACCCGATTGCCGAAGCCGGTGATGCGGATGTCCTTGCGCGGCAGGGTGGTCGACGCGGCGAACGCGCGGGCGACGTGCGGAACCGCGGCCGGGTACTCGGTGAAGGCCTGTCCGCCGAGAATCACACGGTCGGGATTGAACAGGTCGCGCAGCATTCCGACGGTGCGGCCGAGCACGGTGGCCCGCTCGACGAGCAGACCGTGGGCGGCCTCGGAACCGTCCCGCGCGAGGCGGTAGAGCGACTGAATGGTGTCGTCGCCGTCGGCGAGGATGCCCTCGGCCACCGCGCGCTGCACGACCGCCCGATCGCTCACCGTCGCCTCGAGGCAACCCGTGCCGCCGCACGAGCACCGGGCCGACGAACCGGTGGGGAAATGCGTCACCGAACCCGGACCGCCGGCAGGGGTGTGCACCTTGCCGTCGAAAGTGATTGCCACACCGGCCGTCTCACGAACGTAGAAGTACAGGCCGGTGCCCTTGGCCTCGGGGGCGTCGCGATCGGGGGTGAGGAGCAACTCGGAGGCGGCCATCGCCTCGACGTGCGCGGCCACCGAGACCGGAAGCCCCATACCGCCACCGACGATCGCGCCGACCCGGGCGTCGACCCAGCCGAGTCGCGGGTGCGTGACGACGGCGGTGTTCGAGTCCACCCGCCCGCCGAGTGCGACGCCGACCCACAACGGGGTGCGGCGGTGCCACCGCCCGGCGAAGGCCTTGGCGCTCGCGGTGATCGACGCGAGCGCAGCGTCCTGGTCGCCGGTCGGCGTGGGGACCTCGACGGCGCCGATGATGCGACCGCGCAGGTCGCTGGCGACGATGCCGGTGGTGACGGCACCGATGTGGATGCCGACCGTCAGGTACCGCTCGTGGTCGACCTCGACGGGAACACGCGGCCGGCCGACCGCGCCGGGTTCGGTCAGGTCGGCGCGCTCACGCAGCAGACCTGCCGAGAGCAGGGCCGACACCTGACGATTGACGGTGGCGATGCTCGCACCGGTGACCTTGGCGATCACGTCGCGCGAGACGGGGCCGCGGTTGGCGGCGACACGGAAGACCGACGCCCCGGTGCCGTCAGCGATACGCAGGTCCGGCGGAACGATCCTGACCGGGCTCGACACACGGGAGGTGCGGGGACGGACGACCGTCGCACGCGTGGATCCGCGGACGGCGGAACCGGTGGCGCGACGGGGCGCGGACGACCGCGAGGGAAGGGAAACGGACGGCGAGAGAGTGGGAACCGACACGGCGCTGATCCTTGGCTGCTGATCCGGACGTGACGACCGGAGAACGGGCGGGAGACGATCGACGCACCGAGACCCCGACGTGGAGAACACGATCGGAGACGGACCCGCACGACGAGAGCGGGATCGGTGCGGAGTTACTTTCCGCAGCAGCGACAACAGAGTTCGCGCGCCAGAGGCAGCCGTGATCCCAGCGCGGCGGTCACATAGGTGACCCGCGGTGCGGAGGTGTGGCCGACTGACATGTCGATCAAACTATCGCCCGAACCGCGTCGTGTCCAATCCTCACCGATCCGGTGGGAAACCTTCCTGCACGTCCCCGCGTGCGTGCGCGGTCTCCGCCGACACCGGGGCGAGCAACAACGCCTCCCATGCGTCGACGAGCGCGGCGAGTTCTGCCGTGGTGGGTGATTCGCCTGCACGGTGACACCGCGCCAGCGCACCGACGGTGCCGGAGTAGACCAGCCGCAGACGCTGCCCGGCGATGTCGTCGGGCAACGGCCCGAGCAGGGTCCGTAGCGCGGTGTCGGACCGGCGGCCGCTCTCGGTTCCCGTCGGTCCGGTGACGCGGAAGCACTCGGCGAACCGGTCGTGGTTCGACAGCCGGTCGAGGAAGGCGACGTAGTGGTTGTTGCGGCCGAGCGTGCCGGCCAGGGGGCGGATGATCACCCACAGCAGGTCGCGGACCGAGAGGGTCTCCCGCGTCCGCAGCATCTCGGCGAGGAGCGCTTCCCGCTGGGAGTTCAGGGCGGCCAACCGGTGGGAGAAGACCGCCTCGAGCAACCCCTCCTTGGTGCCGAAGTAATAACCGACCACCGACGAGTTGTGCTGTCCGGCGGCCTTGCGGATGTCGGCGAGGGTGACCCCGTCGTATCCACGGCGGGCGAAGAGCCGCTCGGCGGCTTCGACGAGCCGGATCCGGGTCTGTTCGCCCGAACTGTATCGACCGCGGGTGGTGGTCATACGCCGCAGGGTAGCCGCACGGAAAGGACTTCGCAGGCCGGGACGTGCGGCGGCATCCGGTGCCCGACACTACGATTGCCCCCATGAGCATCTCTCCCGATTCCCGCGTCGCCGTCGTCACCGGAGCCTCCTCCGGAATCGGCGAGGCGACCGCCCGCACGCTCGCCGCACAGGGCTTCCACGTCGTGGTGGGCGCACGCCGCCTCGACCGCCTGCAGAAGCTCGCCGACGAGATCGGCGGTACCGCGCTCGAGCTCGACGTCACCGACGAGGATTCGGTCGACGCTTTCACCACGGTGCTGCCGCGGGTCGACGTGCTGGTCAACAACGCCGGTGGCGCCAAGGGACTCGCACCGGTGGCCGAGGCCGTCGAGGATGACTGGCGCTGGATGTGGGAGACCAACGTCATCGGCACCATGCGCATCACCAAGGCTCTGATCCCCAAGCTCATCGCCTCGGGCGACGGCCTGATCGTCACCATCACCTCGGTCGCGGCCTTCGAGGCCTACGACAACGGCGCCGGCTACACCTCGGCGAAGCACGCGCAGGCCGTGCTGCACCGCACGCTGCGCGGCGAACTGCTCGGACAGCCCGTCCGCCTCACCGAAGTCGCGCCGGGCGCGGTCGAGACCGAGTTCTCGCTGGTGCGCTTCGAGGGCGACAAGGATCGGGCCGACAAGGTGTACGAGGGCATCACCCCGCTCGTCGCCCAGGACATCGCCGACATCATCGGCTTCGTCGCGTCGCGGCCGTCGCATGTCAACCTCGACCAGATCATCGTCAAGCCGCGCGACCAGGCCAATGCCGGCCGGTTCCACCGCGTCACCGACTGACCCACCGCGGTGGTGGGCGCGGCGAGGCGGTCGCGCCCACCCCCGTCGGTACTGTCACGGGATATGCGCCAACGACGCCTCGCGCCCGGACCGCTGCTCGACGACGACGGGAGGCTCGCCGAAGCCGGCTGGAGCACCTCCGAGGTCCGCACCTACGACCGGCAGCGGGTCGCGGCGTCACGGTTCCGCATCAAGGAGTGGGACTACCACTGTGTTCTTTCCGACGGGGAGGACGGACCGTTCGGGATCGCGCTGACCGTTGCCGACAACGGCTACGTCGGGCTCCTCGGAGTCAGCGTGCTCGACCTCGCGGGTCGCTCCGAGACCACCGAGAACGCCCTCGTCCCCTTCCCGCTCGGCCGGATGCGCCTGCCGTACACCGCCGACGGTGGCGATGTCGTCGTCCGTCACGGCGGACTCCGCATCGAGTACCACCACGACGGGCAAGCCCGGCGGCTGGTCGTCGACCATCCCCGTTTCGGTGGCGGGCGTGGACTGTCCGGCGAACTTGTGCTCACGCAACCGTCCGACGACCGGATGGTGATCGCGACGCCCTTCCCCCGGGCACCGAAGGCCTTCTACTACAACCAGAAGATCAACTGCCTGCCCGCGCAGGGCACGGTCACCGTGGGTGGGCGGGAGCTGGTCTTCGATCCCGCCACCGCCTTCGGGGTGTTCGACTGGGGTCGAGGGGTGTGGACCTACGACAACACCTGGTACTGGGGGTCGGCCTCGGGGATCCACGAGGGCGTGCGGTTCGGGTTCAACATCGGCCACGGCTTCGGCGACACCACCGCGGCGAGCGAGAACATGCTCTTCCACGACGGTGTGGCGCACAAGCTCGACCGCGTGCACTTCCATCTGCCCCGCGACACCTACGACGGGGCACCGTGGCGCTTCACCAGCAACGACGAGCGGTTCGAGATGGAGTTCGAACCGATCCTCGACCGCGCGGCCGACGTGAACGCCCTGCTCGTGCGGTCCACGCAGCACCAGGTCTTCGGACGGTTCACCGGCAGTGTCGTGCTCGACGACGGCACCCGGCTCGAGATCGAGAACCTCCTCGGCTTCGCGGAGGAGGTCCGCAACCGCTGGTGACGGGCGGGCCGTCCGTCAGATCACGCAGTTCACGGTGACAGGTTCGGGATGCAGACGGACCCCGAAGGCGTCCTCGACGCCGTCGCGCACCGTCCGCGCCAGCGCCACGAGGTCCGCGGCCGATGCCGCTCCCCTGTTGGTGAGCGCCAGCGTGTGCTTCGTCGACAACCGCGCCGGTGCGTCGGCGGCGGGGAAACCCTTCGCGAAACCGGCCCGCTCGATGAGCCATCCGGCCGACAGTTTGGTGCCGCCGTCCGCGGGGAACTGCGGGATGCGCACGTCCTCCCCCACCTTCGCCGCGATGGCCGCGAGCACCTGCGGCAGGCGGTCGTCGGGGACGACGGGATTCGTGAAGAACGATCCGGCGCTCCAGGTGTCATGGTCGTCGGCGTCGAGCACCATGCCCTTGCTGCGGCGCAACGCGAGCACGTGCTGGCGTACCTGCGCCGCCGGCCGGCGCTCGCCCTCCTCCGCACCCAGCGCGACAGCGAGCTCCCGGTATGCGAGGGGTGCGGACGAACCGTCGCTCCGCACGTCCAGTTCCACCTCGAGGACGACCGCCGCGTCGGTGTGCTTGAGGATGCTGGTGCGGTAGCCGAGACCGAGTGCCTCGGGGCCGGCCCACGAGTCCTGTCCGGTGGCACGGTCGAGCAGGCGGACACGGCGCAGGATCGAGCCCACCTCGACGCCGTACGCCCCGACGTTCTGCACCGGCGTCGCTCCCGCGGAGCCCGGGATACCCGACAGGCATTCGAGTCCGCCGAGGCCGGCCTCCACGGTGGTCGCGACGACGGCGTCCCATCCGGCTCCCGCGTCCACCCGGACGTGGTCGTCGCGGAGGTCGACACCGGTGGTCGCGACACGCACCACGACGCCGTCGAAACCCTCGTCGCCGATGACGAGGTTGGAGCCGCCCGCGAGGAGCAGCAGCGGCACTTCCTGCTCGTCGAGCAGGCGCACGACCTCGATCAACGACGCGGTGGACGTGCATTCGACGAGATACCGGGCGGGGCCACCGAGCCGCAGGGTCGTGAATTCCGACAGCGACACCTGCTCGGACACCGTGGCTCCCGTTTCGACGAGCCGGGCCCTGGTACGTGGATCAAGCACCAGCAAACGGTAGCGTGCCCCGTATGGGCAGCCCTATCGACCACACTGCGAACTACTCGTCCCCGCCTGCTGCGGTCCACGCGGCGTTCGTCGATCCGCAGTACTGGCAGACCCGGCTGCGTGAGGTCGGTGGCCCGGGTGCGGCGGTCGAACGCGCCGACACCGGCGACGGCACGATCGAGCTCGACCTCCATCAGGCCATCCCGGCCGAACACCTGCCGAGCATGGTCACGAGCCTACGCCCGGGCGATCTCGTCATCCGGCGTCACGAGTCGTGGGGAGCGCTCGCCGACGGCCGCGCCGAGGGCAGGTTCTCGGCCCACGTCGACGGCATGCCCGGCGAGGTCACCGGTGGGATGACGCTCATCGCCGACGGCGCGGGCTCGTCCGTCGTCATCGAGGGCACCGTCGAGGTGAAGATCCCGTTCCTCGGTTCCAAGATCGAGGGGATGATCGTCGAGCAGCTCGTCGAGCTGTTCGACGCGGAGCGCACCTTCACCGAGCAGTGGTTGAACGGGGATCACTCGGCCTGATCGCACCCCGCGGGGCTCCCCCGTGGACGGTCGCGATTTCCGGGCAGGCCGTCCGGCGCGGTAACCTGGCCGGTCGTGGCACGGCGTATCGACTACTCCGCCCGCTTCCCTCATCCACCGGAGCGGGTGTACGAGGCTCTCGCCGACCCCGCCCACTGGGAAGCGCGGATGACCGAGATGCGCAAGTACTCGGAGAACCACGTCCGCGAGTTCACGGTCTCCGAATCGGGCATCGCGCTGGTGTTGCACCACGTCCTGCCGCGTTCCGACCTGCCGGAGATCGCCCGCACGGTGATCAAGAAGGACATGGTCATCACGCGCAAGGAGAACTACGGGCCGTTCACCGACGGCGCGACCGGCACCTACCAGGCGTCGATCCCCGGCGGTCCGGGCAGCCTCACGGGCACGATGGAGCTCTTCGGCGACGACCACGGCGCCACGCTCCGCACCACCTCCGAGGCCAAGGTGCACATCCCGTTCGTCGGCGGCAAACTCGAAGAACTCATCCTCACCAATCTCGTCGACGTGTTCCGCACCGAAGCGGCCATCACCGCCGACTGGCTCGCCGGTCGGTAGCGCGTGCGGAATCGAGGACCCGTCGGTGTCGTTACGCGCGGCACCACCGGCATCAACAGGCTGCGCCGCAGCGACCGCTGGGCGATGCACGACCCCCACATCATGAGGGCGTTGACGCACGCCACCGACCCGCTGGTGGTCGATCTGGGTTACGGCGCCATGCCGGTGACGACCCTCGAACTCGCCGCGCGCCTGCGTCGGGTCCGCAGCGATCTGCGCGTGGTCGGTCTCGAGATCGATCCGGACCGTGTGGTCCCGGGCCGCGACGGTGTCGAGTTCGCCCGGGGCGGCTTCGAGCTCGCGGGCCTGCGCCCGACCCTGGTCCGGGCCTTCAACGTGCTCCGGCAGTATCCGGAGGAGGCGGTCGAACCGGCGTGGGCGCACCTGCGTTCCGGTCTCGCTCCCGGCGGCCTGCTCATCGACGGCACGTGCGACGAGCTGGGCCGGCGCTGCGCCTGGGTGCTCCTCGACGAGCACGGTCCCCGTTCGCTGACCCTGGCGTGGAGCCCGTTCCACGTGGAGAGACCGTCCGACGTCGCCGAACGGCTGCCGAAGGCGCTGATCCACCGGAACGTCCCGGGCGAGCCGATCCACGCGCTGCTCCGCGCGGCCGACCGGGCGTGGGCGACGAGCGCTCCGCACGCGGCGTTCGGGCCGCGGATCCGATGGAAGGCGACGCTCGAGCTGCTGCGGGATCAGGGCTTCCCGGTGTCTCCGCCCCGCCGCCGTCTGCGTGACTGCGTGCTGACGGTGCCGTGGGACGCGGTCGCGCCCGCCGGCGCACCCGTTGCATCCGAGCTGGTCGCGGTCTGAGACCGTCTACCCGCGCTCGTCGCGGTCCGAGACCGTCTGCCCGAGTTCGTCGTCGCCCCGGTCGGTCAGCCCGCGGCGAGGAGCGCGAGCTCGATCCGGTCGGCCACCGCGGCCGGCTGGTTCGCCACGGCGGCGTGCAGCTGGTCGGAGTCGACCCGGCCGAGCGCGATCGCGTCGCCGACGAGTTCGTCGAGCACTTCCTGGGACACGCCGCCGGCCGCGAGGTCGACCGCGGTGCGGGCGGGTGTGGTGATCCGGAAGGCCCCGACGACCTCGCAGTCCTCCTCTGCCAGCGTCCGGTGATGCAGCGCGAGCCGGTTGCTCGGCACGGTGCGCTGGTCGGGTGTGGACAGGTGCAGGAAGCGGGGCTGCAGGTGGCCCATGCCGTGCAGGTCGGCGGCGCTCTGGTGCGAGACGACCGCTTCCCCCTCGTACCAGGTGCACCACTGGGCGAATTCGTCGAACTTCGTCCGTGGGCTGTCGCTGAGGCGGAACAGTTCGGTCTCGACGCGGATCCACAGTCCCGCCTCGATGCGTTCCGCGAAGTCGTGAGCTGCTATTCCGTGACCGACGGCTTGGCGTGCGGTGAAGAACCCGGCTTGCGTGGCGGCGAGGCGCCGCAGCGAGTCGTCGGCATCGGCCCGCCCGGTTGCGTCGTAACCTGAATCCGTCCACCCTGTCATGGCGCCCAGCGTAGCCGACGAATGTGGTACACCTCACATATTTTCCTCATCCTGTGGCCGTGTGCTCAGTCGATCCTCAGCGTCGTCCGGAAGAATCGGCGACCATGACGCAACGGAAGCGCAACCGCACCGTCACGATCGCCGCCGTTCTCGTCGCGGCGCTGGTCGCAGTCCTGGTGGGCGCGGAGGTCTACGTCCGCAACCGCGCGACGACCTGCCTCGCCCAGTCCTTCGAGAGCGAGCTCGGCACGGGAGTCGACGTCGACCTGAGCTGGAAGCCGGTGCTGCTCCAGCTGCTCGACCGGCAGGTTCCCTCGGTCGCTCTCGACAGCGACGACACCGCCTTCGGTCCGGCCCAGCAGATGCAGGTGCACGCCGAGGTAAACGATGTCGACCTGCGCGACTCCGCCGAGGGCGCCGGCACCATCGGCAGCTCGAGTGCCGACGTCTCGTGGCCCACCTCCGGGATCCTCGCGACCGTGCAGAGCCAGTCGGTCGGCGGCCTCGTCACCGATGTCACGGCCGACGAGAACGCGGGCACCCTGACGTTCACGGTCGGCGGCCAGGGTCTCGCGGAGTTCACCGCGCGACCGGTGGTGAACGGCGGTGTGGTGACGGTCGAGACGACCGACGCGACGATCCTCGGCATCGGGCTCCCGACGGCCCTCGTCGACGGCGTCGTGGAGATCCTGACCTCGGGTCTGCAGCAGTACCCGCTGGGTATGCAGGCCACCGAGGTGAACGTCACCGACAGCGGCATCGATCTCCGCCTCGAGGGTGGCCGCTTCGTGCTGCCGGAGGCCCCGCAGGGACAGCAGCAGCAACAGCAGGAGGGCAGCTGCGGCCTCCTGTCGTGACCGAGGAGGCCGGTCCGGCAGACCGTCGAGAGCTGTCGTCAACTCTGCGGACCGTCGAGAGCTGTCGTCAGCTCTGCAGCCCGTCCAGCACCGCGCGGCTGCCGGACAGTCCGAGTCGCGTCGCTCCGGCCTCGATCATTGCGACCGCGTCCTCGGCGGTGCGGATGCCGCCGCTCGCCTTGATGCCGAGCTTGCCGCCCACCGTCTCCGCCATGAGCGCGACCGCGTGGGTGGTGGCGCCACCCGCGGGATGGAAACCGGTGGAGGTCTTCACGAAGTTCGCGCCGGCCTTCTCCGCGGCGCGGCACACCTCGACGATCGCCTCGTCGGAGAGCACCGCGGACTCGATGATGACCTTGAGGACGGGGTCGAAACCGATCGCTTCGCGCACGGTGAGGATGTCGGCGAGGACGGCGTTGTAGTCGCCGGCCACCGCTGCGCCCACGTCGATCACCATGTCGATCTCGCGCGCGCCCTCGTCGACGGCGAGTCGCGCCTCGGCGCCCTTGATGAGGGAATGGTGCTTGCCGGAAGGGAAACCGACGACCGTCGCGACCGTGACCCCCTCGGCCCGCAGGGGCAGCATCGACGGCGACACGCACACCGCGTACACGCCGAGTTCGACGGCTTCGTCGACGAGGGCCCGCACGTCCTGCGAGGACGCTTCGGGCTTGAGGAGGGTGTGGTCGATCATCGACGCGACCTGCGCGCGGGTCAACGTGGTTCCGGACATGACTGCAGCTTTCCACACGGCGAGATCCGACGGCCGTGCTCGGCATGCTTCGCCCCGTGCCGGGTAGCCGATTCCCATGGAATTCCTGATGATCGCGCTTCTCGTTGCAGTCGTGGCCGTCGTGGTGGTCCGGAGGAACAGCAGACGGCGATAATTCGATACCGCCGCGCCGCTTCGGCCACGACAATGATCGCGTGCTGATCCGTCGAGAACTCCCCGCCGACGTCCGTGCGATCGCCGACGTGCATCGCGCGGCCTTCGCGCCGTTCGCCCCGGAAGGTCGCGAGCCGGTCGAACCCGGCCTGGTCGCGTCGTTGCGGGCGAGCGACGCATGGCTGCCGTCGTTGTCGCTCGTGGCCGAGGACGCCTCGGGCGCGATCGTCGGCCATGTCGTCACCACCCGGGGTCACGTCGGCACCGCCCCTGCCCTGGGCCTCGGTCCACTCGGTGTCCGTCCCGATTCCCAGCGCTCCGGCGTGGGCGCCGCTCTCATGCACGCCGTGCTCGGTGCGGCGGATGCCCTGGACGAGTCGATCGTGCTCCTGCTCGGACATCCCGAGTACTACCCCCGCTTCGGTTTCGTGCCCGCCGCCGAACTCGGGATCTCCCCCGACGTCGAGGAGTGGGCGTCCCACTTCCAGGCACGGGCGCTCACGGCACACGACCCCGAGCTGCGGGGCACCTTCCGGTACGCCGAGCCGTTCTACGCCCTCGAGGAGGAGGCATGAACGACGATCCCGAGAACCCCTGGGCCGATTCCGCCGAGACCGCACGCACCTTCGACGCGGCGAGCGGGGATTTCGACGAGCTGACCCCGACGGTGTGGGGACCGGCCGGGCAGGCGCTGGTCTTCCAGCTCGGCGTCGCCCCCGACGAGGCGGTGCTCGACGCGTGTTGCGGAACGGGATCGTCCGCGCTTCCCGCCGCCGCAGCCGTCGGACCCGAAGGTCTCGTCCACGGCGTCGACGTCGCCGACGAGATGCTCGAACACGGCCGCCTGGCCGCGGAACGCCGCGGCCTGAAGAACATCGAATTCGTCTGTGCGGACGCCTCGCAGTGGGAGGCGCCGTCGGACGTACCCGATGCCGGCTACGACGTGCTGTCGATCTCCTACGGGGTGTTCTTCCTCCCGGACATGGACCGAACCTTCTGGCGTCTGGTCTCGCTCGTGAGGCAGGGCGGACGCGCCGGCGTGACGGTCTGGCGACGCGGCGCGATGGAGGAGTTCTCGTCGATCGTGTTCGATGTCGCGTCGCGCTACTCCCCCGGACTGCGCGAGCACGGCGCCCTGCGCGACCGCACACCCCTGCACCGGATCGACACTCCGGACACACTCGAGGCGTGGCTCGCGGACGCCGGAACCGATTCCGTGGAGGTCCGCACCCTGTCCAATCTCCTTCCGGCGACGGACGAGTTGTGCTGGTCGCTCGTAACGGGCACCGGTCTGCGCGCGGTGCTGACCGGGCTCGACTCCGGGCAGGTGGCGTCGGTGCGGCAGCAGATCGCCGAGGAGGTCACCGCACGCGGACTGCACACGATCGATGCGACCACTCTCGTCGCCACGGGTAGGGTTCGACGTCCTCCGGTCTCGGGCTGACGACCGGAGACAGGGTCTACCGGGAGCAGGGCCGACCGGAAGTAGGACGCCGTGTGTCACCTGAGACAATCGGGGCATGACGCTCGCCTCATCCGCCGACGATCGACGTTACGTTCTGACCCTGGGCTGCCCGGACACCACCGGGATCGTCGCCCGCATCGCGACCTTCCTCGCGGAGGTCGGTGGTTCGATCGTCGAGGCGGCCTACCACGCCGATCAAGACACCGGTTGGTTCTTCACCCGGCAGGCCGTCCGGGCGTCGTCGATCCCGTTCGGACTCGACGAGCTGCGCGAGAAGTTCGCGAGCGTCGCCGCCGACATCGGCCCGCAGACCGAATGGACGCTCTCCGACACCGGCAAGCGCAAGCGCGTCGTGCTGCTCGTCAGCAAGGAAGGGCACTGCCTGCACGACATCCTCGGACGGGTCGCCGCAGGGGAACTCGACGCCGAGATCTGCGCGGTCATCGGCAACCATCGCGATCTCGAACCGGTCGCGCAGCGACACGGCATCACCTTCCACTACGTGTCGTTCCCGAAGGATCCCGCCGAGCGCGGACCGGCTTTCGAGCAGGTCCGCAAGCTCGTCGACGCCCACGACCCGCACGCGGTGGTCCTCGCCCGGTTCATGCAGGTGCTCCCGGAGGAACTGTGCGAGCACTGGGCCGGCCGCGCGATCAACATCCACCACAGTTTCCTGCCGTCGTTCATCGGCGCACGGCCCTACCACCAGGCCTTCACGCGCGGCGTGAAGCTCATCGGCGCGACCTGCCACTATGTCACCGCCGAACTCGACGCGGGCCCGATCATCGAACAGGACGTCATCCGCGTCAGTCACAGCGACAGCGTCAGCGACATGGTCCGTCAGGGCCGCGACGTCGAGAAGCTGGTCCTCTCGCGCGGTCTGCGCTGGCACCTCGAGGATCGGGTGCTGGTGCACGACAGTAAGACCGTCGTCTTCCGGTAGATCCCCGGAGCCGAAACCGGTCCACCCGCGAGCGGATGGACCGGTCTTTCGTGCGTGAGTGATCGGCTCAGCGGACGTGCGTGCGAGTGATCGGCTCAGCCGACGGGCACACCGGCTCGTTCGACAAGGTGCGCGAGCTCCTCGTCGAACCGGTCGATCGCTTCGACCGAGCTCATGTGGCCGATGCCGTCGAGCACCACGAGACGTTCGAGGTTGCCCGCACGGTCGAGTTCCTCGGCGAGACGCCGGGCGTGGACAGGCGGGGTGAGACGGTCGGCGGTGCCGACCAGCACCGTCGTCGGCACGGTGAGATTGCGCAGGCCCTCACGGATGTCGAGGGCACTCAGGGCCCTGCCCCAGCCGCCCCGCGTGCGCGGCGGGCAGCCGAGCACGATCTTCTCGCAGAACTGCACCTCGGCGGCGCTCGCACCGGGCGACAGGGCCACGTAGCGCAGGGCCCGCGTCGTCACCGGGGACGCCGCCAACGGGACGGTCGCACCCATGAGCCGGCTCGCGACGGGCACCGGCACCCGCGGGAAGCGTTGCGGCAGCGGCACGATCGCCGAGTCCGCGACCAGCCGGTCGGTGCCGGTGCTCGCGAGCAGCACGCCCGCGACCGTGCGGTCGACGTTCTCCGGGTACTTCTCGGCCCACGCGATGATGCTCATCCCGCCCATGCTGTGACCGGTGAGCACGGCCTTCGAACCGGGCCGGACCACGGCGTCGAGGACCGTCTGGAGATCGTCGGCGAGCACGTCTGCTCCCAGCGGCCGCACCCCGGCCTCGCTGTCGCCGTGCCCGCGCTGGTCGTAGACCACCACCCGGTAGTTCTCCGCGAAGGCGTTGATCTGCGGGGTCCAGTACGCGGCGTTGCACGTCCAGCCGTGACAGAACACCAGCACGGGAGCGTCCGCGTCGCCGTAGGCGAGCACGTTCAGCCGGGCACCGTCGTCGGCGCGGACGTCGAGGATCTCGGGTTCGAGTTCCGGTTCGCGCAGCAGCTCGTGCGGGGCGACGTCCTCGGTACGGACGACCGTCCGACGACGCCGCCGGACGAGCACGGCGGTGGTCGCCGCGGCAGCGAGGACGATCGAGCCCGCGGCGATCGACGCGGTCGGGGACGGCTTTCTCACGGGTGGGATTCTCCTGTCGGTTCGGTGGAGCAGCGCGACGTCACAGGACGTGCGCGCGACGCAGAAGCAGAGTGGACGGACCGCCGATCAGTCCCACCTCGTCGAGGAACTCGACCGTGCGGCGAGTGCCCTGACGGAGCTTGTCGTGGTAGTGCCTGTTCTCCTGCGCGGCCTTCTTCGCTTCGGCGACGTCGAGTCCGGCCGCGGCGTAGACCTGGTCGTTCACGAGGCTGGTGACGACGAAGTACGCGCTCACCCCGAGGTGGATCCGGATCCATGCCCGCTCGAGACGTCCGAGCCGGGCCGAGCGCCTGCGTGTCTCCTCGCGGGCGTAGCGGATGTGCCGCGACTCCTCCACGACGTGGACGTGACTCACCGTCCGGGTGATGGGCTGCACCCGCTCGTCGCGCATGAAGTCGCGCTGCATCATGTCGAGGATCTCCTCGGCGAACAGGGTGCCGCCGTAGGCGAGGGCGCCGCGCGCGACGGCCTTGAACAGCCGGCCGGTCTCCCGGATCCAACGCTTGGGCCGGTAGGAGGGGATGCCGTATCGCTGCGCCGACCGCGCGAACATGATCGAGTGCCGGCATTCGTCGGCGATCTCGGTGAGCCCGAACTGCACGTAGGGGGTCGCCGGATCGTGCCGGTAGAGATCGCGCACGAGCATCTGCATGAGGATCATCTCGAACCAGATCCCGGTGCCGGCGATGCTCGCGGCCTCGTGCTTGGTGAGGGTGATGCGCTGGTCCTCCGACATGCGTTCCCACAGGTCGGTGCCGTAGAGACTGCACCACTCCGGGGTCATGCCGTACTTGCCGTCCACGAGCGGCGCGTCCCAGTCGATCTCGAGCCCGGGATCGTAGGAGAGCCGCGCCGACGAATCGAGCAGGCGTTGAGCGGTCTCCTGCCGGTGATCCGTGGAACGTTCACCCGGCAGGCTGTCGTGCTTTCGCAGGAGCGTCATCGCCGACCACCTCGTCTCGGAAAATTATCCGTTACCCGAAGTGTCATTATCTGGATCACACTTGTCAAGCGAAAGGGAGGCCCACCCGCCCTACTACCGAGGACGACGGACCTCCCTGATCACCACCGCGGAGTTCGGACCCCGCAGTCATCACCGCGGAGTTCGGACCCCGCAGTCATCACCGCGGAGTTCGGACCCCGCAGTCATCACCGCGAAGCGGTCACCACCGAGGGCGCTGCACCTCCTCGACCCGCGGGCGGACGTCCACGAGGTACACGCACACCGCGACGACCGCGATGATCCCGAGCAGACCCACCGCGCCGAAGACGACGAGGACGAGCAGCGCGGCCACGAGGATGCCGAGCCAGACGGGCTTGGTCAGCTTGTCGACGGCCGGAAACGCCTCGGCGGGCTGACGCACGACGTGGAACAACGCGAATCCCGCCCCGGCGATGGCGATGATCTGCAGCGCGAGGATGATCAGACCGGCAAGTGAATCGACATTCGTCACCACACCAGTCTACGAGAATCGGCCCCCGTGCGAGTTCGCACGAGGGCCGATCGATCGCTGCAGGTCAGGAGCCGCTGGTCTTGCGCGGCGCCGCCTTCTTGGCAGGGGTCTTCTTGGCCGGAGCCTTCGCCGGAGTCTTGGCGGCGGTCTTGGCCGGAGCCTTCGCGGCGGGCGTCTTGACAACCGTCTTGGCCGGCATCTTCGCGGGGGTCTTGGCGGGAGCCTTCTTGGCCGGGGTGACCTCGACCGACTCGACCGGGGTGGCCACCGACTCGACCTTCTCCGCAGCCTTGTCGGCCGCCTCGCGGACCTCGCCGCGGGCCGACTCGACCCGTCCGGCGGTCTCGGAGCCCGTCTCCTCGGCACGCTCACCGAGCTCGACGACGCGCTCGGCGGCCTTGTCGCCGGCGTCGGACACGGCCTCGCTCACCTCGTCGCTCGTCTCGGAGATGCGGCCGGCTGCGCGACCCGCGAGCTTCGCGGCCTGCTCACCGACCTCGCGGGTCCGGCGGGCCACCGTCCCGAGGGCTTCCTCGGTGAGGTCGGCAGCGTCGCCGAGCACGGCTTCGGCGCGACCGAGGCCGTCCTCGAGGGCCGGCTGGGAGCGCAGACGCTCGATGGTCTCCTCACCGCGCTCGGCAAGTGCGGTGTAAAGGTCGGAGGCGACCTTCAGGTACGCCTCGGCGACCTTGCGCAGCTCCTCGGCGCTGAAGCGCTCGCGCAGCTCCGCGATCTCCTCGGGCAGCTCGGCCGGGAGTTCGGCGAGACGCTCGCGGAGGGACTCGACGGTCTCGGTGAGATCGGCGGGCAGGGTCGCGAAGCGGTCGCGGGCGGTCTCGACCCGCTCGGCCACCTCGTTGCGGTTGGTCTCCGCACGTCGGCGCGCCTGGGCCACGAGGTCGGCGACGGCCTGGACGACGGCGTCGCCGGCACCGACCGCGGCGTAGAGGGAGGTACGGATGCTGGTGGGATCGGTCATGAAGATTTCTCCTCGTCGAAGTCTGTCGGATGGTCGGGCCGGGCATCGCCGGTGTTCTGCTGGTTCTCCCGGCAGAACGAGTCGTAGATGTCGAGCAGGACCTGCTTCTGCCGCTCGGTGAGAACGGTGTCGACGAGCACCGCGTCGCGCACGGCGCTCTCCGCTCGGTGCTCGAGGATCCCCGCTCGCACGTAGAGAACCTCGGCCGAGAGCCGCAACCCCTTGGCGATCTGGGCGAGCACTTCCGCGGACGGCTTGCGCAGGCCCCGTTCGATCTGGCTCAGGTACGGGTTGCTGACACCGGCCAGTTGCGACAACTGCCGGAGCGAGACCTGTGCAGCCTCGCGCTGCGACCGGATGAAGGCACCGATGTCCTGGGCGGCGTTGTTGACCACCCGAGCGGCGATATCCCCCGGTCCGGCGCTGTCGTCCGGCGTGTCCGAGCCCTCGATCGGATCTGGTTTCGTGGACACACCGACCACTCTACGGACAAGTGCTAGCTACAGCAAGCACCTTGCTAGCACGTGACCGTCGTCACGCGAACAGCAACTCCGAGACCGTGTAGATCGTCAACCCGGCGAGTGAGCCGACCACCGTGCCGTTGATGCGAATGAACTGCAGGTCGCGACCCACGGCGAGTTCGATCTTGCGGCTGGCCTCCTCGGCGTCCCAGCGCTCGACGGTCTCGCGGATGACGGAGGTGATCTCGTCGGCGTAGTTGGACGCGACGAAGCGCACCGCGTCGAGCAGCCAGCCGTCGATCTTGGTGCGCAGCTCGGCGTCCTCACGCACCCGGATGCCGAACGCCATGACGTTCTCCGCGATCTTCGTGCGCAGGGTGCTGTTCGGGTCGTCCACCGAGTCGAGGATCATCCGCTTGGCCGTCCGCCAGGTCGCCGCGGCAAGGCCGGTGATCTCGTCGCGGCCCATGATCTCGGCCTTGACCTTCTCCGCCTTGGCAATGGTCACGGGATCGTTCTGCAGGTCGCGGGCATAGTCGGCGAGGAACTTGTTGACCGCGAGGCGTACCTCGTGGTCGGGATTCGACCGCACCTTCCATGTGAACTCCACGAGTTCGCGGTGGATCTTCTCACCGAGCAGCAGGTCGACGAACTTCGGCGACCACGACGGCGAGTCGCGGCTGATCACGCGGTCGATGGTCTCCTGGCTCCCGAGCGCCCACTGGTGCGCGCGTTCGGCGAGCATGTCGACGAGCGGCAGGTGGCGGTTCTCGGCGAGGAGTTCGGTGAGGACACGCCCGATGGGCGGTCCCCATTCCGGTTCGGCGATCCGCTTGACGATGGTGTGGTCGATGATCTGCTGGATGTCGTCCTCGCGCAGGATTCCGACCACGCCGCGCAGGACCGTCGACGTCTCCTTGGCCACACGCTGGGCGTTCTCGGGTTCGGCGAGCCAGGTACCGACCCGCAGCGGGATCTGCGCCGACTCGACCTTGGCCGACACCACCTCGGGTGCGAGGAAGTTGTTGCCGACGAACGAGCTCAGGTTGGCGCCGAGCTGGTCCTTCTTCCGCTTGATGATCGCCGTGTGCGGGATGGGTATCCGTAGTGGGTGCCGGAACAGGGCGGTCACGGCGAACCAGTCGGCGAGCGCGCCGACCATGCCGGCTTCGGAGGCCGCGCGCACGTAACCCACCCATGCGCCGGCGCCGCGGGTTTCCTGCCAGCGGCAGAAGAGATAGATGATCGCGGCGGCGACGAGGAAGCCGGTCGCGACCGCCTTCATACGGCGGAGTTCTCGGCGTTTGATCTCGTCGTCGGTCGTCAGGAGCTGCACCCGATCGATTGTGCCGAAAGTCGGCACTCGACGGACGGATCGCCCTCGAGTTCTGAAGGACGGGGGGCCGGATCGTAGACTGAGCCGACGATCGAAACCGAACGGATGTGCCACACAGTGTCCAGCAGACCGCAGACGACTTCGAACCCGACCTCGAGCGAGGCCGCCCCGCCCGTGAAGCAGGACGGCCGCAAACGGCGCTGGCACGAGCACAAGATCGCCCGCCGGGAAGAGCTCGTGGACGGCACCATCAACGCGATCCGCTCCCGCGGCCACGAGATCGGTATGGACGAGATCGCCGCCGAGATAGGCGTGTCGAAGACGGTGCTCTACCGCTACTTCACCGACAAGAGCGACCTGACGACCGCGACGATGCTGCGGTACGTCGAGACGGTCCTCGCTCCCCGGATCTACGCAGCGGTCGCGGAGGATCTCGACGAGTACGAGCTCACCCGGGAGGCGATCAGCGCCTACGTCGAGACCGTCGCCGACGATCCCGAGGTCTATCTGTACGTGATGAGCAACAGCGCGTCGGCGGGACGCGACGTGGTGGCCGATTCGGAGCGGATGATCGCCGAGCTCGTCGCCACCGTCCTCGGGGAACGGCTGCGGTTGTTCGAGATGGACTCGGGCGGTGCCGTGCCGTGGGCGTACGGGATCGTCGGCGGCATCCAGCTCGCGACGCACTGGTGGATCTCGAACAAGTCGATGACCACCGAGGACCTCATCGACTACCTGACGATGATGATCTGGGGCGGCATGACCGGCATCGCCGGAGTCGCCGGATCCCCGGTGCGCTTCAAGTCGCAGCCGCATCCGCTCCTGCCGGAGTCGTCGGCCACCTCCTGACCGACACCTTTACTGTTACTCGAAGTTGCACGTATAGTGCGGGCATGAGCGACCACGCCGACGACCTGCACGACGAGGACGACCCCGGCTACCGCGGTCCCGCCGAGGTCACCGTGGGCGACCGCACGGTCGCCGTCGACGTCGAGATCTCCGGACGGTTCGACCCCCTGCTCGGCCGGCACGTGTGGCGCGGCCGGCTCCGCAGACTCGCCGAGACCCTCGGAGCAGACGCCTCGCCCGCCCCCGGCACCACCGTGACGATCACGGTGCCCGACGCCCCCGAGGCCGCGACCGCCCGCATCTCGGAGGTCGACCTGTGGGGCAGCCACATGGTCGACGGCGTCTCGCGTCCGCCCTACCCTCTGCCGACCGAGACCGACGGTGTCGATCCCGCCTGATCACCACTGCGTGTGGCACACGCCCGATCACGACTGCGTGTGACACGCTGGCGGGATGACGAAGGACGACGTCTTCCGGCCCGCATCGATCGTCGAAGCCCTCCGGGCGACGCCCGAGACCCGCGTCGCCGACATCGACACGAACGGCACCCCGGGATTCGACGGCGACAAGGCGCTCGGCGAACGTCTGCTCGCCGAACGTGGTGCCGTCCTCTCCGACCTGCAGGAGATGCTGTTCGCCGAGGGGCGGACCGGCGGCACCCGCTCGGTGCTGCTGATCCTGCAGGGCATGGACACCGCCGGGAAGGGCGGCATGGTGCGTCACGTCGTCGGCCACGTCGACCCGCAGGGCGTCGACCACAGGGCCTTCGGGGTGCCGACGGAGGAGGAGAAGCGGCACCACTTCCTGTGGCGGATCGCGAAGGCCCTCCCCCGCAACGGTCAGCTCGGTGTCTTCGACCGGTCGCACTACGAGGATGTGCTGGTCGCGCGGGTGAGATCACTGGTGCCCGAGAGTGTCTGGCGCGGACGCTACGACGAGATCAACCGGTTCGAGAGCGAAGTCGTCCGCGAGGGAACGACCATTGTGAAGGTCGCGATGTTCGTCTCGCTGGACGAGCAGAAGAAGCGCCTCGCCGAGCGCCTCGAGCGCCGCGACAAGCACTGGAAGTACGACCCGAGCGATGTCTCGGAGCGCGCCCTGTGGCCGCAGTACCAGCAGGCCTATCAGGACATGCTGGATCGGACCAGCACCGACGAGGCGCCCTGGTACGTCGTACCGTGCGACCGCAAGTGGTACGGCCGCCTCGCGGTGACGGAACTGCTCATCGACGCGTTCGAACGCCTCGACCTCGATTGGCCGGAGCCGACTTTCGACATCGAAACGGAGAAGCGCCGACTCGCAGAGTCGTGATGTCACCGACTCGCAGAGTCGTGATGTCACCGACTCGCGTCGGGTACCACCCTCAGAACAGGTGCGGAGTGTCGTAGTGCCGTCTGTGGTCTCGACGCACGGTTCCGGCGACCATGCCGAACGCCGCTCCGAGCGCGACGACTGCCGCGACTGCCGCGACCATCGCCCAGCCCGTGAATCCGTACCCTACGGCGACGATCGTCAGCGCGATCATCAGGACCGAGGTGAGTGCGAGCGCATAAGCGCTCCAGGCTACGAACAGATTGAGTTTCACGACCGGCCTCCTCGGACGAGGTGTGTCCCTCTCGCTGCCGACGGTACCTGCAGGTGATGCACATCACAACCGGCCGGTGGCGTCCTTCAGTACCTCGTAGCGGACGACGGCGAACTCCCCGCTCTGCCCGAGCTCGGTGAGGCGCATCTCCACGTGCCGCGGGAGCAGCGGACGGCCGGAACCGATGGTCACCGGTGCGAACGAGACGACGAGCTCGTCGAGCAGACCGCGCTCGGCGAACTGTCCGGCGAGATCACCGCCGCCCACCATCCACAGATCGCGGCCGTTCGCGGCCTCGGCCATCTCGTCGTAGACCTGACGGACGTCCTTCTGCGTGAAGCGGATGTCGCCGGGTTCGTCGCCCGCCCGGGCGACGGGCAGGTCGTCGCGATGCGTGAACACCCAACAGGGCAGGTCGTACTCCCACTTGTCCTCGCCTGCATGGTCGAGCACCCAGCGGTAGGTGGACGATCCCATGGCGATGGCGCCGATACCGGCGATGAACTTCTCGTAGTCGAACGGCCCGCCGTCGCCGGGATCCCGGGTGAGTAGCCAGTCGAGCGAATGGTCATCGGTGGCGAGGAAGCCGTCCAGTGTGCTTGCGGTGTAGTAGATCATCCGGGTCATGCGTTGCTCCTGTTCCAGTCGAGTGGATCTCCGTGATCGACGTCGACGCCGGCAGACCGCATCATGTGCCGCACGAGTTGACGGCGGTGCGCGGCGAAGGTGAGGACGTGGGCGACCACTCCCCCGAGGACGAAGCTCTCGGGAGGGTCGCACAGGGCGTCGATGAGCACGTCACCCCAGGCGCCACGGCGGTGGATGTCGCGGATCGCCTCCACCCAGCGCGGAGCAACGTCCTCGAAACGCACTGTCAGAGAGTCGATCCCGCCGTCCGCATCCTTGGGGTGGTCGGCGCCGACCATCGAGGCCAACCACATCTCCTTGGCACGTACCAGGTTGCCGAGCACACGTGAGACGGATTCCTCGGGACCGTCCCATTCGAGGACCACCAGGCCGGGGAACCGGATCCGGTCGCGCTCGTCGTCGTCGAGTTCGGTGGCGCGCTCGAGGAGATAGCGGGTGTCCGCGAGATCGTGCTGCACCATCTGCGCGAGGACCTCGGCGGCCGGGTAGGCGGGCGCGGTGGGCCGTCGCCCGTCCTCGTCGACCCAGAGATTGGTGGGCGGATGGAAGTGAACGCCGTTGGGGGCGGGCAACCAGTGATCGACGGGCGCAGGCGCCCAGTGGTCGACGGGTGCAGGCACCCCGTTGCCACCGCCGCCGGTGCCGAGCACCCGGGCGGCCGCGCTGGGTGGATATCCGTAGGCGCGGGCGAAGGCACGTCCGAAGCCTTCGACGCTGTCGTAACCGGCGGCGAACGCGGCATCGGTGACCGAACTGCCGTGACGCAGTTGCCAGGCGGCGCGTTCGAGCATGACCCGGCGCCGCAACGCGACCGGCGACTCGCCGGTGCCCACCGCGAAGGTGCGGCTGAAGTGCCACTGCGACGCGTAGGCGTGCTGCGCCATCCGTTCGAGGGTCGCGTTGTTCTCGTCGAGAACGGCGTCGAGCAGTTCCCGGAGTCGGTCACGGCCGAAGGTCATGCATTCAGTGTCGCGCGCAGACCCCGGCCGCCGCCCGACCGTTCTTGCTCTCCTGGCTCACCCGGTCAGCCGGGCATGGTCTCGCCACCGAGCGGGGCGAGCACTTCACCGCTGTAGTACGAGGACATCGTCTCCGATGCGAAGAAGACGTAGGACGGGGCGATCTCGTCGGGTTGCGCGGCGCGGCCGAAGGGCGCCTGCTGTCCGAACTCGGAGACCTTCTCTGCGTCCATGGTCGCCGGGATCAACGGGGTCCACACCGGTCCGGGCGCCACGCAGTTCACGCGGATCTGCCTGTCCTGCAGCGCCTGCGCGAGCGAGTAGGTCAGGGCGATCACCGCGCCCTTGGTCGCCGAGTAGTCGATGAGCGTCTTGTTGCCGCGCAGACCGTTGACCGATGCGGTGTTGATGACGGAACCGCCCGGCGTCAGGTGCGGCAGGGCCGCCTTCGTCACGTGGAAGAAGCTGTCGATGTTCACGGCGAAGGTGTGGCGCCACTGCTCCTCGCTCAACTCGGCGAAATCGTCGACGGGCTGCTGGGTGCCGGCATTGTTGACGAGGATGTCGAGGCCACCGAGTTGCTCGACCGTCTCGGCCACCACCGCCCGGCAGTGCTGCGCGTCGCCGAGGTCGCCCGCGATCACATGGCATGTGCGGCCCTCGCGTCGCACGAGGTCGGCGGTGTGTTCGGCGTCGCGGTGTTCCTCGAGGTACGCGATCGCGACGTCGGCACCCTCCTTCGCGAAGGCGACGGCGACCGCCCGTCCGATGCCGGAGTCGCCGCCCGTGACGAGGGCCTTGCGGCCGGACAGCAACCCGCGGCCGACGTAATCGCGCATCTCGTCGGCGGGGCGCTCGGCCATCTCGTCGGTCTCACCCGGATAGTCGATGGTGTGTGGTTCTCGTTCGCGGTCCTCGCTCATGGCCGCCGGATACCCACAGGCTGCATCGATATTCACGCCCGTTTCCCCGGTCCGCACGGACCGAGGGGTCGTTTCTGCACCGACCGACGAGTCGTTTCTGCACCGACCGACGGGTCGTTTCTGCACCGACCGACGGGTCGTTTCTGCACTGCTCCGAGAGGGTAACCCCGGCGTATGGCTCATGAGACCCGGATGTGCGACGTGCACGACGCTCCGCTTCCCACGCCCCGCGGCCCCATTTCCGCCGAGATCGTCGAGCGACTCGGCGGCCCGGTGGACGATGCCGTGTGGGACGTCGCGACCGACGGCGCGGATGCCTACGGCGAGGACGTCCAACTCGCTCTGGCCGTTCTCTACGAGCTCCACTACCGCGGGTTCGCGGGCGTCGACCCGGCCTGGGAATGGGCACCGGGCCCGCTCGGGGTCCGGGCGCGTCTCGAGCGCATCTTCCTCGATCGGCTGCGCGCCGACGTCCCGGCTTCCGACGATCCGCAGGGTGTCCTCGAGGACCTGTGCCGCGAGCTGGACGACTCGTGGGGTGTCTCCCACGAGCTCGCCGCGAACGGCACGTGGGAGATGATGCGCGAGTTCTTCGTCCATCGCTCGATCTACCACCTCAAGGAAGCGGACCCGCACGCCCTCGCGATCCCTCGACTGTCCGGTCGCGCCAAGGCCGCGCTGGTCGCTGTCGAGTTCGACGAGTACGGCGGAGGTCGGGCCGAGCGCATGCACTCGCGGTTGTTCGCCGACCTCCTGCTCGCCGCCGGCCTGAAGGACGACTATCTGGGCTATCTCGACGTCGTTCCCGCCGTCACCCTCGCGACGGTGAACTTCATGTCGTTGTGCGGTCTGCACCGCGCATATACGCCGATGCTGGTCGGGATGTTCGCCGCGGCCGAGATCACCACCGCCCCCAGCGCCCGCCGCATGGTCGAGGCTCTCGAGCGTCTGGGCGCCGACGACGCGTGCGTCCTCTTCTACTCCGAGCACATCGAGGCCGACGCCGTCCACGAGCTCGTCCTGCGGCACGACGTGGTGGGTTACATGATCGAACAGGATCCGGTTCGGGCGCAGGACATCTCGTTCGGTGCGCAGGCCATCGAGTTCCTCGAGGGCCGGCTCGGAAGCCATCTGTTGGGCAGCTGGGCCGCCGGTCGCAGCTCGCTCCTCACGTCGGCGGAGGCACCGGCCTGACGCTCGGGTACGAGACAGCGAGTGGAGCCCCGGGNGGGACAGTGCGTCCCGGGGCTCCACTCGTCGGTGCCGGGGTCCCGGCTCAGTCGATGAGGCCGGGTTCGTGTGTGGGGGTACCACCGGACCCGCGGAGGCGGCGTCGACGGAGGTTGAGCGCGGACATCACCACGCCGACGACGATGAGCACGGCCGCAGCGATGGCTCCGACGATCACCCATCCCTCGAATCCGTCGCCCGCCGCGTAGAGGACGAGAGCGACGACAGCGATCCCCGCGAGGATGCAGGCGTATCCGACCCAGCCCGAAGCTCGGGACGCAGTGGTGGGAGCGTGAGCTCGATTCGATGGTTTCGTCATGGTGGTGGATACCGCATCCGGCCCTCCACGAAACCAGCACTCCACGAACCAGCCCTCCACGACCCAGCAGGGGACGACGGAGGGCGGCGGATGGTTCTGCGCAGGAGAGCGTTACGGCCGAGAGTGTTACGGCGGGATCCGCCGGCCGATGGGCCCACGTTCGACGAGCGCGGCGAGTCGTTCGCGCGCGCTGCGCGGAGAGAGGACGGGGCTGTCGGTGCCCGTCGCGCTGCGCATGCCGCGCACCGTCTCGGACCACACCTCGGGACCGTCGTACTTCGGCAACCATCCGAGTTCCTCGCGGGCCCTTCTGCAGTCGAGCATCGGGCAGGTGTAGGCGAGGTCGATCCATCCGCCCTGCACCGGTTGCAACCGTAGGCGCCAGGTCGCTTCGGCGAGCGCCGACAGACCCCATCGCGGCACCGGAATCGTCGGGCAGTCGAACGGAGCGGCGAAGCCCCGCGCTCCCACCGGGGTCGGTGCACCCAGGTTGAACGGACCGGGCACCCGTCGCTCGAGCGCTGCGACCAGCGCGTCCGCTACATCGTCGGAGTGCACGGCGGGGATGGCGAGCCCGTGATCGATCGGGATCAACGGCAGATGGTTCGTGATGCCGGCGGGCACGAACTCGGGCAGCACGTAGCGTTCGAGGCCCGAGCCGGAGACGAGCTGCCCGATGAATCCCGGGCGGAAACGGGTGAGGACGGGCACGTTCGTGCCGGACTCGAAGTCGTCGAGGAATGTCTCCGCCGCAACCTTGTCGACGCTGTAGACACAGGTGGGCACGCCTTCGCGGGCCCACGACTCGTCGACCTCCCGACCGTAGGCGCCGTCGGAGTACACGGCGGCGGAGGACATGTGGATCACGTGCGCGACACCGGCGTCGGCGGCGGCCGTCATGACGGCGCGGGTGCCGTCCACCGCCACCCGCCGGAGATAGTCGCGACGGTGCGAGGGCTGGAATCCCCAGGCCAGGTGCACAACGGCGTCGGCCTCCGCGAAGATCGGAGTCAGGACCCGGGCGGCGTCGGGAGCCGCGAGGTCCACGGCGCACCACTTCGCCACCGCATACGGATCGCGCGCCGGGGGAATCCGGCGCGCGATCGCGACGATATCGAGTTGTGCGGGGTGAGCGGCCAGCCGGCGCAGGAGCGCCGTGCCGACATTTCCGCTCGCTCCGGTGACGACGATGCGTCGTGGCAGACCGGTTCGGGGTGTGGAAGCCATCGGCATCGTCGGTATCGTCCGAGTGTCCCGGTCAGCGGGCCGATTCCGCTGCGTCCTTCTCCGTCTGCGCATCGGCGTTCGGGAGAGTACCGGCAGCGTTCTCGAGGTGGGCGCGGACGAACCACTGGAACTTCTCCAGCTGGCCGGTCTGGCCGATCAAGACGTCCTCGGTGATCGGGTCGAGCTTGCCGACCTCGTCGATCGCCTTGCGGTTGTCGGTGATGATGCCGTCGTAGACGAGGTCCAGCGCAGCGAGGTGCGCCTGCGCGGTGTCGCGGCCGACCGAGTAGTCGTCCCACGTGCGGTTCTTCTCGATGGCGCCCGGCGTGCCCTTGGGCGACGCACCGAGCGCGGCGATCCGCTCGGCGACCTCGTCCGCGTATCCGCGCACGAGCTCGACCTGCGGGTCGATCATTTCGTGGACGCCGATGAAGTTCGGACCGACGACGTTCCAGTGGATGTGCTTCAGCGTGAGGTGCAGGTCGTTGTAGGCACTCAGGCGCTCCTGGAGAATCTGCGCGGTGCGCGAGCCGTCGGCATCGCTCAGACCGGGAACCGTATAGCTCGAGTTCGACATATTCTTCCTCCAGAATGCTCTCGGGTGTGTCGGAAGGCGAATACCCGGCGCAGGGTGGAATCCAAACATCCGGTCGCACCGGACGTCCCGTGACCTGCGTCGAAGAATTTGTCCGGATCAGGCGAGTCACAAACGTTTGGAAACGGACCAACCCGGTTATTCGATCGCCGGGCACCGAGGCTTCCAGGTTTCGGTCATGACATCTGAGGTGGCGACAATGATCATTCTGGGTCTGATTCTGTTGGTGGTGGGGTTCTTCACCGGTATCTCGATCCTCACCACACTCGGAGTGATACTCCTGGTGATCGGCGTGATCCTTGCGATCCTGGGCGCGACGGGCCGGGCGATCGGCGGGCGCGCGCACTGGTACTGACCCCCTGTCGATCGTCCGTGCCGGAAGGAGACGTCCGGCACGAGGCAGAACTGCGGATCCCGGGTGC
>NZ_JBKFBA010000015.1:88726-106017 GCF_053345925.1 Rhodococcus sp. C26F
CGTCCGGGCCGGCCCCTGTGCAGGGACCGGCCCGGACCGGCAGGTTCGTTCGGTGACTAGGTGTCGGTGCGCGCCGCCTTCGGCGTACGGAGTGCGCGATGGCTGGTGTCGCAGAGGGGGTACAGAGCGCTGCGGTGACACCGGCACACGGCCACCACGAAACGGTCCGAGACCGTCTCGGCGCCGTCGTCCTCGACGATCCGCACCGGGCCCTCGACGAGGGTGGGACCGCCCCTCACCTGCCGCACGACCCGTGCTTCGCACTCTCCGTCGGCGGTGAGCTGCGTGATCTTCGGTGCCCTGCTCACATTCTCAACTCCTCGCGCGGGGGCGGTCGGCGCGAACGACGACCACCTCCTCGGTCAGTGCCCCCGGCTCCGCCAGCTGCGACGAGTACAGATAGTCCGTGCGGCTGCGAAGGACCGGTCCGAAGGGGATACGGCTGCGGGCGACGACGGATGCCTTGAGGTCCGCGTCGCGCAGCCGGGACAGTGTCGCCTCCACACCGGTGAACTCGGAGTGCACGATCAGCGCGAATCCGCCGGGCGTGAGCAGGGTGGGCAGGCTGTCGCACAACGGATCGAGCACGCAGCGGCCGTCGGCGCCGGCATCCCAGCGCGGGTCGCGGTTCTCCCCGTCGCACGGAACGTACGGCGGATTCGACAACACGATGTCGAACGGACCGTGGCGCAACGCCTCGTCCAGGCCTCCCTGCCGGGCACGGATCGGCAGCCGGCGCGACCACGCGTTGACGCGGGCGCTGAACACCGCTCGCGGGTTGATGTCGAAGGCCGTCACCGACGAAGCACCGAGCATGGCGGCGTTCACCGCCAGAAATCCTGTCCCGGTGCAGAAGTCGAGCACCTTCGCACCCTTCGTACCGCCTGCGTCCGCAAGCGCGCCTGCGAGCAGATACGAATCCTCCTGGGGGCGGTACACCCCCGGAAGACGCCATACCCGCGGCGAATCCGATCCGTCCAGCGCCAGGGAAGCTGTCACGTCACACCACCTCGGTATCTCGAGTTCGACGGCATCTCCACCACCCCGGGCCGAAGACCCGGATCCGTCCGTTCGCGGGCGGATACCCGCGCGACTTCCGTGTGAAACACGCCACCGTTCAGCGTGGGAGGCCCAGCGGTCACGAGAACAGCAGCCGGCGAGCGGCATTTCGCACGCGTCGGGTCACCGGAGCGGTGCGTTTGCCGTCCGCGAGTGCGGCGTGAGCGGCGTTCCAGCCGCCCATGCCGTGGACTCCCCCGCCCGGATGCGCACCCGAGCTGGCGAGATACACCCCTTCGACCGGGGTTCGCGGTCCGCCGAAACCGGGAGTGGGCCGCAGGAACAACTGCTGGTGGACCTGCGCGGTTCCACCGTTGACGGCGCCGCCGACGAGATTTGCGTCGGCCGCTTCGAGGTCGCCGGGCCGCTGGACGTGCCGGCCGACCACGCGTGCGCCGAAACCCGGTGCGTAGGCCTCGAGTTGCGCGTCGACGCGTTCGGCGAGGTGGTCGGCGGACGCGTCGTCGGTGATGCCCCGCGGCAGATGTGTGTAGGCCCAGCAGCTTTCGGTTCCCTCGGGCGACCGCGTCGTGTCGGTGGTGGTCATCTGCCCGAAGAGCAGGAAGGGCGACTCGGGGACGACCCCGGTGGACAGATCGGCCGACCACCGGATCATCGCGTCCGTATCGGCACCGACGTGCACCGTGCCGGCCCCGCTCAACGAGGGCGAACGCCACGGCACGCGGCCGTCGAGCGCGTAGTTCACCTTCACGACCGGGGTGTCCCATTCGAACTTGCGCAGGTCGTCGAGGACCCGCGACCCGACGGCGTCGGCCGGGAGGAGCCGCGTGTACAGGGCCGGGGCCGAGGTGTCGGCGAGGACGGCGCGTCGCACCTTCACCCGTTCGCCGCCGGCGGTCCGGACTGCGGAGACCTTCCCGCCCTGCACCTCCACGCCGACGACCGGCGAGTCGCACCGCAGCTGGGCGCCCGCCGAGGCGCCGCGCCGGACCAGCGCGTCGGTGAGCGCTCCCGCTCCGCCGACCGGCGCGGGGAACCCGACGTCCTGCGCGAGCATCGTGAGCATGTAGCCCATGACGCCGCTGCCGGGCGCCTCGGGCGGTGTGTCGGCATGCATGGCGTTGCCCAGGAGCAGCAGCCGCGCCGCCGAACCGCCGAACAACTCGGACGACATCCGGGTGACGGGCAGCGCGAGCATGCGCGCGTAGCGCAGCAGATCTCCCGTCTTCATGGTGCGCAGCAGGTCCACGGAACCCCGGACAGGCGGGAACGGACCGAGGAGCAGTTCGAGAAGCGCGCCGCGTACCTGCTTCCACTGGTCGAACAGCGCCAGCCACGCTTCCCCGTCACCGACGTAGCGACGCTCGAGGTCGGCCGCCGTGTCGGTCGGATCCGGAGAGACGACGATCGCGTCCTCGTCGTCGGGGCCCAGCGGGTGACCGAAGGCCTTCGGGGAACGCGCCCAGCGGAGGCCGTGCGACGCGAGATCGAGGGCCTGGAAGGCCGGTGAGGCCACACCGAGCGGATAGAACGCGCTGAACAGATCGGCGCAGTATCCCGGGTGAAGTTCTGCGCTGCGCACCGCTCCACCGGGTTCGGGTTGTTCCTCCAGTACGAGGACGTCCCATCCGGCGTCGGCGAGCACCGCGGCGGCGGTCAGACCATTGGGTCCGGCGCCGATGACGACCGCATCGACCGTCGCGTCGCTCATTCGGTGGCGCCTTCGGCGAGCAGCACCAGCCGTCTCAGGCATTCCTGGTTCCGTGGCAACACCATTTCCTCCTGTACGCGATCGGGGACGAGGGCGTACGGTCCTTCGACGACGTGTTCGGCCATCGTGATGCGGGTGCCGCCGTCGTGGGTGGGTTCGAGCGAGATCGCGATCTCGGCCTTGCCGAACAGCCAGGCACGTGCGCGCAGCACCAGTTGCCGTTCGGGCACCACCTCGCTGACCTCGGTGTGGTCGTCGAGCAGGAGAGGCCACAGACCCACCGAATGATGGATCCGGGTGTCCCGTTGCGGCCAGGCCGGGTCGACGGCCCGGATGCGGGACGCACCCACCACCCATGCCGCGTACCGCCAGCCGTCGGCGAGGATCTCCCATACGCGCGCCGGTGCCACCGAAGTCTCGATCGTCGCGATCCTGGCCATGCCCGCTCCTCATCCTCTGGACGACAGTTCGCTTGCGGCAGACGCATACCCCGCTACCGCAGGTGTCACACGACGCCGGGTGTCATCGCTGTTCGGAGGGGGTATCCGGGCGGGCATGGAAGCCGAGAACACCCCCTCCTCCAACCCGTACGCCTTCGTCTTCGCGCCGTCCCCGCTCCTCACGGTGACCCTCGAGAAGGCACCCGACGGAAGCACCGAGCTGCACGTCCATCCCGGCGGGCAGGGATTCTGGATCGGCCGCATGGCGGCGACCCTGGGAATGGACGTGCATCTGTGCGGACCGTTCGGCGGCGAGTCCGGCACGATCCTCGTCGACATGATGAACCGCGAAGGCGTGACGGTGCATGCCGTGGAGACCGCGTCACCCAACGGTTCCTACATCCACGACCGTCGCGAGGGCGAACGGAAGGAGATCGTGGAGATCGACCCGCCGGCGCTCACCCGGCACGAGACCGACGATCTGTTCAGCGCGTCGCTGGCGTCGGCGATGTGCGCGAAGGTCGCGATGCTGGGCGGACCGCACTGCGACGACGCCGTGCCGACGGAGGTGTACACGCGGCTGTGCTCGGATCTGGGAGCCCTCGGTATCCCGGTCGTCGCCGACCTGTCCGGCCCCACTCTCGGTGCGGCCCTCGAAGGCGGGGTGACCGTGCTGAAGGTGAGCCACGAGGATCTCATCGAGGACGGTCGCGCGAAGTCCGAGGATCTCGACGATCTCATCGAGGCAATGCACCGTCTCCACGACGAAGGCGCCGCTTCGGTGGTGATCTCCCGCGCCGGCGATCCGGCGATCGCACTGGACAACGGAACCATCTGGGAGGTGGAGGCGCCCTCGGTGCAGACGGTGGACCACCACGGTGCCGGTGACTCGATGACCGCCGGCATCGCGTCGGCCTACGCCGCGGGCGCGAAGTTCGAGGACGCGCTGCGTCTCGGCGCCGCAGCAGGTGCGGTCAACGTCACGCGCCGCGGTCTGGCGACGGGGCATCGTGGCGCGGTGGAGAAGATGGCCGAGAAGGTGGAGGTCCGGAAGGTGAAGGGGAAGCGTTCATGAAAGCACTGATCGTCAACGACGACGGCATCGACAGCCCCGGTCTCGCTCTGCTCGCCCGCCTCGCCGTCGAGGCGGGATTCGACGTGCAGGTCGCGGCGCCCCATGTCGAGCGCAGCGGCGCGAGCGCATCGTTGACCGCACTCCAGGACGAGGGAAAACTCCTGCTCAGCCGTCGCCCGATCGACGACCTGCCCGAGGTGGAATCCTATGCGGTGGAGGCCTCTCCGGCGCTGATCACCTTCCTCGCCTCGTACGGCGCGTTCGGGACGGCACCGGACATCGTGTTGTCCGGAATCAACCTGGGCCCCAACACCGGTCACGCGATCCTGCACTCGGGCACGGTCGGTGCGGCGCTGACCGCTGCCAGCCACGGCGCTCGCGCAGTTGCTTTCTCGCTCAACGGCACCGCTCCCTCGCAATGGGAGACCGCCGAACTGGTGGCACGTCGAGCTCTCGACTGGGCGATCGAAAACAGCCGTCCGGGTGCGGTTCTCAACGTCAACATCCCCGACATACCCGTCCACGAGTTGCGTGGATTGCGGAGCGCTCCGCTGGCGGAGTTCGGCGCCGTTCAAGCAGAGATCGGGGAGGTCGAGGACGACGGCGACATCTCCCGCGCCCTGCCGATCACCTTCCGGGCGGTCGAACTCGACGAATCCAACGACAGCGACGCCGTTCTCGTGTGCCAGGGATGGGCGACCGCGACCGTGCTGACGATGCCTTTCGAGGTGGCGGAGGCCGATCTCGGCACTCTGGAGTTCGCCCACTCGGACAGTTCGCAGCAGTAGGATCGGATCCCGCTCGGNGCGGCCCCGACTGTGAAAGATACTCAGGCCCTGCGATTCTCAGACACTGCAGCTCTCAGGCCACTGCACTTCCCAGGCCACTGCGGTTCTCAGGCCACTGCGGAATTCGAGACGTAGCCGGAGATCGGCATCACGACGGACCCTTCCGCGCGACCGGCCGTATCCGTCACGGACTGCACGAACCTGCCGGCCTCGGCGATCGCACGCCGACTCTCGGGAAGACTGTCGGCGAAGATCGGGAACGCGTGCACCTGGTGTCGCCACAGGTGCAGGTCGCAGCTCACGCCGGCCTCCCGGACGGCCCGGGCCATGGATTCGGCGTCGCTGCGCAGCAATTCGTCGTGACCGGCGTGGATCATCACGGGCGGGAGCACACTGAGGTCGTTGTCCAGCGGGCACATCAGCGGTCCGGGCTCCCCGTCGACCGTCAGGCGGGTATGGGTGCCCTCGATGTAGCGCACGAGCGACTGCACGGCCGATCCGGGGAACATGGGGCAGGCCGCCTGCATGTCGTGTTCGGCGCGACGATCCGAATCGAGGTCGACGAGCGGCGACAGCGCGACGATTCCGGCCGGGCGGGGCAGGTCGGATTCCGCGATGGCCAGGGCCGTCATGAACGACAGGTATCCACCGGCGGAGTCGCCTGCGATGACGATGTCCTCTCCGCGATAGCCCTTCTCGCACAACCACTCGTAGCCGCGTACCGCGTCGTCCACCGCGTGCGCGATCGGAGCGTTCGGCAGCATCCGGTAGTCGACGCTGAGAACCGCGCCGTCGGCGCGATCCGACAGGCTCACGGCGAGCGAACGGTGAGTGTTCAGTCCGCACATCAGGAAAGCGCCGCCGTGGAGATACAGCACCGCGCGCTTGGTCGATCGTCCTTCCGCGCGGATCCACTCGGCGCTGCACGTGCCCAGGTCGACGTCCACGTACTGCGCTCCGGAGGGCTTGGGGAGCAGGGACGCAGCGCCGTCGACGATCGACAGTGGCCACGCGAGGTCCGGCCGGGCCATCCATGCCCCGACGACCGGCTTCGCGAGTGCGCGCACCGCGCCCCGAACGACTCGGGAGCGCACGCTACCGCCTCGGTGGGTGCGGCTGACGCCTTCACATCCACCGAAATCGTCGATCTCCGAAGACAGCACTGGAACCTCCCGTGGATCACCCCACGAAACCGGTTGATTTCTTTCGTCTTACGAGGCGTGGTACTGCGGTTTACCCACGCTTGTCCGGAATCGAAACACCCGGTTTCGGGTAACGAACCGGCAAAGTCGGGCGCTGCGCCCTCCCACAGGACCCGTTTACCGACCTGGTCGGGGAGGGTAACCAGCGCGTATGCCTACCGAGACCACGGTGTCCCTCTGGCGGGATCGCGCCTCGCGGACCGCGATGTCCGACCGGACTGCGACGTACGACGACTGGACGGCCCGCCGGGAGCGCTACGACGTCGTGGTCGTCGGCGCCGGGATCACGGGCACCGTGACCGCCCTGCTCCTCGCCGAGCGGGGACTGCGCGTCGCGGTGGTCGAAGCCCGGGACATCGGGGCAGTGACCACCGGAAACACCACCGGTAAGGTCAGCGTCCTCCAGGGCACGCGCCTGTCGCAGATCGGCCGCAGACATTCCGGTGCGATCCGTCAGGGATACGTCGACGGCACCCTCGCGGCGCAACGGTGGGTGGTCGACTTCTGCACGCGGCACGGACTCGACTTCGACCGTGCGGACGCCTATACCTATGCGCAGGACCCGTCGAACGTCGGCATGATCGACGCGGAGTACCACCACTGCCGCGCCGCCGGACTGCCGGCCGAACGGGTCGGCGAGATCCCGCTGCCCTTCGGCGTGGCCGCGGCGGTCACGATCCCCGACCAGGTGCAGGTCGATCCCATGCCCATCCTGTTCACGGCGGTCGACCGGGCACGCACGGCCGGCGCCGAGGTGTTCGTCGGGCGTCGCGTGAAGACCGTGGACACCGAGGACGCAGGATGCATCGTCCGTACCGACGACGGCGACATCCGTGCAGACCGGGTGGTACTCGCGACCGGCATCCCCATCCTCGACCGTGGCGCATTCTTCGCCAGGGTGGAACCCGACCGCTCGTACTCCATCGCCGTCGAGGTGCCCGGTGGGCCTCCGGAGGGGATGTTCCTGTCCGCCGACAGTCCCACCCGCTCGGTCCGCACCGCCTCCGCGACGGGAACGTCCTCGTCGGCCGACCGACTGCTGCTCGTCGGCGGCAACGGGCATGTCGTCGGCCGGCACGATTCGACCCGCTCCGCCTACGACGACCTGCTGCGGTGGAGTCAACGGACCTTCCCCGGCGCCCACGAGCTGTACCGCTGGTCGGCGCAGGACTACACGAACATGGACAGCCTCCCCGAGGTCGGGCCCGTCCTGCCCGGCGCCGACCGGATCTGGGTGGCGACCGGCTTCGGCAAGTGGGGCATGACCGGCGGGGTCGCGGCGGCCCACATCATCGCGTCCCGGTTCTCGGAGTCGCCGGATCCCGAGGTCGAGGCGTGGGCGCCCGCCATGGCGGCATGGCGCACCGAACTGGTGACCGGCACTCCCACCGCAGCCAAACTCAATGCCACCGTCGCATTGCACATGGCCAAGGGCTGGTTGCAGGCCGCGACGTCCTCCGGATCGGAGCCGGAAGAAGGACAGGGACGGGTGGTACGCAGTTGCGGACGTCCCGTCGGCGTGTCCACGGTCGACGGCCGGACGCACCGCGTGAGCGCGGTCTGCCCGCACCTCGGCGGAATCCTGCGGTGGAACGACGCGGAGTCGTCGTGGGACTGCCCGCTGCACGGCTCCCGATTCACTGCCGACGGCACTCTGCTGGAGGGGCCCGCGACCGGCAACCTCTCCCCCAGGTGACGCCGAGGGTGGAAAAGGCGTGAGAGCCCGCGTTTCACACCCACCCGAGCCGGGTAGTTCTGACAGCAGCCGAGAAAGGACACACGAACATGAATTCCGCCGATGGGGCACGACTGTCCGGACTGACCGTCGCAATTCTCGCGACGAACGGAGTCGAGGAGGTCGAGCTCGTCGAGCCGCGTAAGGCTCTCGAGGACGAGGGCGCCACCGTCCGACTCGTCTCGATCGAGCAGGGCGAGATCCAGGCCATGGAGAAGGACGTCAACGCCGCAGGGAAGTACACCGTCGACCACCTCGTCTCGGAGGTCTCCCCCGGCGACTTCGACGGCCTGGTGCTTCCCGGCGGAACCACGAATCCCGATCAGCTGCGCCAGGACGACAAGGCCGTGTGGTTCGTGCGGGAGTTCGTCACCTCCGGGCGCCCGGTCGGCGTGATCTGCCACGGACCGTGGACGCTCGTCGAGGCCGACGTGGTGCGCGACCGCACCCTCACGTCGTACCCGAGCGTTCGTACCGACATCCGCAACGCCGGCGGAAACGTCGTCGATCAGGAGGTGGTCGTCGATCGCAACCTCGTCTCGAGCCGCAACCCGGGCGACCTGCCGGCGTTCTGCAAGGCGCTCATCGATCTCTTCGCGGCGAACCCCGCGAGCTGAACTGTTCGGGCGGCGCACGCCGCAGGCCCGCCCTCGTCAATTCACCGACCGCGACCGCAGAGGTTCCGGTCTGTATCCAGCTGTTTTCCGAAAGGACCTCGACGATGCTCGAGCAGAGCCCCGTTTCCGGCGCCACCGTCTTCCCCTCCGCGTCCCTCCACCAGGGCGTTCGATTCAGCACCGCGGAGATCAAGAAGCGTATCGACGAAATGTTCGACAACTCGGCCGCTCCCGTGCCGAGCGAGAGCTGATCTCCCGAAGAACTGCTGGTCGAAGGCCCGCAGCGGCGCTCGCGGTTTGCGGCCCCCTACCCGCCTTGATAACAAGAAGCAGTCGATTTCGAACATGTGGGATTGGTTCGCCGTAAGGCGGTTGCACGAAGGCGGGAATATGAACGAGCCGAACTCCGACGATTTCGTCGTGGTCGCCAACCGTCTGCCGGTGGATATGGAGACGCCGGCCGACGGCGGCCCGCCGGTCTGGCGACGCAGCCCCGGTGGTCTGGTGACCGCGATGGAGACCGTCCTGAGGTCCAACAGCGGCGCCTGGGTCGGCTGGCCCGGCACTCCCGACGTGACGGTCGATCCTTTCGAGGAGGACGGGCTCTCGCTGTATCCGGTGGAGCTGTCCGCCCAGGAGGTCGAGGAGTACTACGAGGGTTTCTCGAACGACACTCTGTGGCCGCTCTATCACGACGCGCTCATCCCACCTACCTTCGATCGCCGCTGGTGGCAGACCTACCGCGCGGTCAACAAGCGATTCGCCGAGGCCGCGGCCCGCGCCGCCGCCCCCGGGGCGACGGTGTGGGTGCACGACTACCAGCTCCAGCTCGTTCCCCGGATGCTGCGCGAGCTCCGGCCCGACGTCACCATCGGCTTCTTCCTCCACATCCCTTTCCCGCCCACCGAACTCTTCCTGCAGTTGCCCTGGCGGAAGGCGATCGTCGACGGTCTGCTCGGTGCCGATCTCGTCGGTTTCCATCTCCCCGGCGGGGCGCAGAACTTCGTCTACCTCGCCAACCGGCTCTTCGGACTCCCGGCACCGCGGGGGACCTCGTCCGGCGGCACCATCGATCTCGGCGACCGGCAGGTCCGCGTCGACGCCTACCCGATCTCCATCGACTCCGCGCAGCTCCGGGAACGTTCCGGAGACAAGGATATTCGAGAACGCGCTGCCGAGATCCGCAGGGATCTGGGCGATCCGGAGGTCATGCTGCTCGGCGTCGACCGTCTCGACTACACCAAGGGAATCGACGTACGCCTCGAGGCTCTGCACGAGCTGTTCGCCGAAGGCACCCTCGATCCCGAGAAGGTCGTGATGGTGCAGTTGGCGACGCCGAGTCGTGAGCGGTTGACGGCGTACGCACAACTCCGCGACCAGGTGGAGCGCGAAGTCGGGCGGATCAACGGCGAGTTCGCCCGGCTCGGTTCCCCTGTCGTCCACTACCTCCACGCCTCGGTCGACCGCGACGAACTGCTCGCGATGTACACGGGCGCCGACGTCATGCTGGTCACTCCCCTGCGCGACGGCATGAACCTCGTCGCCAAGGAGTACGTCGCCTGCCACGGCGACGGCAGCGGTTCGCTGGTACTCAGCGAATTCGCCGGGGCGGCAGCGGAACTCCGCCGAGCCCTCCTCGTCAACCCGCATGATCTCGAAGGCGTCAAGCGCGCGATCGTGGAGGCGATCGAGGAGGACCCCGCCGAACGGAAGAGGCGCATGAAGACCATGCACGCGCACGTCATGGAGCACGACGTCGCCCGCTGGTCGCGCACCTTCCTCGAGGACCTGCGGGCCACCTCGGGTGCGCACGTCGCGGCCTCCGAAAGCTGGACCACCGAAAGCTAGGTCACCGAAAGCCGGGCCGCGGGNTCTCCGGCGTGTACCGGAGAGGGACCCGCGTGCCCCGAACCTCGAAGAGCTGCAGACCCGAAGAGAAAGCAGACCTACTGACTCGGCTGCGGCACCTCGCACTCGACCTCGGGATTGACGCCCGCATAGTTGAGCGGCCCGGCCACCACCGTAACCGCCACCGTCGCGAGACTGCTGCAGTTCTGGTCCGAGTCGCTGAAGTAGCCGCGCTGACCGGCCGCCACCGCACCGATGATCAACCAGACCAGGACCACGAGACTCAACAATCGCACGATCTCACCTCGATCCGTCCCACACGCCGGACCGTCCGGCCGGGTAGCAGTACCCGAGACGGAAACCGAACAAACGCACCGAGGAACATGATCCGGTCGTAACGGACGCACCATCTCTCATCCGTACATCCGGGGTGTGAAACATCGTGTGGGAGTACCGGCATAATCATTCTTATGACCGATTCGCCCACCGATGAAGCGTTGAGCCGGATCCTCGCCGACGACGTCTCCCGGCACGTCGGCAGCTTCCGATACCTGTCGACCGACGATTCGTGGGAATGGTCGGCTTCCGTCGCCCGGATACACGGCTACGAACCGGGCACCGTCGAGCCCACGACCGAGCTCGTCCTCCGGCACAAACACCCCGACGACAGGGAGGACATCACGACCCTTCTCACCTCCGTCCGTACCACGGGTGAACCGTTCAGCAGCCGGCACCGGATCGTCGACACCCGAGGCACGATCAGACATGTCGTCGTGATCGGCGATCGCATCGTGGACGAGGACGGCACGGTTCTCGGCACGTCGGGGTTCTATCTCGACCTGACCGACGCTCTCGAGGAGGACCTGCGGGCAGCGGTCGACGCCGCGATGGGCTCACTGGCGGACGCCCGCGCCGTCATCGAACAGGCCAAGGGTGCTCTCATGCTGGCGTACACGATCCCGGCCGAGCGCGCGTTCGAGATCCTGGTGTGGCGTTCCCAGGAGACGAACGTCAAGCTGCGTGCACTCGCCGAACGGCTCGTACACGAGATCTCGACCACCCCCGGGATCCTCGAAGAGTTCCGCGGCCGTTTCGATCACCTGTTCCTCACTGTGCACCAACGAATCCGATCGCGCGACCCGCTCCCCTCCCCGATCGAGCGACCCGCTCCCCTCCCCGATTGAGCGACCCGCTCCCCTCCCCGATTGAGCGACCCGCTCCCCTCCCCGATTGAGCGACCCGCTCCGGGGTACCCGAAGGGGGAGTCGCGTTCGGCGCCGCGCCGGTCGCTGCGCACGTGCGCCCTTCGACGTGAGGAGAGCCATGACCCAGGATGTGGAGAAACGTTGGAACGACCCCCGCACGGCCCGTAAGGCCACCGTTTACGCAGGAGGCGTAATCGTCGCTGCGCTCGTGGTGATGGGCGTCGCCATCCTCTGGGGCACGAACTCCGGACAGGACTGCAGCGACGCCGCATTCGCGGTGTGCACCGATCCCGCCCGCCAGATCCTGGTCTTCGGACCCACACTCGTGCTCCTGCTCGGCGGACTCGGCGCACTGCTGACGGCCTACCGCACGTGGAAGCGCGGCGGTCGTTGGCCGATCTGGCAGGGCGCAGGATGGGTACTGCTGGTGCTGATGGTCGTCTACGCCACCATCTCCGCCCGCGCCATCATCTGATCCGGGACCGGTCGTCCCGGCCCTGTGCGGCCGGAGCCACCGACCCCACACGAACGAACAGGTGGGACAGCAGCGTATTTCGGTTCGTACCGGCGCGCCGTGACCGGTTTATCCCCCACCACACACGGGAATACCGCTGTGGTGAAGATCGCGATGGTTGCCGGACAAGTGAATCCCCTGCTCGGTCACGGCGCGCACGCAGATGCGCCGCCGCAAGGACTGCACGTCCACCTGGCCGAACTGTCCTCCGCCCTCGCCGGGGCCGGTCACGAGGTGGTGGTCTACACACGCCGCGAGGACCGCGACGGCCCCGACCGGATCTCCGCCCCCGGTGGATACGAGGTGGTGCAGGTACCGGCAGGACCACCGTCCCCGCTGCGTCCCGACGAAACCGCCTCTGCGATGGGGGAATTCGGGAGCTTCCTGGATCGGGAGTGGCGCCAGCGGCCACCGGACATCACCCACGCCCACTACTGGCTGTCCGGACTGGCCACGCAGCTCGCCACCCGCTCGCTGGGCATCCCCACGGTTCAGACCTTCCACTCCCTCGGCACGGTCGAGCACCGCATCCGGGAGAAGACGGCGATGGACGCATCCGCGCGCGACCGAATCCGCTTGGAGCGACTCATCGCCCGAGGCGCGACGCGCATGATCGCGACGAGTTCCGACGAGGTGTTCGAACTGGCGCGCATGGGCCTCCCCCGCACGCGGACCACGGTGGTGCCGAGCGGAGTGGATGCCGCGCACTACAGCACCGCCGCCGCTCCCGACACCACGAGGACCCGCAAGCATCGTCTGCTCACAGCCGGTCCTCTCGAACCGAGCTCCGGATTCGACATCGCCATCGAAGCGCTGGCGGGCCTTCCCGATACCGAACTCGTCATCGCCGCGTATCCCGCTCCCCCGTACCTGTCGCGCCGATCCGACGAGCAGGAGAAGTCCCGTCTCGTGAAGCTCGCACGCGTACGCGGTGTGCAGGGACGCGTCCGGATCCGACGCGACGTGGGGCGGGACGTGATGCCCGGTCTGCTCCTGTCCGCCGACGTCGTGGTCTCCACCCCCTGGCACGATCCGTCGGGGATGTTGGCCCTGCAGGCGATGTCGTGTGGTCGCCCCATCATCGCAACCGCCTCCGGAGGAATGCTCGACACCGTGCTCGACGACGCCACCGGTCTTCTCGTGCCCACCCGCTCCCCGGAGGCCGTCGCGGCAGCCGCGCGCCGGCTCCTCTCCGATGCGACGACACGCGCCACCTTCGGTATCGCCGGACGCGACCGCGTGCTCGCTCGGTACACCTGGAATCGCGTGGCGGAGGACACCCTTCGCGCCTACGAACGGTGCGTGCCGGTCCGGCGTACTGCACACCGGACCGCACGGACCGGTGTGCAGTAGCGCCCGTCGAACTCGGCACATGCACCGGAACGATCAGGGACGGAAGTCCTGATCGTTCCGGTGCGCACCCGCCCCGCCGACATCGCCGATGCGGCCCTCGCCGCCGGGCACCGAGTTCGACGTCGGCGAACCTGCCGTTCCCGAAGCCGAATCCCCGCGGTGGTCACCGCGATCGGCACGCTCCGACGAACGGGGATCCAGCTCCTCCGCACGGCGGCGACGCTCGTCGAGTTCGGTGCGCGCAGCTTCGGCGGTACGACGTTCGTCTTCGGAGCGGGCGCGCAGCCGCTCCGCCTCGGCCGCCTTGGCTTCGGCTTCCGCCGCGGCGCGGCGGGCCTCCGCTTCGGTGCGTTCGGCCGACGCGGCCCGTTGTTCGACTCCCGGCCTGTTCTCCTCGACGCTGCGACGCAGACGTTCGGCTTCGGCACGCCGTCGCTCGGCACGCCGGTTGCGAAGCGTCCACACCAGCACGGCCAGCACCACCAACGCGACGACCACCGCTATCACCAGCAGAATCCAGTCGTTCGTGCTCATCTCGACCTCCTCGGGTTCACCAGCGGGTTCCCCCGCGTCGAAGTGACGAAACGGGCAGGTCGGGCCGGTCGGTGGATCGGAGGCGGCCCCGAACGAACCGTTGCCGCCCGGGAAACCCGAACGGCAACGGTATGGAGGGGCGTGGCGGATTGCGTACCACGCCGTGTGGTCGACTCTCCCGATCCTTCTAGGTCACAGGAGCGACCGCAGCGAGCGCCGCTTCACGTGTCTTGCAGGCCTTGGCGGCGATGGCCTCATCGGCGACGCGGAGCAACCGTTCCACGGGCCGCCCACTCAGAAGAGCCCAGCGGACGTTCAGGGCACGCGCACGTTCGTCGAGATCGTCGAAGACCGACAACCCGGCCGCACCGAAGAATTCGACTGCTCCGAGATCGACGACCATACGGATCGATTCTTCGAGCTGCCGATGGGTGAACGCGTGGAGAGCGTGTGCGTTGCGGATGTCGATCTCGCCTCGCACGTCGATCCAGACGAGGTCCGGTTCGATCTTCTGCGCACTGAATTCCGCGCCGACGGCCCGTTCTGCGGGAATGTCGGACCTGATCGGCCGAGCCGACCACCCGGATGGGACGGAATCTACCTGTGCGGCAATTCGCTGAGGAACTGTCATAGCACTTCCCAACATCGAAAATTGCAGGAAGCACGACCTACGAGACAGGCACAACCGGTGACCGATCGGAACCCTCCCGAAACGGGGGTGCTTCCGTGTTCTCGGCTGTGTGCTCAACCTTCTGCCGCAACAGTAGTCCACGAACCACGGGCACTCAACACGTCGATCGTGCATTTCGGGCATGTTGCGGACCCCTGCCCAGGTCACGGCGGATGGATTGAATTCGCGGTATCTGGGTAATCTCTCCGACGACCAGACAGACACGACCCGCTCGTACCCCCACTCCCCGTACTGGAGACATCAGGCTCATGGCAAAATCCGCGTCGATCGAATCGGCACGCGACCACAATCCCCCGGTAGTCGAACTTCGAGTAGAGGCCCATCCCGATCAGCTCGCAGTGCTCCGAGCGGTAGCCGCCGCGATCGCGCTGCAGCACGACTTCGACCTCGACACCGTGGCGGACGTGAAGCTCGCCGTCGACGAAGCGGCCACGCGGCTGATCATGGGCGCTCCCGAGGACGCGGTTCTGGCGTGCTCCTTCCGGGCCGCCCTTCCGCTGCTGCACATCAGCCTCTCGGCACCGACGAACGACGCCTCCGCGATCGGGCAGCCGCGCTCCTTCGGATGGCACGTGCTCAACTCGCTGACCGAGTCCATCTCGGTGACGAGCGACGACTCGCGTGCCACGATCGACATGGCCATCGCCGAAGGCAGCGCCGATCGGTGACGCGCAACACGGGTAGGTCGAGCGACGAGTACGCCGACGTCACCGAAACGCTGAGAACACTCCTCGCACTCGAGGAGGGCGACCCCGGTCGCATCCGCATCCGCGACGAAGTGGTCGAGCGGTGCCTTCCGCTCGCCGAGCACATCGCCCGTCGTTTCGACGGACGCGGTGAGGCCTTCGAGGATCTGCTGCAGGTCGCGCGACTGGGCCTGGTCAACGCGGTCGACCGGTTCGACCCCGAACGCGGCTCGGATTTCGTCTCCTTCGCGGTCCCCACGATCATGGGTGAGGTGCGCCGGCACTTCCGTGACGCCGGCTGGGCCGTTCGTGTGCCGAGGCGCATGAAGGAACTGCATCTGTCCCTGAGCAAGGCCACCTCCGAGCTCTCCCAGCGACTCGGACGCGCGCCCACCGCCTCCGAGCTCGCCGAGGAACTCGGCATCGATCAGGAGGAGGTGCTGCAGGGTCTCGTGGCCGGCAACGCCTACCAGACGGTGTCGGTGGACCGGTCGTCTCCGTCCGGCGACGACGGGCTCACCCTCGCCGACACCCTCGGCGACTACGACGCCGCGCTCGACGAGGTCGAGAACCACGAGGCGCTGCGGCCGCTGCTCGAGGCCCTTCCGGCGCGCGAACGCACGGTCGTCCTGCTGCGCTTCTTCGGCAACATGACGCAGACGCAGATCGCCGAGCGCGTGGGTGTCTCGCAGATGCACGTGTCGCGTCTGCTCACGAAGACCCTCGCGCAGCTCCGCGAGCAGCTCGGCGACAACTTCTGACGTAGTCGANCGTCGACACGCTCAGAACGTCGAAGCGTCGATCACGAACCGATAGCGCACGTCACTGGCAACCACACGGTCGTATGCCTCGTCGATACGGTCCGCGGAGATCAGCTCGATCTCCGCCCCGATGCCGTGCTCTGCGCAGAAGTCGAGCATCTCCTGCGTGTCGGGGATGCCGCCGACGTTCGATCCGGCCATCGCACGATCGTTCATCGCGAGCGAGAACGCCCGCACCGACAGCGGCTTCTCGGGCAGGCCGAGGCCGACGAGGGTGCCGTGCAGCCGCAGCAACGACAGGTAGCGGTCGAGGTCGAGGTTGACCGAGACGGTGTTGAGGATCAGGTCGAACTTCCCGCGCAACTCCTTGAAGGTCGACTCGTCCTCGGTGGATCGGTAGTCGACCGCCCCGAATCGCAGGCCGTCGTCCCGCTTCGACAGCGAGTGGCCGAGCACGGTCACCTCCGCGCCCATCGCTGCAGCGATCTTCACACCGACGTGCCCGAGGCCGCCCATGCCGATGATCGCGACCTTGCTGCCCGGTCCCGCATTCCACCGCTTCAGCGGCGAGTACAGGGTGATTCCCGCGCACAGCAGAGGTGCCGTGGCGGCCGGGTCGAGTCCGTCGGGAATCCTCAGGACGAAGTGTTCGGTGACGACGATGTGCGTGGAGTAGCCGCCCTGGGTGACGGTGCCGTCGCGGTCGACGGAGTTGTAGGTCCCCGTCACCCGATTGGTGCAGTGCTGTTCGAATCCTGTTCGGCAGGGATCACATTCGCCACAGGAGTTCACGAAGCAGCCCACGCCGACGCGGTCTCCGACGGCGTGTTCCGTGACATCGGAACCGACGGCGGCGACGGTGCCTACGATCTCGTGACCCGGCACGATCGGGTATTTGGTTCCGCCCCATTCGTTCCGGGCGGTGTGGATATCGGAATGGCAGATGCCGGCGAACTCGATGGCGATGAGTACGTCGAGCGGACCGAGGGCACGTCGTTCGACGGTGGTCTTCGACAGGGGCGCATCGGGCGCGGCGGCGGCGTAGGCGGCGACAGTGGTCGTACCGGTTGTGGACGTCATTCCTCCACAACTACTCCGCCTCACGACGACG
>NZ_JBKFBA010000015.1:106027-118204 GCF_053345925.1 Rhodococcus sp. C26F
TCGTCGAGACGGTTCGGTTATCCGGCCTGGTCGGACTGCTGGGCCGTCCGGCGGCGCAGTCGTCGCGCCGCAGCGACGAGGTTGCGCAGCGACGGCTCGAGCTGCCAGTGGTGACGGGTCTTGAGACCGCCGTCCGGATTGGCCCACAAGCGGTCCAGTTCCACCGATTCCGCCGCTTCGGTGAGCAACTCGTCGAGCTCGTCGATGTCCGGTATCCGGGCCGAGCGCGACTCGTAGACACCGGGACCGACACCGTGGGAGAGCGCGCGATCCTTGATCGCCTCGAGCACCCAGCGGATCGAGCGCGTCGCCACGATCGCCGTGACGTCGGCGTCGAGTCGCTCGATCGCGTCGACCACCGACGCCTGACCCGAATAGGTCAGGTGCGTGTGGATCTGCGTCTCCGGCTTCGCACCACCGGTGGCGAGACGGAAGGCGTCGACGGCCCAGTCGAGGTATTCGGCACGCCCGTCCTGCCGCAGCGGCAGCAGTTCACGGATGGCCGGTTCGTCGACCTGGATGATCGCGATGCCCGCCCGCTCGAGATCGGTGATCTCGTCGCGGATGGCCAGCGCGAGTTGGTCGGCCGTCTCGTGGAGCGGTTGATCCTGACGCACGTAGGAACGCGCCAGCATCGTCACCGGACCGGTGAGCATGCCCTTGACCGGCTTGTCGGTCAGCGACTGTGCGAACGAGATCCACTCGACCGTCATCGGCTTCGGGCGCACGATGTCGCCGTAGAGGATCGGCGGACGCGTGCAACGTGAACCGTAGGCCTGCACCCAACCGAAGTGCGTGGTGGCGAAGCCCTCCATCAGCTCGGCGAAGTACTGCACCATGTCGTTGCGTTCGTGTTCGCCGTGGACGAGGACGTCGAGACCGATGTCCTCCTGCAGACGGATGGTGCACTCGATCTCCTCCTGGATGCGCTTGACGTACTCGTCGTACGACATCCGGCCACGACCGAGTTCTGCTCGTGCCCTGCGGATCTCCGCGGTCTGCGGGAACGACCCCAGGGTCGCCGTCGGCACCGGCGGCAGATCCAGGCGCTTCTGCTGCGCGACGCGGCGCTCCTCGTACGGCGCGCGCACCCGATGAGCGGGCGTGACCGCGTTCAGACGTGCACGGACGGTGTGCTTCTGCTTGAAGTGCACCGACACGGGCGGCTTGCGCCACCGCTCCTCGGCTCCGGTGGTGAGCGCCTTGGCGAGGGAGACCACCTCCCCCACCTTCTGCTTCGCGAACGCGAGACGATCGGCGACGTCGCCGGGGATGTCGTACTCGACGAGCACGTCGTAGGGCACGTGCAACAGCGAGGACGAGGTCGACACGACGAGATCCGGTGCGACCGCGGCGATGGACTTCAGGTACTCGAGCGTGCGGTGGCGGTCGACCTTCCACACGTTGCGGCCGTCGACGACACCGGCGTAGATGCGCTTGCGCTTCAGCCCGGGCACGGCGGCCAGTTCGTCCGCGCTGATGCGGCCGTCGACCAGGTCCAGACCGATCGCCTCGATCTTCGACGCGGCCAGGATCGGCAGCGCCTCACCGAGATGCCCGTACGGACCGGTCACGAGCAGACGCGGCCGCAGCGGAGCGTGGGAGAGCACGTCGTAGGCACTCGCGAGGGCTGCGAGCTCCTCCTCGCTGCGGTCCTCGGTGAAGGACGGCTCGTCGAGCTGCACACAGGTCGCGCCGGCGCGGGCGAGCTGCTCGAAGAGCTTCTCGTACTCGGGGAGCAGCGCGTCGAGCAGGTCGAGGGTGCGGAAACCCTCCTTCGTCGACGTCGGCGCGACCTTCGACAGCAGCAGCAGCGAGACCGGGCCGAGCACCACCGGACGCAGCTCGACGCCCTCGGCCTTCGCACGCTCGAATTCGTCGAGCACGGCCGCCGAGTTCAGCTCGAAGACGGTGTTCTCGTCGAGTTCGGGCTGGCGGTAGTGGTAGTTGCTGCCGAACCAGCGCACCAGCTCGAGCGGGGGGAAGTCCTCGCGTCCACGGCACAGCGTGAAGTACAGATCGAGCGGGTCGAGCTCGTCGACCAGCGGACGGAACCGGTCGGGCAGCGCTCCGAACAACAGGGCGTTGTCCAGGACGTGGTCGTAGTAGGAGAACGTGTTGCCGGGTACCTGGGTCAGACCAGTGGCTGCGAGCTCGCGCCAGGTGTTCTCCTGGAGTTCGCGAGCGACCGCGACGAGTTCGTCGCGTGTGCCCTCACCGTGCCAGTAGGCCTCGAGGGCGAACTTGAGCTCGCGGCGGGGTCCGATGCGCGGGTACCCGAGGATGCTCGATCCGTATCCGTCGGCGAGAGTTGCCATGTCGGCGTCGACCTTTCCCTCATGCACATCGCGCCCGTGCACCGGTGACCAGTGCTTGGAACACTGTCGCCGGGCACGGGCGCCGTGTGCGGTGGTGCTACCTGGCTAGCCGGCCTTCTTGACCGTGCGGCCGTTGTCGGCGTACTCGTAGAAGCCGGCGCCCGACTTCTTGCCGACGAGTCCCGCCTCGACCATGCGCTGCAGCAGCGGCGGGGCCGAGTACAGGGGCTCCTTGAACTCCTCGTACATGGAGTCGGCGATCGACTTGACGGTGTCCAGACCGACGAGGTCGGTCAGGGCGAGCGGACCCATCGGGTGGGCGCAGCCCAGGACCATCGTCTTGTCGATGTCCTCCTTGGTGGCGAAGCCGGACTCGACCATCCGGATCGCCGAGAGCAAGTACGGCACCAGCAGTGCGTTGGCGATGAAACCTGCGCGATCGGAGGACCGCACGACCTGCTTGCCCAGTACGTCGGCGGCGAAGGCCTCGGCGCGCTTGGAGACGGTAGGGCTGGTCTTCAGGGTGGTGACGAGCTCGACGAGCGGGAGCACCGGCACGGGGTTGAAGAAGTGCATGCCGATGACACGCTCGGGGGCACCGGTCGCGATACCGAGCTTCATGATCGGGATCGACGATGTGTTCGAGGCGAGCACCGCGTTGGGATCGGTGACGATCTTGTCGAGCTCGGCGAAGATCTCGCTCTTGAGCTTCTCGTCCTCGACGACGGCCTCCACGACGAGCTGCCGATCGGCGAAGTCACCGAGATCGGAAGTGAAGCGCAGACGCCATGCGGCCTGCTCACGCTCCCGTTCGGTGATCTTCCCGCTGCTCACACCCCGGTCCAGCGACCGGAGAATGCGGGCGCGTCCGGCCGCCGCGAGTTCGCGGGTCTGCTCGAACACCAGTACGTCGACATGAGCGCGTGCGCACACCTCGGCGATACCTGCGCCCATGATGCCGGCGCCGATCACGCCGACGCGCTGAATCTTTTCGCTGGTCACGTCAGCTCCTTCTCGTTGTGGGGGTCGTGGCCGAGGCCGGAAGTACAGGTGCGGACCCATCGGGTGCGCGGGTACAGAACCGCCCCTGATACGCACGCACCCCGCGGCAGGACATGGGGACCTGTGGATCCCGCCGCGGGGTGGTGGCCTCTTCGGTGGCGCTGGTTCCTAGTGGAACTGGCCTTCCTCGGTGGAGCCCTTCAGGGCAGCCGTGGAGGTGTTGGGATCGACGGTGGTGGCGATGGTGTCGAAGTAGCCGGCACCGACCTCACGCTGGTGCTTGATAGCGGTGAAGCCGCGCTCCTTGGCCGCCTTGAACTCGCGCTCCTGCAGGTCGACGAAGGCCGTCATGCCCTCGCGGGCGTAGCCGTGCGCCAGGTCGAACATGCCGTAGTTGAGCGAGTGGAAGCCGGCGAGGGTGATGAACTGGAACTTGAAGCCCATCGCGCCGAGTTCCTTCTGGAACTTCGCGATGGTCGCGTCGTCCAGGTGAGCCTTCCAGTTGAAGGACGGCGAGCAGTTGTAGGCCAGCAGCTGGTCCGGGAACTCGCTGCGGACGCCTTCGGCGAACTTCTTGGCGACCTCGAGATCCGGCACACCGGTCTCCATCCAGATGAGGTCGGAGTACGGAGCGTAGGCCTTCGCACGGGCGATGCAGGGCTCGATGCCGTTCTTGACGTGGTAGAAGCCCTCGGCGGTGCGCTCACCGGTGATGAACGGGCGGTCACGCTCGTCGACATCGGAGGTGATGAGGGTCGCGGCCTCGGCGTCGGTGCGGGCGATGACCACGGTCGGAACGTCCGCGACGTCGGCCGCGAGGCGAGCCGAGGTCAGGGTGCGGATGTGCTGCTGCGTGGGGATGAGCACCTTGCCACCGAGGTGGCCGCACTTCTTCTCCGACGCGAGCTGGTCCTCCCAGTGCGAACCGGCGACGCCGGCCGCGATCATGGCCTTCTGCAGCTCGTAGACGTTGAGGGCGCCACCGAAGCCGGCCTCACCGTCGGCGACGATCGGAGCGAGCCAGTTGTCGACGGAGGTGTCGCCCTCGACCTTGGCGATCTCGTCGGCGCGCAGCAGCGCGTTGTTGATGCGGCGGACGACCTGCGGAACCGAGTTCGCCGGGTACAGCGACTGGTCCGGGTAGGTGTGGCCGGACAGGTTGGCGTCGCCGGCGACCTGCCAACCGGAGAGGTAGATGGCCTTCAGGCCGGCGCGGACCTGCTGGACCGCCTGGTTACCGGTGAGGGCGCCCAGCGAGTTGATGTAGTCCTCGTTGTTGACGAGGTCCCACAGGATCTCGGAACCGCGGCGGGCGAGGGTGGCCTCCTCGACGACGTTGCCCTGCAGCTTGGCGACCTGCTCGGCGGTGTAGTTGCGGGTGATCCCCTTCCAGCGCGGATTGGTGTCCCAATCCTTCTGGATCTCTTCTGCAGTCCTCGGGGTGCCGGTGGTCGACATCAAATCTCCACTCTCTAGATCTGCCCCGCTCGGGATGAAGCAGTACGCGTGTACGACTTCACATCCTTTGCGTGCCGTTCGGATGTACAAGAACGACAATGACACAGACCAAAAAGCCCGTCTACCTGTTGCTAATGCCAATCTCGGCTATTTTCGTTGCAGGCATTGCGAAGATTGCTAATCGATGGTCGGTCCAACTACCCGAATCGGGCACAGGTTTATTACCCGCGAGTAGTAACTACCTCGGCTTTTGCCGGCCGCCGTCCGGCCCCACGCGCCGGAAGACCCCGCCTCGCCGAATCACCCACCGCGGGACGGATCGGACACCTGACTGTGACTGCCTTCACACGAGCCGACCGCCCGCTGTGATCCCCATTGACCCCTCGAATCCCACCCGTAACATGTCTCGGGCCGGATCGGGGCCGGCGCGTCGTAGTGCCTTCGCGTGTCGGGCCCCGGCCGAACAGCCCCCGAACACGAGGAGTCGACATTCTCTCGAGTACGTCGCGGTCGATCGTCCAAGCGACCCTGCCGGTGGTCGGCACCGAGATCGGCACGATCTCACGTGTCTTCTACAACCGGCTCTTCCGGGCCGTCCCGTCCCTGCGGGACACCTTCAACCGCACCAACCAGGCGAACGGGACCCAGCAACGGGCACTCGCCGACTCGGTCGCCGCCTTCGCATCACTGCTGGTCACCCATGCACCGACCGACATCGACCCCATCATGGAGCGGATCGCCGCCAAACACGCGTCCCTCGGTGTGCAGGCAGCGCACTACGGGATCGTGCGGACGCACCTGTTCGCCGCGATCGCCGAGGTGCTCGGCGACGCCGTCACACCGCAGGTCGCCGTGGCCTGGCACGAGGTGTACACACTGATGGCGAACTCGCTCGTCGAGCAGGAGACGGAGCTGTACCGGCGAGCCGGTGTGGCCCCCGGCGACATCTGGCGTCGGGTATGCGTCACCGAGCACGAGTACGACGGCGCGCACGCGGCCACCTTCCACCTCCGTTCCGTCGATGGTGAACCGCTGCCGGTCTTCCTTCCCGGCCAGTACATCTCGGTGCGGGTCGCGCTGCCCGACGGCTCCGAGCAGATCCGCCAGTACACCGTGTTCCCCGGCAGGGTGAGCGGCGAGTGGGCCGTCACCGTCAAGCGCGTGCCGGGCGGACTCGTCTCCCCCGTGCTGTGTGACGGCCTGCGCGTCGGCGATCACCTCCTCGTCTCGCCGCCCTTCGGCAGCGTCGTGGTCGAGCGGGGCAGCGAACCGTTGCTGCTCGTCTCGGCGGGAGTGGGCGTGACGATGACCGTCGCGGCGCTGCGCGACCTGCAGTCCCGAGGCGACGGCCGGAGCGTCGACGTCGTCCACATCGACCGCACCCCCTACGAGCAACCGCACCGGACCGAGATCGGCATCCTGGTCGACTCGTTGCCCGACGCGCGGCTGCACGTGCGCTACACCGAGTACGACGAGATCCGCAGCGACGGGCGAACTCCCCTGTCCGGGCTGACGATTCCGGGTGACGCCCGCACCTACGTGTGCGGTCCGATCCCGTTCATGCGTGCCATCCGCTCCGATCTCGTCGCCTCGGGTCTGTCCCCCGGGTCGATCCACTTCGAGGCGTTCGCGCCAGGCTCGTGGTTCGGTCTCGAGGCTCCCCCGGCGCCCGTCGATTAACACGCTGCGAACGCCACCTTGCGAAGGCTGTGAGGCAGTTCTACCCTGGGCGAATGGCCAAGACCTATGTAGGCGCCCGGTTGCGGCAGCTACGCACCGAGCGAGGACTCAGCCAAGCTGCGCTCGCCAAGACCCTCGAGATCTCGGCGAGCTATCTCAACCAGATCGAGCACGACGTCAGGCCTCTGACCGTGCCCGTCCTGCTCCGCATCAGCGAGGTCTTCGGGGTGGACGCCACCTTCTTCTCCTCGCAGGACGACACCCGTCTGATCGCGGAGATGCGGGAGGTCGCGCTCGATCGGGAGATGGGCATCGAGGCCGATGCCCAGGAGATCGCCGAGATGGTCGCAGCCCACCCCACTCTGGCGCGCGCGATGGTCAATCTCCACCGCCGCTTCCGCAACACCACCGCGCAGCTCGCCGTCGCGACCGAGGAGAGGTACAGCGACGGCAGCGGCAGCGGTGCGATCACCATGCCGCACGAAGAGGTGCGCGACTACTTCTACCAGCGGCAGAACTACCTGCACGATCTCGACACCGCGGCCGAGGAACTGGCCAACCGCATCCGGTTCCACCGCGGCGACGTCGGCGGCGAGATCGCTCGCCGCATGGCGACGGTCCACGACGTGCAGATCGTCAAGCGCATCGATCTCGGCGAGAACATCCTGCACCGCTACGACCCCGAGACCCGTGTCCTCGAGGTCGCGCCGCAGCTCTCCGGCGGGCAGCAGGTCTTCAAGCTGGCCATCGAACTCGCGTACCTGGAGTGCGGGGAGCTCATCGACCGCCTCGTCGCGGAGGGTTCGTTCACGAGCGACGCCTCGCGCGCGCTCGCCCGACTCGGGCTCGCCAACTACTGGGCGGCCGCACTGATCCTGCCGTACACACAGTTCCACGAGATCGCCGAGGACTTCCGCTACGACGTCGAACGCCTGTCGGCCTTCTACGGCGTCAGCTACGAGACGATCGCGCACCGTTTGTCGACCCTGCAACGTCCGAAGCTGCGGGGTGTCCCGTTCTCGTTCGTGCGCGTCGACCGCGCGGGGAACATGTCGAAGCGACAGTCCGCCACCGGTTTCCACTTCTCCACGAGCGGCGGCACGTGCCCGCTGTGGAACGTCTACGAGACTTTCGCCTATCCCGGCAAGATCATGACGCAGATCGCGCAGATGCCCGACGGTCGTCGCTATCTGTGGGTCGCGCGCACCGTCGAGCGTCGCGCCGCACGCTACGGCCAGCCGTCGAAGACCTTCGCGATCGGTCTCGGCTGCGAACTGCGGCATGCGCATCGCCTTGTCTACGCCGACGGTCTCGACCTCGACGAGTCCAACCCCGGTACGCCGATCGGCTCGGGTTGCCGCGTGTGCGAGCGGATGAACTGCCCGCAGCGTGCCTTCCCGCCCCTGGGCAAGGAGATCGACATCAACGAGCACCGCTCGTCGGTCTCGCCGTATCTGGTGCGTTGAGCGTCGGTAGGCTCGTCGCATGGCACGCACCCCCGACGCGATAGGCGCGAAGGCACTCGAGTTCCTGTCCGAGTACCACCTCGCGACGCTCACGACCCTCCGCAAGGACGGCTCGCCGCACGTCGTCGCCGTCGGGTTCACGTGGGACGGCGAGGCCGGCCTCGCCCGCGTCATCACCTTCGAGGGCTCCCAGAAGACCCTCAACGTCGAGCGCGGGGGTTACGCGGTGGTGAGCCAGGTCGACGGCGGTCGCTGGCTCACCCTCGAGGGCCCGGCCCGCGTGACGCGCGAGCAGGCCGACGTCCGCGAGGGCGAGCGTCGCTACGCCGCCCGCTACCGCGAACCCCGCCCCAACCCCCGCCGCGTCGTCATCGAGATCGCCGTCGAGCGCGTGATGGGCTCGGTCCTCGACCCCACCTGACGCATCCGCTACGGAATTCGCCATCCGCTACCGCAATTTGCTGTAGCGGATGACGAAAGATGTAGCGAACGCGTTGTCCACAGGGCGACGACTCATCCACAGATCGACCGGAATCCGTGTCGTCCGCAGCTTTTCGGCGGCGGACGTGGGGCACGGTGGTCGCCATGCAGCCCATCCTGCGCGCCGACGCCCTGACGACCGGCCTCAGCGACACCGAGATCCGCCGAGCCCTGCGCAACGGTGAACTCGAACGACTCGAACCCGGGGTGTACATCGCCGACGCATCCCTCGACGACCTCGACCGTTACCGCATGCGCGTCCGATCCGTCGGTACACGCCTGTCCGCCGACACCGTGATCAGCCACGAGTCCGCCGCCGTCCTGCACGGACTCGCCCTGTGGAAGCCGGACCTCACGCGGGTGCACGTCAGCCGCGACAGGTCTGGTGGTGGACGCAGGACCGCAAGTCGCCACCTGCACGTCGCGCCACTCCCCACCGACGACCGCTCGGAGGTGGACGGAGTTCCCTGCACGTCGATGGCCCGGACGGTCGTCGACCTCGCCTGCACGCTCGACTTCGACGAATCGGTGATCGCGGGTGACTCCGCCGCAGCCCGTCAGCCGGGGTTCGCGGAAGCTCTCGCCCATTGCCTGGCCGAGTCGGGCCCTCGTACGGGCATCGCCGCGGCACGGCGGGTGGCAGCATTCGTCGACGGTCGCAGTGAAAGCCCTGGCGAGTCACTCAGCCGGGTGCGCATGCAGGAGGTCGGCATGCCGTCGCCGATCCTGCAGCAGGAGATCAGAACTCCCGGTGGGCTCTTCGTCGGGCGAGCCGACTTCTACTGGGAGGACGAAGGCGTCGTCGGTGAATTCGACGGCATGGGCAAGTACGACGACGGCGGGATCGAAGCCGTCCGACGGGAGAAGCGACGTGAGGACGCGCTGCGCGATCTCGGCTTCGAGGTGGTGCGGTGGACGTGGCCCGAGCTGTTCCGATTCGACGTGGTCCGCGCCCGTTTCGATCGGGCCGTCGCCCGTGCCCGGAGGTAATCGCTACACCTTCAGCTGTCCGCTACAGCAATTGCCGTAGCGGATAGCGAAGTCCGTAGCTGATGCTTGTGCGCACTTTGTAACACCCGCGAAATCTGTGTCACGAGACCGTGACCGGAAGATATACCCGCGCAACAACTCCCTTCTACTGTGTGGCCTCACGGATACAGCGCTGTATACGCCTCCCGGATACACCGGGTCCTCTCCGGCCACACCTTCGAAGGAAGGGCTCTACATGTCTGTTGTCAGGTCCAGGCTCGCCACCCGCGCCATCGCGGCCCCCGCAGCACTCGTCGCAGTCGGACTCGTGCTGTCCGCCTGCGGAAGCCGCGCGGGTGACGAGGGCAGCACGGCCGCCTCCGGTGCTGCGTCGTGCGTCGACACCTCGGGCGACACCATCAAGGTCGGCTCGCTCAACTCCCTGTCGGGAACGATGGCCATCTCCGAGGTCACTGTCCGCGACTCGATCGCGCTGGCCGTCGAGGAGATCAACGCCGACGGCGGTGTGCTCGGCAAGCAGATCGAGATCGTCTCCGAGGACGGCGCATCCGAGCCGACGGTGTTCGCGGAGAAGGCCGAGAAGCTCATCGGATCCGACTGCGTCGCAGCGGTGTTCGGCGGCTGGACGTCGTCGAGCCGCAAGGCGATGCTGCCGGTCTTCGAGGACCGCAACGCGCTGCTGTACTACCCCGTCCAGTACGAGGGCCTCGAGTCGTCGTCGAACATCTTCTACACCGGCGCGACCACCAACCAGCAGATCGTGCCCGCCCTGGACTACCTGAAGGAACAGGGCGTGAAGTCGCTCTACCTCGTCGGTAGCGACTACGTCTTCCCGCAGACCGCCAACCGCATCATCAAGGCGTACGCCGAGGCCAACGGCATCGAGATCAAGGGCGAGGACTACACCCCGCTCGGCTCCACCGACTTCTCCACCATCGTCAACAAGGTGCGCACCGCCGACGCCGACGCGGTGTTCAACACACTCAACGGCGACTCCAACGTCGCGTTCTTCCGCGAGTACACCAACGCCGGCCTCAACGCGAAGGACATGCCGGTCGTGTCGGTGTCCATCGCCGAGGAGGAAGTGGGCGGCATCGGCGCGCAGAACATCGAGGGCCAGCTCACCGCGTGGAACTACTACCAGACCGTCGACTCCCCCGAGAACACCTCGTTCGTCGAGGCGTACAAGGCGAAGTACGGCGCCAACAAGCCGACCTCCGATCCCATGGAGGCCGCCTACACCTCGGTCTACCTGTGGAAGAACACCGTCGAAAAGGCTGGATCCTTCGAGGTCGACGACGTCGTCGAAGCCGCCGACGGCGTGACCTTCGACGCCCCCGAGGGCACTGTCACGATCGACGGCGACAACCACCACATCACCAAGACCGCCCGCATCGGTGAGATCCGCGGCGACGGCCTGATCTACACCGTCTGGGAGTCCGACGGCGCCATCGAGCCCGACCCGTACCTCGAGTCCTATGACTGGGCGTCGGGCCTGTCCGGTAACTGAGCACGGAAGCCGAAGGGGGAGACGACATGGATGTCCTTGTAGGACAGCTCTTCACAGGATTGAGTATCGGATCGATCCTGTTGCTGGCAGCGCTGGGGCTGTCGCTGACGTTCGGCCAGATGGGCGTGATCAACATGGCCCACGGCGAATTCATCATGGCCGGCAGCTACACGGCGTTCGTCGTGCAGCAGGTGATCTCGTCGGCCGGGGTGTCCCTGTTCGTCTCCCTCCTCGTCGGCTTCCTGGTGGGCGGCGTGATGGGTGTGATCCTCGAGGTCACCCTCATCCGCCGCATGTACCACCGTCCGCTCGACACCCTGCTGGTCACCTTCGGTGTGGGCCTGCTGCTGCAGCAGGCCGCCCGCGACATCTTCGGCGCCCCCGCCGTCAACGTCGTCGCACCGTCCTGGCTCTCCGGTGGTGTGGAGATCTTCGGGGCCGTGGTCCCGAAGACCCGCCTGTTCATCCTCGCCCTCGCCGTGGTGTGCGTGGTCGCCCTGATCGCGTCGATGAAGTACACGCCGATGGGACGACGGATCCGGGCCGTGGTGCACAACCGCGATCTCGCCGAGACGGTCGGCATCTCCTCGCGCCGCACCGACATCACCACCTTCTTCCTCGGCTCCGGTCTCGCCGGCCTCGCCGGTGTGGCCCTGACGCTCATCGGCTCGACCAGTCCGACGATCGGTCAGTCGTATCTCATCGACGCCTTCCTCGTGGTCGTCATCGGCGGTCTCGGCCGTATCGAGGGCGCGGTGCTCGCGGCCGTCGCACTGGGCCTGCTCAATTCGTTCATCGAGTACTCCACGACCGCGTCGATCGCGAAGGTCATCGTGTTCGTGCTCATCGTGATCTTCCTGCAGGTCCGTCCGCAGGGCCTGTTCGCCGTCAAGACGAGGAGCCTGGTCTGATGTCCCCGACACTCTCGACCCGCACCTTCACCCGACCCGGACCCGTACGCACCGCAAGCGGATTCGCGATCGCCGCGATCGTCCTGTTCGGTCTCGCCCCCGCCGTGCTCTCCGATTTCCGTCTCGGCCTGCTCGGCAAGTTCCTGTGCTTCGCGATCGTCGCCGTCGGCATCGGTCTGGCCTGGGGTCGCGGTGGCATGCTCACCCTCGGCCAGGGTGTCTTCTTCGGCCTCGGCGCCTACATCATGGCGATGCACCTGAAGATCTCCGACGCGCAGCTCCGCGGCGAGACGGTCCCGGACTTCATGCAGATCGCGGGCATCCGGGAACTACCCGCCTACTGGGTGCCGTTCGCCTCCCCC